>JAIXQA010000080.1 GCA_027485915.1 Alphaproteobacteria bacterium | reverse complement strand
TTTATCCACCATTTTATCCACAGGAAAACAAGCGACCTCTTTTAATCCGTAGTCGCAATACACATATCTCGCGCGGGCAGTGATTTAGGGTAGGCTTGGTACGCCGACGTGTACCGCTTTAAGGCCTACCCCATTGGCTCGGATTGGGGAGGTATATTCATGGAATTCTTTTGGTTTTCCGCCGTCTTGGTTGTGATGGCGATCATCTTTGTCACCACCTTTGTCAAAATCGTTCCACAAGGCCGGCAATATACGTTGGAGCGCTTTGGTCGCTATTTGCGGACCCTACACCCCGGCATTCATTTCATTACGCCCATTATGGACCAGATAGGCCGCAAGATTTCGATGATGGAAAGCGTCTTGGACGTGCCACGACAAGAGGTGATCACGCGCGACAACGTCATGGTACGCTGCGATGCGGTGGTCTTTACCCAAGTGTTTGACGCCGCCAAAGCCGCCTATGAGGTCGAAGATTTGCGGCTGGCCATCACCAATCTGTCTTTGACCAATTTGCGCACCGTGATCGGCTCCATGGAGCTGGACGAAGTTTTGTCGCAACGTGACACCATTAATGCCAAACTGTTGCAGACGATTGATGCGGCGACCAATCCTTGGGGCGTTAAAGTCGTGCGGATCGAGATCAAAGACCTCTCGCCACCTGCGGATCTTAATGAAGCTATGGCCAAGCAAATGAAGGCCGAGCGCGAGCGTCGGGCTGAAATCACCACCGCCGAAGGCGAAAAGGCTGCCGCCATTCTACGTGCGGAAGGCCATAAGCAAGCTGTCATTCTGGAAGCCGAAGGCCGCAAGGAATCTGCCTTCCGCGACGCTGAAGGCCGCGAACGCGCCGCAGAAGCCGAAGCCAATGCTACCCGCATGGTGTCAGACGCGATTTCGGCAGGTGACGTCAATGCGCTCAACTACTTCTTGGGCCAATCCTATGTCGAGGCCTTTGGCAAACTGGCCTCCTCACCCCAACAGCGCACCGTAATTGTGCCGACCGAGCTGAGTGCGATTGCGTCGGCGATTGAAGGCGTGCGTCAATTGACCCTGTCGGGCACGGCCACCCAAAGCCAAGGGCAGGCCAAAGCCCCTGCCCGCACCGCTGTCCCCACGACGAAGGACTAAACTGATGGACGAATTTATCAGTACTTGGGCAGGGCTTGGCGCGCTGACCTGGCTGGGCATTGGCGCGGCATTGTTGGCGGCAGAATTGCTGACGGGCACGGCCTATCTTTTGTGGATCGCCACAGCTGCGGCGCTAACGGCTGCATTAGCTTTTCTGTTCCCAGACGCGAGCCTGCCGTTGCAATTGGTCGCCTTTGCTTTGTTTGCTTTGGCCACGACTGTGGCAGGACGCCGCTTTTTCAAGCCCGACACCACACCGTCTGAGGACCCCACACTTAATTCGCCTCTCCAACGCCACATTGGCCAGCAGGCTATCGCCGTGGAAGCCTTTGTCAGCGGCGCTGGCAGAGTCCGGCTGGGGGATACCGAATGGGCCGCCAAAACCTTTGACGGGACAGACCCAGCAAGTGGGAGTGTTTTGGTGGTAACCGGGGTTGAAGGTGCCGTCCTGCATGTGACGCGCGCCAATTAAGCCTTTCCTTGGCTAGACAGCTGCGGCTATAGACTTCTGATGGATCGATTATTGGAAGGCTATAGCCGTTTTCGCCGTGATGCTTGGCCGCACCAACGCGAACTCTATGAGCAATTGGCCGATGGCCAAACCCCGCGCCTTTTGGTGATCGCTTGTTCGGACTCCCGCGCCGATCCCGGCCAGATTTTTGACGTGTCACCGGGTGAGCTGTTTGTTGTGCGCAATGTGGCCGCCCTTGTGCCGCCGTTCGAGCAAGGCGAAGGCCTGCATGGCACCTCTGCCGCCATTGAGTTTGCCGTCCAAGCCCTTGGTGTCAAAACCATCCTTGTCATGGGCCATGCCCGCTGTGGCGGGGTCAAGGCTGCGATCGACCGTGGCCGCTGGGGCACCAAGGCCGGGCAAGAGGGCCAAAGCCTGCGCTTCGTCAATCAATGGATTGATGTGCTGGTGCCGGTTGTTATGGCGCTTAATACTGACGAGATTGAACCTTGCGAGCGGGCAAGCGTTGAACTTTCCATGTCCAATCTATTGAGCTTCCCCTTCGTGGCAGAAAAGGTTGCCGCCGGCACCCTCAATCTCGAAGGCGCACGCTTTGATATAGCGACCGGTGGACTCGATTTATTCAACCATGAGCGGGGCTGGGTGCGGGCTGATCCGCGCGCGGCCGACTAGCCGCCCATCAAGCTTGCCATGGTAGGCCAGTCACTAATCATCGCCGACACGGCAAAGTAAGCCGGGATGCCGATGATGATGTTGAACGGCAAAGTGATACTGATGGATGTCGTAAGATAAAGTCCTTCGTTCGCCTCTGGCATCGCCATGCGTACAGCAGCTGGTGCTGCAATGTAGGATGCGCTGGCTGCCATGGTGGCAAAGACCGCAGTGCCGCCAACCGAAAAACCCGCAAAATGGCCAACGATGAGGCCAATCGTGCCGAAAAGGATCGGCATGCTGATGCCAAAGGCCAACATGAAGGGCAAGGGGGCCTTCGATTCGCGTAAGCGCTTCAATGCCACCACGCCAAGCTCTAACAAGAAGAAGGCCAAGACGCCTTGGAAGGGCGTGATAAAGACGGTGGAGACGGCTTCAATCCCCTTCGGATCGGTCAATAGACCAACCAAAAGCCCGCCGCCCATCAGCATAACGCTCTTGCTGGTGATCGCTTCGCGCAGCACATGATTGACGCTGATAGTGCGATTTTCCGACATCAGGCGCGCCAAAACGATGCCGATAATGATGCCCGGCACCTCTAAGACGATCAAAAGCGCAGTTAGATAGCCTTCAATCTTGAAGCCACTCAAAGCGCCAAAGTTCAAGGCGGCCATAAAGGTCACCGCACTGACCGAGCCAAAATGTGCTGCCATTGCCCCGGAGTCGACAATGCTCTGCTTGCCAATTTGTCGAGCGACATAAAAGGCGACAATCGGTGTCAGGACGCCCATAAAGATGGTCGCCAGAAACGGCAGCAACATGGATGTGCCGGCCGAATTATCCAGCGCAATTCCGCCCTTCAAGCCAATCGAGAACAAGAGATACATGGAGATGGTCTCATGTACCTGTTGGGGAACGCGTAAGTCGCTCTTCACATAGGCGGCAAAAGCACCCAGTGCGAAACAGATAACGGCTGGGGAAAGAAGATTAGCAGCGACAAGGTCAAAGTTAAGCATGGCGGGGGCGCTATCGCGAAACCCACCTGTTTGCAAGCTTTGACCCAACTTTCACGACCACAAAAATGTGAAAGCAAAGGGTCGGATCAAAGCCTATCGTCTGCAGACTTATCTCTCGAGTTCAACTTGAAGCGAGATTTGGATCGAATAGCTGACCTCGCCAGCCGCAACCGGCGTCGGTGCCGCAGAGTCAGCCATGGCAGCTCGTGCCATCATCATGGGCATGGGCTGCGGGGGCGTGTAGCCGCCACTTTCACTGATCGAAACGATGCGCTTAACCCGCATACCAGCGGCCTTGGCATAAAGCTCAGCTCGGCGCATAGCGGTTGCCATGGCTTCGCCGCGGGCCAGATCCAGCATGGCGTCAGGGTTTTCGATGCCAAAATTTGGCCCATCAATCTCATTAATGCCTTGCGCCACCAGGGCATCCATCACCGCGCCGATTTGGTCGATCTTGCGCAACTTCAAGGTCACACGATTGGCGGCTTGATAGCCCACGATGCGTGGGCGGGTGCCATTGGTATAGTCATATTGCGGGCTTAACTGCACGCCAGAGGTTTGCATGTCCTTCTCGGCAATGCCTGCGGCTTTCAACGCCACAAAGGCGGCGGACATTTTGCGCGCATTGTCCTCCATCGCAGCTTTGGCGGTTTTGGCGGTGGTCACAACCCCTGCCCCCATAGTCGCCATGTCTGGCGCTTTCTTCTGATCTGCGCTCACCGTGAAGTTCAATGTGGTGGGCGTGACAGAGGCCGGTGCCATGCAGCAAGGAGACCCTATGGTCGAATTAGCTTGTGCCATAGCTGAGACGGGCACGAACCCCACTGCACTGAGGGCGAGTGCGGACAATAAGAGGTGGCGGTTGAACTGACGCATGGATATTCCCTTCCCAGATTGGTCTTGTGGTTTGTAGCTAAACCAACATGAACAGAGTCTGCACTGCTTTGGGCAAAAAAGAGACCGATCTGCGTTCAAATGAGGACGAGGCTTTTGCGACGCGGCAAAAACCGCTATCTCCCCGCCTCCCGCCTCTGGTTCGCCATGGCACGGGTCGTTAGCTCAATGGTTAGAGCCGGCCGCTCATAACGGTCTGGTTGTAGGTTCGAGTCCTACACGACCCACCAGCCTTCGCACTTCGTGCTACGGCTCGGCGAGCCGAAGCGCAAAGCGCGTAGGCTGCCTAAGTATTGTTCAATCCGGCTTGGCGAGCCGAAGCACGTAGTGCGTAGGCTGCCTGTTTACCGCGGCGAAGCGCGTTGCGCGAAGCCGGGTTGTTTGTATCCGGGTTTACCGCGGCGAAGCGCGTAGCGCGAAGCCGGGACGAAATGATCAACTCACACATGTGCTTTCAGTGACTGATGTTCCCAGACACAAGGAAGTTCAAAATTGAAATACGTCTAAATTCTTGAAAGTCTCGACGGACAGCATTTTTCTGTCGGCGCAACCAGTGATTTGAAGGCGCGGTTGGCTAAGCATAATTCGGGTGTTGTCACACACACCTCTAAATATGGCCCATGGCGCATCAAGACGTACATCGGATTCTCTGACGACACCAAAGCTTGGGCCTTTGAGAAATATCTCAAATCCGCATCCGGCCGGGCGGTCGTGAAGAAGCGCTTTTAACATTTACTTTCGCTCGAGCAGCGAAACCGGGATTTATCGCGGGAAGCTCGAAGAGCGAAGCCGGATCAACCCTTCATCCCCCACAGCCCCGCGAGATTATTCTTCTGCATATCGCTCGACCCACCGACGATGCGCATGCCGAGGAGGTCGCGGACGTGGCGTTCCATGTCGAAGGCGTCTGACAACGCATAGGCCCCAAGCACGCGTTGGCAAATGAGGGCGATTTCGGCGGCGGTATCGGCAACAAACAGCTTAGCCATGCTCGATTCAATGCCGCAGGGCAGGTTTTGGGTGGCAAGCCAAGCAGCGTGGTAGAGCATATGTCGGCAGGCTTCGAGCTTGGTGCGGGCTTCCACCAACGCGTGGCGAATGGCTTGATGGCCCGAGATGACCTTGCCAAATTGCACGCGCTCTTGCGCATAGGCCCACGCTTCTTCCACGGCGGCTTGCGCGATACCAAAAGTGACGGCGGTGATTTCAAGCTTCTCCACGTCAAGTGCGCGACCGGCCAACATGCCCCAGCCCTTGCCCCATTTTTCAGGGCCGCCAACGATATGAGAGACAGGAATGCGGGCATTGTCGAAATAGACATCACTCGACAGCGTGTAGCGCAAATTGACATGCTCGATCGGCTGCAGGGTTACCCCGGCTGTGTCCTTCGGGATTAGTACAAAGGCGAGGTTTTTGCGTTTCTCATCGCTTTCGGTGCGGATAAGGCAATAGATATAATCGGCAAAATCAGCCCCCGTGCACCAGCGTTTAGCCCCATTGATTACGACATGGTCGCCGTCGATCACACCGCGCGTGGTAACACTGGATAAGTCCCCGCCCACATCGGGTTCAGACAGGCCATAGCAGAACATAAGTTCGCCTTTAGCCAAGGCGGGTAGAAAGGCGGCCTTTTGGGAGGCGTTGCCATTTTCAGAGATATTCATCCCGCCATAAAAGGCGCAATGGATGAAGGGGCCAGCCAGAAACGCCCCTGCCCGACACAATTCCTCGATCACAGCCACAGCCGCATAAATATCTTGGCCGAGGCCGCCAAATTCCTCATCAACCGTCAGCCCACAGATGCCCATGGCGGCAAGCTCAGCAAACAGATCGCGCGGCCAAGTGTGGGTACGGTCCCACAATTGGCGCTTTTCGCGCGGCGCTTTAGCTTCCACAAAGCGGCGCAATTGATGCCGCAGTTCGGTAATGTGGTCGGGTTCTGGGGCAAAGGCGTGTGGCAAATCTATTCCCCTGTCAGATTCATTTTGCGCTTTTCCTTAAACGCTGCGACTGCTTCGGCCCGGTCCTTGGCCATATTGGACAAGGTCTCATAGGCAACAGCTGCATCCATGGTGAGATTGGCTGCTTGGCGCAATTGTTGGTTCATCACGACTTTGGTCCAGCGCACGGCCCAGCGCGGATTGCCGAGGATTTTACCCGCCATTTCGGCGACCTTGGCATCCAGCTGGTCTGATGGCACCGCATAATTGACTAGGCCTATGCGGGCAGCCTCAGCCCCTGAGATCAAATCGCCCGTCAAGAGCATCTCTTTGGCACGAGCCACCCCGATCAGGGCCGGCCAAATGACGGCCCCACCATCGCCAGCCACAAGGCCGACTTTCACATGCGGATCGCCAATCTTGGCCGTATCTTCGGCGATGATCACATCGCACATCAAGGCAATCGTGGCCCCAAGGCCCGCGGCGGCACCGTTAAGTCGGCAGATGATGGGCTTTTCGAGTTCTAAGAGCGACAGCACGATCCGCTTGGCATCAGGCGCGATAGCACGGAAGCTGGCGGGATTGCTGATTTGTTCGTCAAACCAATCCAAATCCCCACCGGCACAGAAGACGCGGCCCTTACCCGTCAAGACGATCAAATCGCTATCAGGATCGCGTTGGCAATCGGTGAAGACCCGCGCCAATTCCTCATGCATAGCTTCATCAACGCCATTGACAGGATTATTGCCTGCGATGGTCACAACCAAAACGCGGGGGCCATAGCCTTGGTCATAGGCAAATTGGATGCGGGAATAATGCTGAAATTCCATAGAGCCTACCCCAGTTAAATGCGCGCAATCCGGCGGCCAAAGGTGGCACCGGGCTGGAACAAAGCGCAGAAGGCCGCTGGCAGGCTTTCCACACCCTCAGAGATCACTTCCTTCAGCTTCAATTGGCCGCTCTTGATCATGGCAGCGGCTTCGGCTTGGGCTTCTGGGAAGGCGCGCAAATCGTCAAACACCACAAGGCCTTCCATCTTCAAGCGGTGCGTAATGAAGCGGTCAGTATTGCGAATGCCATGCCGATCCGGCAGCGCGACATTATAGTCTGCCACTTGGCCCGACACCACGATCCGGCCAAACGGGCGCATCAGGGGCAGGATCGTATCAATCATCGCATTGCCAACATTATCAAACAACACATCGGCCCCCTCGGGCATGGCCGCGGCCAGATCGGCCGCAAAGGTGGGTGAGCGATAATCTATGACCTCATCAAAGCCAGCTTCTGCCTTCAACCAGTCGGATTTATCACCAGCGCTCGCAACCCCCACAACCCGCGACGCCCCCCACGCTTTGGCCAATTGGCCGGCGGTGGCCCCAACTGGGCCGGCAGCTGAAGTGACAATCACGCGGTCACCGGGCTTAATCTGGCCAATGCGCTTTAGGCCGAACCAAGCCGTCATGCCGGGCACGCCCAGAACGCCAATCCAGGCCGATAGCGGTACATCTAAGTCGGGCAATTTCGCACAATAGCCACGGCCATTGGAAATCGATTGATTGGCCCAGCCCGAGCCCAAGGTCACCAATTGGCCAACTTCAAAGGCAGGGTTTTGACTTTCCACCACATGGCCCACAGCAAAACCATCAATCGGATCGCCAATCTTTAAGGCTCCGGCGTAGGAATCGGTACCCGACAGGCGTGATCGTGTGCCGGGGTCGGCGGACACGAACTTGTTTTCCACCCGGAACTGGCCTTCTTTCAAGGGCGGGGCTTCAAATGTCTCGAGCTTAAAGTCCTCCAGCGAGGGGGTTCCGGTGATGTGGCGGGCGAGGGTGATACGGTGAATCTGGGTCATGCCCACACCTTGGCCCGCAATGGCCGCCCTGTCAGCCCCAAAGTGCATCTGATCTGTGTTGCTGTCGTGACAGGCGGGTGTACCTCGGGCAAGGATTGGGAAAAGACAAATGAGGCAATGCATGACGCAAGAAACCGACACCCGAACCGGCGCAGACCAATTGGTGGCGACTTTAGCTGAACATGGGGTCACGGCCTGCTTTGCTAATCCCGGCACGAGTGAAATGCATTTGGTGCAAGCCCTTGATCGAGAGCCGCGCATTCGCTCAATTCTCTGTCTGTTTGAAGGCGTGGCCACAGGGGCGGCTGATGGATTTGCCCGGATTGCTGGAAAGCCTGCCATGACGCTTTTGCACTTAGGACCGGGCTATGCCAATGGCGCTGCCAATATTCATAATGCGCGCCGGGCCTATGCGCCCATGGTCAATGTTGTAGGCGATCATGCCACCTATCACCGCACCTTAGATGCGCCCTTGGCCTCAGACATTGAAACCTTGGTCAAGCCGAATTCGCGTTGGGTGGGGGTCGTCGAAAAGGCCAGCGAAGCGGGCGAAAAGGCGGCAAAAGCCTTTGTAGAAACCATGGGTCCGCCTGCAGGGCCGGTTACCCTGATCTTGCCAGCCGATAGCGCATGGAGTCCATCAGGCCCTGATGCGCCTCGCGTATCGGTGCCGGGGCTCTCGCTGGTGGACCCCGCCCAAGTCGAAGCGGTAGCCGATGCCATCCAATTGGCGCAAACGCCTGTCGTGCTGGTCAATGGCCCTGCCCTGTATGATGAGGCCGCTTTGGAGACCATGTCGCGCTTAAAGGCAGCTGGTGTGCGGGTCTTGTGCGACACCTTTGTCGGCCGTCTGGCGCGCGGTGCTGGCCGTTTCGGGCCAGACCGCATGGCCTATTTTGCCGAAATGGCGATGGAGGATTTGGCGGGTACTGATCTGATGATCCTCGCAGGAACGGGCGTGCCTTGTGCTTTCTTCGCCTATCCCAGCAAGCCCAGCATTTTGGTGCCTGAAGGCTGCACCACGATCGAATTATCAGCCCGCAGTGAAGATAGTGCCGAAGCCTTGGCCGCTTTGGCCGATGCCTTGGACGCGCCCGACGCCCCACCTGCCCCTGCTCGCACCGAACAAGCCATGCCAACTGGCAAGATCACGCCCTATACTTGCGCGACGTCCTTAGCACGTCATATGCCCGACCAAGCTATCATTTCCGACGATGCGGTTACCGCTGGTCTCCCCCATTTCATGGCAACCCAAACCGCTGCCCAGCATGATTGGCTGTTCCTAACCGGTGGCGCGATTGGCCAAGGCCTGCCTCTGGCGGTGGGGGCCGCTGTGGCCGCGCCAAACCGGAAAGTCATCGCGCTAACCGGCGACGGCGCCGGCATGTATACGCTGCAAGCCTTGTGGACGATGGCGCGCGAACGCCTGCCCATCGTGACGGTCGTCTTCGCCAACCGCTCGTACCGCATCTTGAATATTGAGATGGGCCGAACAGGGGCAGGCCAACCAGGCCCTGCCGCCAGCTCCATGCTCTCCCTCGACAAGCCCGCGCTCGATTGGGTGAAATTGGCCGAAGGTCAAGGGGTTGAGGCGGTTTCCTGCGACACCGCCGAAGCCTTTGATACCGCCCTTGCCCGCGCGATTGCGGCCGATGTACCCGTACTGATTGAAGCGGTGATGTGAGGCGTTTTGGGCACCAAAACCGTCCAATCGCGGCTTCCAAAAGCATGACTTAGACCGGTTCAAAGGCTCGCTCTGCTCACTTTGACCCTGTCTGACGATTGTTTCGGCGCAAACTTAATAGCCGCCTTTGCCAAGGCACGGCCTACGGCAAAGGCCGTCCAGATAAAGATAAGTTATTTAAAACAATGCTTTGTCCTGGTGCATTCCTGATGGAATGCACCCTACGCAACCACGCAACTACCGCCCAAAACTCGATCATTCCTTATTTTCCCGCAACTTTGATCCTACGGATCAAAACGCGGTTCTTATTCTTGTTTGTCCCGCAACTTTGATCCTACGGATCAAAACGCGGTTCTTATAACGGAATATTGTCGTGCTTCTTCCAGGGGTTCTCAAGCTTCTTGTGCTTGAGGGCGCGTAGGGCTTTGGCGACGCGGCGGCGGGTGGAGTGCGGCATGATGACATCATCAATATAGCCGCGCTGGGCCGCCACAAATGGATTGGCGAAGCGGTCTTGATATTCGGCGGTACGGGCGGCAATCGCTTCTGGATCGCCCATATCGGCGCGGAATATAATCTCCACCGCCCCTTTGGCCCCCATAACCGCGATCTCAGCTGTCGGCCAAGCATAATTGACGTCGCCACGCAAATGCTTGGAGCTCATCACATCATAGGCCCCACCATAGGCTTTGCGGGTGATGACGGTCACTTTTGGCACGGTGGCTTCGGCAAAGGCAAACAACAGCTTCGCACCATGTTTAATCAGACCACCATATTCCTGCTTGGTGCCCGGCATAAAGCCCGGCACGTCGACAAAGGTCACGATGGGAATATTGAAGCAATCACAGAAGCGCACAAATCGGGCGGCCTTGCGGCTGGAATCAATATCCAAAACTCCAGCCAAACTCATGGGTTGGTTGGCAACCACGCCGACGGTAGAGCCTTCTATGCGAGCAAAGGCTGTGATGATGTTTTTACCAAAATCCTTGGCAATCTCGAAATAATCGCCATCATCGACAACCTTTTCGATCAATTCCTTCATATCGTAAGGCTTGTTGGGATTGGCAGGGATCAAGCTATCCAAGCTCATTTCCACCCGCTCTGGATCGTCATGCGTTGGCCGGGTGGGTGGTTTTTCGCGGTTTGACAGCGGCAAGAAATCGACCAAGCGGCGCATTTGGAACAAGGTGTCGAAGTCATTGTCAAAGCTGCCGTCAATCACGCCAGACTTGGCGCCATGGACACTCGCCCCACCCAATTCTTCGGCCGTAACGACTTCATTGGTGACGGTCTTGACCACGTCCGGGCCGGTCACAAACATATAGCTTGTGTCTTTCACCATGAAGATGAAATCGGTCAAAGCAGGCGAATAGACGTCACCCCCGGCACAGGGGCCCATAATGACGCTGATCTGCGGGATCACGCCGGAGGACATCACATTTTCCATAAAGATGTCGGCATAACCCGCCAAAGAATCAACGCCTTCTTGAATGCGCGCGCCACCCGCATCAAACAGGCCGATAACAGGTGCGCCATTGCGGGCCGCCATTTGCTGAACTTTGACGATCTTGGCCGCATGGGTCAGTGACAAAGAGCCACCGAAGACGGTAAAGTCCTTCGAGAACAAATAGATCAGACGGCCATTGATCGTGCCTTGGCCCGTGATGACGCCGTCGCCTGGAAACTTCTGCGCATCCATGCCAAATTCGGTGCAGCGATGCTCCACAAACATGTCGAATTCTTCAAAGCTGCCTTCATCGAGCAAGATTTCAATCCGCTCCCGCGCGGTCAGCTTGCCTTTAGCATGTTGTGCGTCCACCCGTTTTTGGCCGCCCCCGGCACGAGCTTTGGCACGTTTAGCTTCCAGCGCTTGAAGAATATCTTGCATGGGTCTGTCCCTGAAATGAGTTACGCTGCGGGCAGCGCAGGCGGTGTTAAAAGTGGGTTAGCGGGACAAAGCCGCGCTGACAAGTTTTCGCAACGGCAAGCACTATAGCGCGGGCAAACCCAAAAAGGCTTCGCATCGCTTGATCCACGCCTGAATGGCAGGGTAACGATGAAGCTCAAACCCACCCTGATCAGCAAAGCGGGTGTAGGGTAACAGCGCTATATCGGCTAAGGTGAAGGCAGTGCCGACAAACCAATCCCGTTCGGCTAAATGCTCATTCATGCGTGAAAGAATGACCTTTCCCCGCGGCAGGAGGCTTGGGTCAATCTCGGCTTCGGCTTGGCGAAGGAGATGGACTTTCGCGCGCCGCACGGCGATCACCACTTCATGGCTATATTGCTCCCAGAACAGCCACTCAAATAGTTTTGCGCGGTCAAAGGCATCGGTTGGGATCAGGCTTGAGCCTTCTGCCAGATAGAGGATGATGGCATTGGATTGGGCAAGGGTGCGTCCATCCTCAAAGCGCACGACGGGCACCTGGCCAAACGGATTGAGGACGCGAAATTCTGGGCTGGCTGTCTGGCCTGTTAGGGCCAGCACCTCATGCCAGACATAGGGAAGGTTCAAATGCTCGGCCGTCCAGCGGACCTTCAAACAATTGCCTGAACGATCATCGCCATAAATCTCCATCTTATCCCCCTATTTGGCTTGCCCATTCTGCCCGCCTAGCACAGCTTCACAATAGTTTGTCTCAAGAGTCCGCCTAAAGACTGCTAGAGACGGCTTCTGCCCTGAAGGCCTCGACGGGTTAGGTGACACGGTCTATGGCTAAGCCACTTTTGTGTCCCTAAATCGTCGCGACACACCAAAACCAGCTAAGGAAAGATTGCTCGTGAGCGCTGAAATCAAACCAGTTATCTCCGCAACCGGCCTTTACACGCCACCCCATTCCATCACCAATGAGGAATTGGTCGATAGCTTCAACCGCTATGTCGAGCTCTATAATGCCCAGCATGCGGCAGCGATTGAAGCGGGTGACGTGGCAGCACTAACCCCCTCCTCGGTGGAGTTCATTGAGAAAGCCTCGGGCATCAAGGCTCGCTTTGTCGTCAATAAGGATGGCATTTTGGACCCCAACATCATGGCCCCACGCATTCCAGAGCGGCCAAATGAGGAATTGTCGATTCTAGCTGAGCTCGCGGTACGGGCTGCCCGCCAAGCACTGGAACGTGCCGGCCGCGATCCGATGGATGTCGATGCGGTGATTTGCGCGGCGTCCAATATGCAGCGGGCCTATCCCGCCATGGCGATTGAAATTCAAGCAGCGCTTGGCTGCAATCCTGAAGGCTTTGCCTTTGACATGAATGTCGCCTGCTCTTCGGCCACCTTTGGCATCCAGACGGCGGCTGACTTTGTCCGCGCTGGGCATGCGCGCAGCGTGTTAGTGGTCAATCCAGAGATTTGCTCGGGCCATTTGAACTTTAAAGATCGCGATAGTCATTTCATCTTTGGCGATGTGGGTACAGCTATCTTGATTGAGGCCGCCGATGTGGTGGGCGACAAACCGCACTGGGAGATTTTGGGCACCAAGCTCAAAACGCAATTCTCCAATAATATTCGCAATAACTTTGGCTTTTTGAACCATACCGCGCCAGAAGGCGTCGGGGCCAAGGATAAGCTCTTTGTCCAAGAAGGCCGCAAAGTGTTCAAAGAAGTGGTGCCCATGGTCGCGGCCATGATTATCGAGCATATGGAAACCTTGGGCCTTGAGGCCTCAAACCTACGCCGCATGTGGTTGCATCAGGCCAATGCCAATATGAACCGCCTGATTGCCGGCAAGGTTTTGGGCCATGAGGCAAGTGAAGATGAAAGCCCAACCGTTCTGGATACCTATGCCAATACGTCGTCGGCAGGCTCCATCATTGCGTTTCACAAAAATAGCGATGATCTGGGCGCCGGAGACACGGGCCTGATCTGCTCCTTTGGCGCCGGCTATTCGGCCGGCTCTGTCTTTGTCCGCAAGGTGGCTTAACACCGTCTTTTGTGCGGTTGAACGTCAAAACTGGCGAAGGTTACAAAGGTTTCACTCGACTTTCTCGATTCTGCCTGCAAGCTACCTCCAATTGAAAGTACGCATTGGGGATTTGCGGCATGTGGGTCTTTGCATTGTTGGCGGCTGGATTTGGCTCTTCGGCGCAAACTGAAGCGACGGAGAAAGAAGTGGTTGCGGTGGTGCCCGACGTCACGATTGAGCGGGAATTGATTCCACCGCCTTCGAACCCACCAGACAAGCACTATTTTGAAGAGCGCTTCTCTTCGAGCCCAAATGCCCGCGGTTTTATGGTAATCACGCCAGCACCTCAGGGCAGTCAATCACGGGCTGGCGGTGATGGCGGCGGTAACTGGCTCGAGCCTCCGGGCGGCTGGGTCTCGCCTGACCTGACGAAAGGGCCATTCCGCGTCCAACCTTTGGGCAAGTCGAAGCAAAAGATTCGGGTCGTGCCGGGCGGCAACCGCTAAAGCCACAGCCGCACCTAGGTGCAAAGTGTCGCGGTCTGAGCTAATTAAGTGTCATGCGTGCTGCCCCTTATGTATCCCCCGTAAAGATTGATCTGGCCCATCAAGCAGATGGAACTATTCTTTTAACAAACCCCCATCCCTTGCGAACAGCTTTTGCCAATGTGGTGGCACCTTTGGCACATTGGGCCGAAGCGGCACCCCGGAGGCTGTGGCTAGCAGGCTTTGAAGCCGGTGCGTGGAGGCATTTGAATTACCAAGATGGTTGGACCTTGGTGCAATCCCTTGCCGCAGGTCTTTATGGCCGGTTTCCGCGCGGCAGCATAATCGCCATTGCCTCATCCAATTCGATCAGCCATGCGCTTTTGACCTATGCGGCCCCTTTAGCTGGCCTTGCCGTCGCAGCGATCACGCCAGCCTACTCAACCAAAGCGCGCGACCCACGCCGCTTGCATGAGGCTTTAAAGACACTGGGCGCAGCGGCAGTCTTTATGGAGGGCCTGGCCTATGCCAAGCCCGCTTTATGGGCCGAAGAAATTGGCGTGCCTGTTATCTCACCCGGTGACGGCTTTGGCACAGCCGGAGAAATCTCGCTCGACCAGCTTTTTGCTGACCCGCAAGATGCGCCAGACTTCGAAACAATTGATCCGCGTGATGCATGCAAATATCTTCTAACATCGGGCTCTACCGGTTCGCCCAAGGCCGTCACCGTCACGCATGCCAATTTGGCCATCAATGCCGCACAAATTCGCTCCACCTTTGACGCCACACGTGAGGCTGAGATTTGGCCTGATGGCATCATCATGGCCAATCATTTGCCATGGAGCCATTCTTTAGGCGGCAATGCCGTCCTGCACATGTTGTTGCATGCCGGTGGCAGCTTGTGGATTGATCCGGGTACCCCGACAGCTGAGGGGCTTTCAGCAACCATTGCCACTTTGAAACACGTAAAGCCCAACTACCACATCACCGTGCCCTTGGGCTGGACGCTTTTAGCAAGCGCGTTGGAACAGGATGAAGAGCTGGCTGAGGCCCTATTTTCCAATTTGCGCATCATGCAATATGGCGGGGCGGCTTTAACTCAAGATGTCTATCGCCGCTTACAGCAGGTCGCCATTCGTCAAACTGGGGAAGAAATCACCTTAGCCGCAGGCTATGGCGCGACCGAGACCGCGCCGACTGTCTGTAATGTCCATTGGCCCAATGAAGTCATGGGGCTTGTCGGCCTGCCCGTTCCGGGCTTGACGCTCAAGCTTGTGCCGCAAGGCAGCAAGCTCGAAGCCCGCGTGAAGGGGCCTGGTATCACGCCGGGCTATCTCAATGCCCCTGATAAGACAGCCAGTGCTTATGATGAAGAGGGCTTCTATAAGCTGGGCGACGCGCTGCGCTTTGTGGACCCTGATCAGCCCGAGGCGGGCCTCGCCTTTGATGGCCGCCTGTCAGAGGAGTTTAAGCTTGCTAATGGAAGCTTCGTGCCCGCGGGCCTTGTCCGCCCTGCCCTTGTGCAAGCCTCGGACGGCCTATTCAGTGACGCGGTCATTTGTGGGGAAGGACAAGAGGAATTGGGCGCTTTGGCCTTTATCAATTTAGCCAAAGCCCGGGCACTTGCAGAATTGGACGAAGATCTGGACGCGCTAGTCTGGCATGAGAAGGTGCGCATGCAAGCCAAGGCGGCGCTCGAAAGAGCGGGAACCGGACAGCCCGCCACACGCAGGGTCACGCGCCTCATCCTCCTGACCACCCCACCTAGTCTTGAAGATGGCGAGATCACGGATAAGGGCTATTTGAACCAAGGGGCCTGTCGGGCTTGTCGCGCCAATGCGGTACAAGCTCTCTATCGGCCAGAGCCAGTGCTTGAACGGATTGACCTCGGTTAGGCGGGCAGCGCGAAATTGGCCGGATGCTTGCCCACTGCGCGTTCATAATGACTGCGGATTAACGCCCAATCGGCTTCATAATCGCCTGTGGGTTTCAATGAACCGCTAATGCGAACGGTTTTGGTCGCAAAATCCATCACGGCGAACACGATAGGCACAACAGCAGCTTGGGCAATCAAATAATAGCCCTTCTTCCATTCTTCTGCCCGTGCGCGCGTCGCTTCGGGAGGAATGGCAAGGAACAAGTCGCGCGCATTAGCGAAAGCCGTCGTCATGCTGGTGACAAGGCCATTGCTGGTGGACCGGTCAACGGGCACGCAGCCCAGCCACTTCACAATGCCACCAAAGGGGCCTTCCGTCAGGCTTTTCTTGCCCATAAAGCGCAAGGTGATGCGATATTGGCCCGCTGTTGCCAGCATCAAGATACCATCCCAATTGGAGGTATGAGGCGCGGCGAGAATCACGGCTTTCTGAAGGTCCGGCCAATCACCTTGCAGCCGCCAACCACTGAGTTTGAGATATAGGGCGCAAATATAGCGCCAGATTTCAGGCAAAACACCGCGAAATGGTGCAGGCTTATGGGTTGCTGGATCGAATATCTGGTGGCCGTCATTGGTGCTCACGCGTCGTCCTCCAAGGCTCTTTTGGTCTTTATCATGCCTGAGCAAAAGGTTTGCTGCCTTCGCTACTTCTTGTCCAACCATCATTTACAGTCCGATTGCCTTTCTGCTGCGTTAAAGGGTCAGCTTTAGGTCTATTAAAGCTAGCAAAGGGACGTGTCAGATTGGACACAGCGCCCGCCGGAAAAAGCGAGAAACCTGCCGCTTCATTGACTTTGTGTGCAATTACGCCCACGAGGGGCGCACGGAGCCCACCATCCAGGGGGATGTTGGGTAAGTCGCGCCATGTTCGGCGCCTCGCCGCAAAACATTGTGAGACGATAAAATGACCGACAACAACGGGACCGGTGACACCGGCCCGATTAGCGAGACTCCAGATGGCGTAACCTTCGCCGATTTGGGTTTCTCGCCCCCGCTTCTGAGCGCCATCGCCGATACGGGCTATACCAAACCGACCCCCATTCAATGGAAAGCCATCCCGGAAGTTCTGGCCGGACGCGACGTTTTGGGGATCGCACAGACGGGCACAGGCAAAACCGCCGCCTTCGTTCTGCCGATGATTGAGCGCTTAGCGCAAGGCCGAGCCCGGGCCCGCATGCCACGCACGTTGATCCTTGAACCGACGCGTGAACTGGCTGACCAAGTCGCTGAGAACTTCCGCAATTATGGCAAAAACCACAAGCTGACGATGGCGCTCTTGATTGGCGGCGTCTCCTTCGGCGACCAAGACGCGCTCTTGACCAAGGGGGTGGACGTTCTGATTGCGACACCTGGCCGCCTGCTCGACCATTTTGAGCGCGGCAAACTTTTGCTGACTGGCGTCAATATGTTGGTGATCGATGAAGCCGACCGCATGCTCGACATGGGTTTTATCCCCGATATTGAGCGGATCGTGAAGCTGACACCCTTTACCCGTCAAACCTTGTTCTTCTCGGCCACCATGCCGCCTGAAATCAAACGCTTGACCGAGCAATTCCTACAAGCTCCGGCCAAAGTAGAAGTCGCGCGCCAATCGCAAGCCGCTGCGACGATCACGCAGCGCTTGTTGAAGAGCCCCTCGTCCGACCCCAAGACCAAGCGGGCCGTACTGCGCGCAGCCATGCAGTCGGCTATGGCGACCATGAAGAATGGCATTGTGTTTTGTAACCGCAAAACCGATGTCGATATTGTTGCAAAATCCTTGAAGGTTTATGGCTTTGATGCCGCCCCCATACATGGCGATTTACAGCAAAGTGTGCGCACGGCCACGCTCGAGCGCTTTCGCAATAATGAGCTTCAAATCCTCGTAGCGTCGGACGTTGCGGCCCGTGGCCTTGATATCCCCGATGTCAGCCATGTGTTTAATTTCGACGTGCCACGCCATGCCGAAGATTATGTGCACCGAATTGGTCGGACCGGCCGCGCAGGCCGTTTGGGGGAGGCCTTTATGGTCGTAACCCCCGGCGACACCAAAGCGCTGGATGCCGTACAGGCCTTGATCAAGACGACGATTGAATTCGCCGAGATTGAAGGCATGCCGCAAGAAAAAGTGAACGATGATCGCAAGCCTACCTCGACTTCGAGCGCAAGCAAGGGCGGCAGTCGGCCCCGTCGTGGCAAGCCAGCAGCCCAGCTTGATGCCGAAGTCGAAACAGCAACTGACGTCGTCGACGTACCCGACGAGGCCGTCGAACCCAATGAAGCTAGCCCTGTGGAGGCCAGTGGCGGCCGCAGCCGAGGTGGTCGCAATCGCCGTCGAACAAAGCCAGACAATCGGCCAAGCGAGCCTACCGTCGATCCACTCGCCGTCATCGATTTGGGTGGCGAGGATGAGTCGGGGCAAAGCTTTGAACTTTTGGCACCCTCAGATTCATCAGACACCCCCCGTCAAGGCCGTGGCCCGCGCGACACACAAAACCGTGGACCTCGTGGCCGCGACCGACATGAACGTGATCGCAATGAACGAAGCGATCGGGGTGGCCGCTATCGCCAACAGGATCAGGACCCCGATGTTCTGGCCTTTGGCAATGACATTCCCGCCTTTATGAAAATCCCCATCCATCTGAGCCCACTAAGCGACGACGAAGCATAGGACGTCGAAGTCTGAGGCTTGGCTTTCGCATCGCGCGCAAAGCCAAGCCGCGACTTTGTGCCGCGCACACGTGCGGGTTTAGAGTGTGAGTTTGGCTTGCAGGATGCCTGCGGCTGTGACAATACCGGTTGATGATGCGAACCATTCTCAAAAACTCCCGTGCCCGCCTGTTTGTTTCGGTTGCTGTTGCATCGACACTTCTGCTGACCCTAGCTGGGTGTGGCGCGCCGGAGCCTGCTGCCGGCTCTAAAGGCGAAGTCAATATTTATTCGGCCCGCCATTATGATGCAGACGAACAACTCTATGACTTGTTTGAAAAAAACACGGGCATTACGATCAATCGTATCGAGATGAAGGGCGACCTATTACTGGAGCGTCTGAAAGCAGAGGGTACGCAAAGCCCAGCGGACGTGATCCTGTTGGTCGACGCAGGCAATTTCTGGCGCGCAGAAACTGCAGGCCTGTTTCAGCCAGTTCAATCCGCCAAACTAGACGCAGCCGTTCCAGCAAGCTTGCAAGGCCCCAAAAAGGATTGGTTCGGCTTTGCTAAGCGCGCCCGCGTCATCGCCTATGATCCAGTCCGCGTGAAGGCCGACCAAGTTGCCACCTATGCGCAATTGGCAGAGCCTGCCATGAAGGGCAAAATCTGCGTTCGCCCGTCCAGCAATGTCTATAATCTATCTATGATGTCGTCCTTTATCGCCGATTGGGGCGTGCCTAAGGCTGAAGCCTGGGCCAAAGGCGTGGTTACAAACTTTGCCCGCCCACCAGAGGGTGGTGACACTGACCAGTTGAAGGCCATTGCGGAAGGCAAATGCGCCGTCGCCATTGTAAATCACTATTATGCCGTCCGCTTGCAACGCTCTGAAGACGCAGGGGATAAGGCTGTCGCAGCCAAGTTTGCTCTTTCCTTTCCCGATCAAGCTGGTGGCGGCACGCATGTGAATATCTCCGGCGGGGCCTTGGCAGCCCACTCCCCCAACAAAGCCAATGCGGTTGCTTTCTTGGAATTTTTAGCGAGCCCTGAAGCACAAAAAATCTTTGCCAAGGCCAATGACGAATTCCCCATTGTTCCCAGTGCGATGGATGACAACAGCGAGTTGAAGGCCTTGGCTGGTTTCAAAGAAGCCCAAACTCCAATGGTCGTTCTGGGCACCAATCAGCCTGAGGCCCAAAAGGTCTTTGATCGCGCGGGTTGGAAGTGACCACACTTGACCCGGCAGCAGGACCCAGTCCCACGCGGGACTGGGAGGGGCATGGCCCGGCCAAGCCGCTTGGCGTGACGCTCAAGGCTTGGGCTCTATATGCGCTTTTAGTGGCGATTCCGGGGCTACCGGTATTATTCACCCTCTTAGCGGCCATTCAGCCAAGCGCGAGTTTCGACCATATTAGCCGTGTGCTTTTGGGCGAGATGGCATTCACCTCTTTGATGCTCTTGGTGTTTTCGACAATCGGCGCGACCATCTTGGGTGTTGTCGCAGGGTGGTTTGTTACCGCCTACCAGTTTTGGGGACGGACGGCGCTGAGTTGGGGTCTAGCCCTGCCCTTGGCGATGCCGGCCTATGTGTCAGCCTATGCTTGGGGCGATTTAACCGGTGCCCGCGGATTCTGGATCGCAACGCTTGTCTATGTGACGACCCTTTACCCTTATGTCTATCTGGCGGCGCGCAGTGCATTTGAAGCTCAATCTGTCTGCGCCCTTGAAGCGGCCCGCCTTTTAGGTGCTGGGGCTTTGAAGCGCTTCCTGACGGTGGCCTTACCTTTGGCGCGGCCTGCGATTGCAGCCGGCGCAGCCCTGACCGGCTTAGAGATCGCTGCCGATTATGGCGCAGCCGATCATTTAGGTGTCTCGACCCTGACCATTGGCGTGTTTCGCGCGTGGTTTTCCATGGGAGACCTCGCAGCAGCGGCCCGCATCGCCTGCTTGCTTCTGGTAGGTGTTTTGTTTCTGGTTTGGCTTGAACGTAAATCGCGGGCGGGCTTGGTCGCGGGCGGCTCGACTCGCTGGCGAACGCCTCAGCGCGCGCCAATATCGGGCATGAGCCGGGTTCTGATGCCGGGATTTTGTTTTGCGGTTTTGACTTTGAGCTTGATTATCCCAGTACAGCATCTGGTTGGGCTCGCCATCGCGAGTGGTCTGCCAGCGCGGGCGCTCAGCAAGCCGCTGGCCGCCACAGCATTCTTGTGTGCACTCGGTGCCAGCGCCACTTTGATTTTGGCAGGTCTTAGCGCTTTTCTCGGTCAACGCAGCGCAAAATCCAACGCCTTTGTCCGTGCGGTCAGCCTCGCAGGCTATGCAACCCCCGGTGCCGTAACCGCGCTTGGCATTTTGGCTGCTTTGGCTTTAAGCGGATCACATGTGGTCGCAGCTTTAAGCGGCCCGATTGCCATTATCGCCCTTTGCTATGCCTATGCCGCGCGCTTTACGGCAGCAGGGCTGGAACCTTTGAGCGCTGGCCTTGAAAAATCCACCCGCTCGATGCGGGAATCAGCGGCGACATTAGGTGCAAATCGCATAAAGCGCTTTTTGCTTTTGGAGGCGCCCTTAGCCGCCCCGTCTGCCTTTGCAGCCGCATTAATTGTGGCCGTCGAAATCGCCAAGGAATTGCCCGCGACCACCATTTTACGTCCATTTGGCCTTGATACACTGGCTGTACGTGCCCATGCTTATGCGGCCGATGAGCGCTTGGGTGCGGCGGCGTGGCCAGCCCTTGCAATCATCTTGGTAGCTTTGATCCCGACCCTATTGTTTTCACATGGTCTTTCGAAATCACGGGCAGGGCAATCATGAGTGAATTTGCCCTCGAAGCCCGCCATCTCAGCCGCAGTTTTGGTACGGTCAAGGCTCTCGATGATGTGAGCCTTACCCTTGAGGCGGGCAAAGTTTTGGCGCTTTTAGGCCAGTCAGGCTCTGGCAAAAGCACGCTTTTGCGCGTCTTGGCAGGACTAGAAAGCCTGGATGCAGGCGAAGTCTATGCCGATGGCAGGCTTGTTAGCGATGTGCGCATCACCGTGCCGCCTGAAAAGCGCCCCTTAGGGATGGTTTTCCAAGATTATGCTCTCTTCCCGCATCTGACGGCTTTGGGCAATGTCGCATTTGGTCTTAGTCATTTGGGCAAGCCAGAGCGGCGCGCCTTAGCCGCTTCTTGGCTCGCGCGTGTCGGCCTTGGTGACCGCGGCGGGGCTTTCCCGCATGAGCTCTCGGGTGGCGAGCAACAACGCGTGGCCCTTGCCCGTGCCCTTGCCCCTAGCCCCCGCGCTATCTTGATGGACGAGCCCTTCAGTGGCCTTGACCCCCATCTGCGTGCCGATCTTCAGTCCAGCATGTTGGCAACCCTCGCAGACGCCGGTGTTGCGGCCTTGATCGTTAGCCATGACACGGAAGAAGCACTCGCCGTGGCCGATCAAGTCGCCATTATTGAGCACGGGCGTCTTTTGCAAAGTGGCTTGCCGCGCGACGTCTATCGGGCACCGAAGTCGCTGGAAGCCGCACGTGCCTTGGGTGCGGTCTGGAGCCTTGAGGCACACGCCGAAAACGGTCGAGTGGAAACCCGCCTCGGTGCCTTTGCGAGCGCCTTTGACGGCCCAGTGGTAGTTTGTTCAAGGCCCGAAGCAACGCTTGTGACCCCCTCTGACGTCGGTGACTTTGCTGTGGTGGATCGCCGCGGTGTGGGCCGCTTTCTGACCTTGAAGCTGAAGGCAATTACGGGCGAAAGCGCCTTTATCACCGCGCTGGTTGAGGCGAAAAATGCCCCAGATACTGGGCAACGCGTGGCCTTGAGCCTGCAAAGTGAAGATGTGTTTGTCTTCAAAGCCTAATGGCGGCGAACCACCTCACTTGAAAAACGCGCCAAGCTTGCCCAAGGTGGTATAATGACTGCTTTGGTTGCCCCCCTCACCCGCTTGATGCAGATCCGCTTTGGTCCAAGTGCAGAAGTACATGCCATGACGCGACTGTCAGGCGGCGCGAGCCAAGAGACTTGGGGGTTTAACCTTCATGTGTCTGGCCAGTCACCGCGTGCCCTGATCCTGCGGCGTGCGCCCTTCGAAAGTTCAGCCAAAGGTGAGGCTATCGGCCTTGTTAAGGAAGCGCAGATCATTGCGGCTGCCGCACAAATCGGCACCCCGGTCCCTGAGATCATTCATGTTTGCCTGCCAGAAGATGGGTTAGGGGATGCTTTTATCATGGCCCATGTCGCCGGCCAGACGATTGCGCGAAAGATCCTACGCGACGAGGAATTCAGCCTCGCTCGCCGACGATTGGCCTTCCAATGCGGCGAATCCTTGGCCAAAATCCACCAAGTTGGCCTATTTCACTTGCCCCAAGATTTGCCTGTCAGCCATGGCCTGGACCAATTGGACCGCTACGAGGCGATCTTTCGCGGCTTTGACATGCATCGACCCGTATTCGAACTGGCGCTCGCTTGGTTGCGTGAGCACGCGCCGGCACCTTTGCCGACCACCTTAGTACATGGCGATTTTCGTAATGGGAATTTGATGGTCAATGCCAAGGGCCTCGCTGCTGTGCTTGATTGGGAACTCGCCCATCAGGGTGATCCGCGGGAAGATCTCGGCTGGATTTGTGTCAATTCATGGCGCTTTGGTATTCGCGACAAGCGCGTCGGCGGCTTTGGCTCGCTGGAAGAGTTGCTAGCTGGCTATCAGACCGCAGGGGGACAGCCCTTCGAACCATCCGACATCACTTGGTTTCAGGCTTTGGGCAGTTTTAAATGGGGCATTATGTGCTTGATTATGTATCAAGCCTTCGCCACCAAAGCCGATCCTTCCATTGAGCGCGCCATGATTGGCAGACGCGCTTCGGAAGCCGAAATCGACTTACTCAATTTGATCGAAGGCCGCCCCCATGCATGAAGCTCCCTCCTCTGAAGAATTGCTCGGTTCGGTCATCGGCTTCTTAAACCAAGTTGCAGCCCCGCAGCTGAGTGGCCAAGCCGCCTTTCATGCGCGCGTCGCTGCCAATGCTTTGGCTTTGATCGAGCGGGAAATGGCGCACAAGCCCGCCGCCGATGCACGCGCTCAGGCCCTTTACGCCGCCTTATTGGCGGATCTGACAAGCCCGTTGGAAGCGCTAAACCAACAAATCTGCGCACAAATTCGCGACGGCTGCTTGTCATATAAGGACCCAGCCTTGCTGGCTGCTCTGCGCGAAGTCACACTTGCCCAATTAGCCATTGATCAGCCGACCTATAGCGGGCTTTTGCCATGAAACGGAATTGGCAACGCTGGATTCTTGGCGGGATCCTTGGCCTAAACCTCCTTGTCGGGCTGACCGCTTACTTCATGCGCGACAATTTGTTCCGTGAATTGATCCAACCTGCGGTCCCCTTCCAAGTCGATGAACCACCCCCGGTCCCAGACTATAGTGATGCGGCCGCTTGGGCGTTCCGGCCGCAAGGGGCCAATGCTGCACTTGGTAAAGCCGATGTTTTCCTTGTTCATCCAACAACCGCTTGGAGCGGCAATACGGGATGGAACATGGACATTGCCGACAATGTTTCCCGCACCCGTCTCGAAACCATCGCCCTGCCTAATCACGCAGAACCCTTTGCGGCAGCGGGCCCACTCTGGGTCCCGCGTTATCGACAAGCGGTGCTATTCGCGCTTTTGTCCCAACGCGACGACAGCCATGAGGCACTCAATCTCGCCTATGAGGACGTAGCGCGCGCTTTTGAAACCTTCCAACAAGCCCGCAATCCAAAGCGACCCTTTGTCCTCGTGGGCCTCGGGCAAGGTGGCTTGCATGTCCTACGCTTGATGCAAGAGAAGGGCGATCTTGGGCCCATGCTGGCAGCGACCTATATCATCGACCAGCCAGTTCCCAATGCCTTATTTGAAGGCCCGAACGCAGTCGCGGGCTTTCCCAAACCCTGCCAAAGCACCAAGCAAACCCGCTGCTTCATGAGCTATACAAGCCTCGATGGTGGGGACGAACGCGGCGCGCGCATCATCAAGGAACGCTCGACCATTTGGACGGCGGACAAAGGCTATCGTGCGATCAGCGGAGCAGGTTTTGCGTGCGTCAACCCGCTCACTGGTGCTGCCCCGCAGCGCAATGCAGCCCCCAGCACCAATCGGGGTTCTGCCGCGGCGAGCGGCCTCGAACGTGGGACAGAGCCTGCGCTCCTTCCCGGCGAAACCGGGGCTATCTGCCGGAATGACCTGTTATGGGTGGAGGTCAATCGCCCTGCCGCCTTATCCCGCGCACGATTCGAGCTGGGCACGTTTTACAAAGTCACCGGCTATAATCTCTTCTACGCAGCGCTCAGCACCGATGTTCAAGCCCGGGTAAATGTCCTCAATTAATTGGCTAGGCACCACAAAAAAGCCTGCGGAACCCTGAAGGCACCGCAGGCTCTTTACATCGCTTTTCGGCTGAAACTACATCCCAAAGCGGGCCTTCATCTCGGCGGTCATTTCTTCAATCGCCTTAACGGTAACCGCATCTTTTTCGCGGGTCTTCCAATATTTGGCGATTTTTTTGAAGTTCTTCAAAGGTGCCTTAACGCCCATAACTGGCAGAATCTTGACTACGAAGAACAGGCTTGGGGTTATAGTGCAGTCCGCGAGGCTGAACTTATTGCCCGCCGCATGTTTCTTGCCGGACAGCACATGTTCAAGATGCCCCAAAGCAGTGTTCACGTCTGCGATTGCCGCCTTGATGGCTTCTGGATCTTTACCGGGCCCCATCAGGCCAAAGATTTTGCCCATAGCAGGGCCGACATAAATGTCGTTCACGCGTGAGATGAGGCGCACTTGCGCGCGCTCTTCAGGCTTACGCGGACGCAGCGCGGGCTTTGGAAACGCATCTTCAAGATATTCTAGAATGACTTCTGACTCTGGCAACGACATGCCCGAATCCGTCACCAAGCAAGGGATTTTCCCGATTGGATTGATTGCCAAAAACTCTTCGCTTTTCATGCCACCGCCGGGAGGTGGCAAATATTCAACTTCCAAACCTTTAGCGGCAATCTGCATCTTCACGCGCTGCACAAACGGAGAAAGGTCACTTCCATATAATTTCATCGCTCAAGCTCCCTGGCTCTTATCACAAATAGCGTGCTTCACCTGTCTGCACGACAGATGCTTATCCATCAATCTCGACTCGCGCGGCGCGCCATTCTTGCGTCGATAGGTAGCGCCACACGCGCCTGTGGCCAACAACTTTGACAGCCTAAATGCCAATCTGTGCAGTCAATTCACAAGATTTGACCAGCAATTGCACACACTTGCTGGTCTTGCCTTGCACAACAGAGGTCAATTGAAGTCGAAGATAACTTAGAGGCCAATAATCGCGACGGAACAGACGTTACTTGCAGGCGCTCCACCCAAATTATGGGTCAGTCCAATACTGGGGTTCGACAATTGTCGATCACCTGCCCGCCCTTGCAGTTGCAGATACATTTCATACAACATACGCAGACCCGATGCACCAATCGGATGACCAAAGCATTTCAAGCCGCCATCAATCTGGCACGGCACTTGGCCGTCGGCATCATAAAAACCATTCATTACATCTTTCCAGCCTTGGCCTTCAGGTGAAATGAATAGATCTTCCATGGTAACAAGTTCAGTTACCGAGAAGCAATCATGGACCTCGATCATCGAGACCTGCTCTCGCGGACGTTCAATGCCTGCCTCAAGATAGGCCTTCTTGGCGGCGATGCGGGCGGTATGAAAATATGAGCCGTCCCACGAATTGTGCTGGCTTTCCATCCCGTTGGAAACCGAAAGCTGCAAGGCTTTCACATAAACCAAGTCTTTTTTGCCCAAAGCGCGCGCGATTTCCGGGGTGGTAACAATGGCGGCGGCGGCACCGTCAGACACACCACAGCAATCAAACAGGCCCAAAGGCTCTGCGATCATCGGCGCAGCGATGACCTGTTCTTCGGTCACGACATTGCGCAAATGGGCCTTTGGATTCTTCGACCCATTAGCATGGCTTTTGACCGAAACATGGGCGATTGCCCGTTTGAGGTCTTCGCGTGAAACATGGTGCTTTGCGCGGTAAGCACTGGCCAATTGCGCAAAATTACCGGGGGCGGAGCCATTGGGGGCAGTTTGGGGGATATAAGTGCCCATGTTGCCCGTTGGCAGGCCGCCATAGCCGGTGTCTTTGAGCTTCTCGACACCAACGGCAATGGCGATATCAGCCGCCCCAGCCGCGACGGCATAAACCGCGCCCCGAAAAGCTTCAGAGCCAGAGGCGCAAAAATTCTCGACCCGCGTCACAGCAATATTGGGCAGACGTAAGGCAATCGACAAAGGTGTGCCGCCTTTGCCAGTGCCGATCTCGTCAATATGGGTGGAAAACCAAGCGGCATCCAATTGGGTCGGCTCAATCCCCGCATCGGCCATGGCCTCAAGATAGGCCTCAACCATCAATTCTTCAGGGCCACAATCCCAGCGTTCGCCAAACTTAGAGCAACCCATGCCGATGACGGCAACCTTGTCACGAATTCCTGCAGCCATTCTGATGCCTCCCTGAACCGAAATGCTTCTTATTTTGGGAGACTGTGACCTAGATTGCTCAGGGTTTCAAGCCGGAGATTGGGCCGTTTGCCGAAGCCTTTGGAGCCGTGCGGTCAAAAAAGGAAAGCGCCTCGTCCCAATCTTCGGTATGGATCCCATGCAAGCCTGGTCGCATGTAAAAGCCCAAGACGCCTTTATCCTCCGGTTCGCGCAATTTAGACTGGGTAAAGGCGGGCATACCAAAGAGCTGATAGACGGGGTCTGCCCCTTTTAAGGCCCGAAAACTGCCGTGGGGGTCGCCCCATTGATCGCGCCGGCCCGTTCCAATCAGGACTGGCCTTGGTGCTAATAGCGCAATCAATTGGTGTTGATCGACGTCCAAATCAGCCTGCTTGCCCGCATAGGCCTTGTAAGCCGGGGCAAACCAGTGCGGGAACGTGCTGGTTATATCGGCGACTGGCTCTCCCACGTCATCGCGACCCAAGGCTGCCCCTGCAGTTCCCGATTGTAAGGCCCAGACAGCTGCTGGGCGGGGGTCAAAGGCGGCGGCTAGAAGGGCGGCTTTCCCGTGGCGCGAATGCCCCCACAACATCACTCGCTTGGGGTCCAGTCTAGGGTCATCGCTTAAAACATCGACCATGCGCGAGGTGGTCCAAGCCCAAGCAGCAATAGCCCCGGTGCGCTGATCTGGCGGTGTGCCGATCGGCGTTAGCGCTTTTAGATGGGGCTCAGCAACCAAGGGCACATCGGGCACCACATCGCCTGGATGCCAAGAAGCCAAAGCATAGCCCTTCTCAGCCAAAGTCTCCCAAGGTGGCGCATTGGCGTGGAGGCCGAATATGGCTTTGATCAGAAATTCAGGCGCGTCACCACCGCACTCTGGCGGCAGGGCCATATCGGCGGTGCGCGTGCCACTCTGTTTGGGCAAAAGCACGTCATTGCCGCAAAAGGTGCCGCCCGCAATCACGGGAAACGGGCCTTTGCCCTTGGGGGTCATCAAAATCATATCGACCACGGGGCGGCCGCCGGTCCAAGGCCCAAGCTGGGATGTTTTAAGAGCAATTGTGATGCGCTCTATCGTACCAATCGCGCCCTTCTCGGGCTTTTGCAGCACCTCGCGACTCACAATCTCAAAGCCGAGCGCTTCGGGCATAGCCCCGTAAATTTCGCTCTGAAAACGAATTCTCAACAAGGGGGCTCGGCGCTCTTGCCAGTCTTGTTGGGTTATGATGGCGGGGTCAGACTGGAAGGCGGCAAGGACCGGCGGGGAAGCGGGTGGGCCTGTAATCTCCTTGGAGACATTGGGCAGCCGCTGCAGGGCACAGCCGCCGGCACTTAGGGCAAGGCCAGCCACCATTAAAACCGCCCCGAAAACAAACTTTCGACCAAGCCCCATAAGTTTGTTCCCTCTTGTTTGTCACTATCGAGGCCTACGGCGCGACCCATCTTTTGGTTACAGGGATTGGGCCCAACGGTCCATTTAATAAACGGCAAGGTGGACGGCGCAGCCGAGTCCCGGATCTCCTAACGCAAACTCGCTGAGGTCCCTGCTCTCCGCTTCGCTTCGGCGAGACAACAAGATTACAGCATAATGGTCACGGAAAAAGCGCACGTGCTTGAGCCTTGTCACATTTGGCGGTCAAACCTATAATCGACCTACTTAAGAGGTTATTTGTGTCCAATTATGATGTAAAGGCTCAGATCAAGATAAGGCGCGTTGACCCGGATCGTTCCAAAGCGCCACGCCCCAGCGAAACGGTTGGCTGGATTGCCCTTGGGCTGGTGATTGCCTTTGTTTACCTCACTACCAAAGCGCTCATTACGATAGGATGGAAACGCCCGCATTCAGCTTCAGGTTCGAATAGTGTCTCTTTGCCAGAGCCGTTGAACGTCAGCCGCAAGATCAAGATCCCAGCGCAAACACCGCAAGAATTCAAAGTCAATCCAGATAAGCGCCTCGTTGTGTCGTGGCGCAATCCCTATCAATGCGACCAAGAAGTGTTGCTCTCCTATCGACCCAGCGACAATTCCGAAGCCGCGCTCAAGACCGAAGTCTTGGCTGGCCTCAGTGGCAATAAGATCTTCCCGCTCTTGGGCGAAACCAGTTGGCAAGTGCAATGGAAGGTGCGCGACAAAGACCAGCGAGAACCTAGCTGTCAGAACGCCAATTATGGGTCTATGCCCGAGAATGTTGAAGTTTTTGGTTTCCAAGAAACCATTCCAACCTTCGCGCCGCCCAAGAAATAAGGCCTAGCGAACTGGAACAGCCTTCCAGAAGTATCGAGTAAAGCCGCGCCGATCATCCCATTCTTTCACACGGAAAGCCATGCGAACTTCTGTACCGCTATCGATCTCACCGGGCTCAACATCAGCGATGTCCATAAAGATTCGACCGCCGCCTTCAAAATCGATCTGGCCGTAATGATTGGGCGGGTTCATGGAATAGGTCAGATAATCGGCCGAATAGGTCAGCACTTTGGCGGCACGTTCGGCAAACTTATAGGGCTCTTGGGTGTCAACCTCAGGAGAATTAGGTGCGACCGAGATACGGGTGCGGGGATATTGCACCGTTCCAGTCACCTGACACTTGCCGCCAACAAGCCCCAGAATGCCGTCATTATAGCGATAAAGCGTGGTCAGCGCGGTTTTGTTGTCCTTCTCGGCCCGCATGCCCTTATCCCACTCGACCAAGCCATTAAAAACCAGATACTTCATATAGCTGGTCTCTTCCTTGCGGTTGGCAAGCCAGCCAGACAATCCCGTGCGGGGCTTAAATTGGCTGATGGCGTCAGTGACTTTGAACACAAGCGCTTCACAGCCTTGACCAAATTGGGCTACCAAAATCGTCTGCCCAGCCTGTGCTTTTTCAAGAACACCCGCCAGCATCAAAAGTGCGTGGGCGCATCCCGTCTCGCCCACAATCGTCCCTAGATTGTCTGTGACGGCCTCAGGCTTCAGGCCCATGCGTTTGGCGATGCCCTCAGCAATGCCTTTAAAGGTAGAAGGGAGAATAAAATGATCGACGGCGGCGGCCTCTAATCCTGCGCTCGCCAAAGCGCGCTTCAAGACAGGCGGGACGATCTTCATATAGCCTTCGTCGCGGATCCAGCGCTCTTCCCACTGATAGTCAAAGGCTTCATCGGCCCCGCGAAAATGGTCGACGAAATCAACAGTGCTGGCCGCCCCGCCGAGCCATTCGGCCAATACATTCTGACGCCCCACCACCATGGCAGCCCCACCGTCGCCATAGTCAAACTCTTGCGCAGAGACAGCCTTGGGTACACGCCGGTCCCCTGCCGCCACGAGAAGAGAAGGATTTGCCCCATCTGGTGCCCCGCTTGCTACACACAAGGCTTGCGCCAAAGCCGTCACGCCGGCCTTTTGCGTGCCGGAGATATCGGCGGCCTGTATCGTGGGTTCAAGCGTCAAGGCCGCCTGGACAATGCCGGCATTCAAGCGATCCGCAAAGGGGGCGGTGGTGGAAGCAAAATAGAGCGCCTTGATATGCGAGCGGTCATCCTGTGGCCCTAAAGCATCGCGGGCGGCTTCTACCGCAAAGGTAATCGCATCCTCATCCCAATTGCCAAATGCACGCTCGCCCTTGGCCTTGCCGATAAGATTGGGGGCAAGCCACGCATTGGTCTGTGCCATGGCTTTTTTCTGCAAGCGCAAGCGCGGCACATAGGCCCCAAAGGCTGTAATCCCAATCATCGCGCTGTCTCCCAAAGCTCATTTATTGGTTCTGTGTTGTCCCACTCTGGCGCGTGGTTGGCTCTATTTCAAGATGCCGGGATCAATTTGGTGAGGTTGGCGGCCGCAGGCATGGCGAACTGGCGAAACTTCTTCAAAACCGCCACTTTGGCGCTGTCTTCGGGGCTTATCGCCGCTATGACTTTACCAAACCCATCCAAACGCGACTCACGGATCCATTCGCGCAATTTAGGGTCTTGGCCCCAAGCCATTTGGTTCATCATATTGCCCAGAACGGCGCGGGGATACATGTCTAACGTGCGCGGCAAAGGAATAGACCCACATAGGCCATTCTTGGTGGCATCATCCTCATAATGGGCCTCCACATAGGCCGCGAGCGCCGCACTAAAAGCGGGCTGAGGGATACGGATCATTTGGGGCACAATCAAATCCCCCTGATAAACGGGCACTGCAGGGCGGTCCTCAACTGCTGTCGCAGAGCAATCGATGAAAAGCGTATCCTTGCCAAAAACCTCTTCCCCGCCCTCCAAAACGACTTTGGTAAGGCTGATGGAACTAACCCGGCCTTTGCGGATTACGTTCTTGATGCGGGCCAATTGTTCAACTTCGCCGGTCGAGACCGTGGCATAGCGGTGGATGGTTGGGCGCACATTCGGGTCAATCCGCAGCATCACGCCGCAGGCCTCCAACCGGTCAAACAAATCGTCGACATCACTGGCCAAGGCACAGGCTTCCATCATATCGGCTTGCCCGGCGATGGTTTCGTCAAAAAAGTCGATACCGGGTTGGGTTTTGCGGCGATTGAGCAGCCAGGAATCGCGCGGCATGATCCAACTAATGGAGTCAGGGTCCGCACCTGAAGCTAACAACCAACAGGCGGCATCCATACCCGTTTTACCCGCCCCAACGATAACAAAATGCTTTGGCATGCCTTGGCTGCGCTTCCATAAGTGGGGCAACTCATTGAGCGGCACAAAGTCCACACCTTCCTCAACCACAAATTTCGGCTTGTGCGTGGAAGGTACGGTGGTTTTGAAAAATGTGGCATCGACCGTTTTCTTGCGGATATGGATCTCTGTCTCCTTGCCCGACAAGAGAGAGACGAAGCGGCCCGCACCCAAATAGTCCGACATGGGAAAATAGCTGACGCGCCCACTGGCCAAGAGGCGTTGGTTCATCACCTTCTCAAAATAGCCGCTGACTTCCGGACCCGACGCCAATTCATAGAGGCCCTGATTAATCCCAGTCTGATCAATTCTATCTTGGCCAAGCGGCAGCGAATTCACGCCGTAATAGGCGGAAGGTTGGTGCAAGGTCACAAAGCTATAGGCATCATTCCAGTGGCCACCGGGCTTGCCGTGGCGATCCACAATCGTGATGTGGGCATCGGTTTCATCCAACAATGTGTCCGCAAAGGCCAGACCAACCGCCCCTGCTCCAACAATCAGATAATCGGTTTCCATGCGCGGCCCTTCCTGAAACAATCCTCGAAACTTTTTTCAAAGCTTAGAGGCTTGCGTTAGGCTTTACCACCACACTTTTGCCTTTGTATTGAAACCCGACTGCGCTTCAAGGACACCTGCGACGGCAAACACCGTCTCTTCGTCCAAGGCCCGCCCAATGACTTGCAAGCCCAAGGGCAGACCTTGGGAATCAAGTGCTGCCGGCACCGAAATACCAGGCAGGCCCGCAAGATTTGCCGTCACGGTGAAGACGTCATTGAGATACATTTGGATGGGATCATCACTCTTCTCGCCCAGTCCAAAGGCGGCAGAAGGTGCAGTTGGGGTCAAAAGTGCATCACACTTTTGCCAAGCCAAACGGAAGTCTTCGGCAATCTTCGTACGAACCCGTTGGGCGCGCAGATAGTAGGCATCATAATAGCCAGCCGACAGCACATAGGTTCCTATCAGAATACGCCGTTTGACTTCATTGCCAAAACCTTTTGCCCGGCTCTGCTCATAGACTTCCGTCAAGGTTTCACCCTCAACGCGTGCACCAAAGCGCATGCCGTCATAGCGGGCGAGGTTAGAAGAAGCTTCAGCGGGTGCCACGATATAATAGCATGGCAGAGCATATTTGGTGTGGGGCAGAGAGACATCGACGATTTCAGCGCCCGCATCTTTCAGCCAAGCAATCCCATCACTCCACAATTTCTCGATCGCCTCTGGCATGCCATCAACGCGATATTCCTTTGGAACCCCGATCTTCAAACCTTTGACACCCCGAGAAACCGCAGCCGCGAAATCAGGCACAGGGACTTGTAGGCTGGTCGAATCCTTGGGGTCATGGCCGCACATGGATTCCAATAGGATTGCGCTGTCCAAAACCGTCTTGGCAATGGGCCCGGCTTGGTCGAGCGAGCTGGCAAAGGCGACGATGCCAAAGCGGCTGGCGCGGCCATAAGTCGGTTTGATCCCGACTGTGCCAGTGAAAGCGGCAGGCTGACGAATCGAGCCGCCCGTATCGGTTGCCGTCGCACCCAAGCACAAATCGGCGGCCACGGCTGCGGCCGAGCCACCAGAGGAGCCCCCCGGCGTTAAGGATGCATTGGCCCCATCTTGGCGCTTCCACGGATTGACCACAGGGCCAAAGCGGCTGGTTTCGTTCGACGAGCCCATGGCAAACTCATCCATATTGAGTTTGCCCAGCATAACCGCGCCATCTCGCCACAACTGGCTGGTGACCGTGCTTTCATAGGTCGGCTTGAATTCACCTAAGATGTTGGAACATGCCGTTGCCCGCACGCCTTCGGTGCAGAACAAATCCTTGATACCGAGTGGAATACCCTCCAAGCGGCCAGCATTGCCGTCTTTCAATCGGGCGTCGGATGCGGCAGCCATTTCCAGCGCCTTTTCAGGCGTGGTGACCACGTAAGCGTTGAGGTGGGGATTGGCTGCTTCGATGGCAGCATTAAAGGCTGTCGCCAATTCAACGGCGGAAAAGGCCTTCGACGCCAAACCTTCGCGGGCCGCGGCGAGTGTCAGTTCAGTCAATTGGGTCATTATTCAACCACCTTCGGAACGACAAAGAAGCCATCGGCGCTTTTAGGGGCGTTCGCAACAATCTTTTGGGTACTACCGCCATCGGTCACGGCATCGTCGCGCAAGGGCAAGGTTGTTTCGACCGCACTGGTCATGGGCTCCACACCTTCAACATCGACTTCATTGAGCATCTCAATCCAGCCGAGGATGGTGTTCAACTCGCCAGCTAAGCTTTCGAGCCGAGCTTCGGGTTCGTGTATGCGCGCCAATCGGGCGACACGCCGCACGGTATTTGCGTCTACTGCCATGGGTTGATGGTCCTTATCGTCGACTTGTCGCTAACGGCTCAGGCCGCCAAGAGCAAGGATTGAGGCCAGTAACCGTCACATTCTATCGCAGAGAGGTGCAGCGCAAATAGGCGGGAACGCCAATAATTTATCCAGGAGTCCGAGGCAGCGATTCAATTTGTCGGTTCGATGGGTCAGACAGGACAAAACTGAACATAGGGGCGAAACGGCATCCAAATCAAAGACGGCGCTTCTGCAAGGAGTCACAAAAAAGGGGCACGTTTTTGACCGCTTATCGGCAGATATAGTTGCTAACATCGGCAAAGTCCCGACCTTCAGAACAGACACTTGCTTGTTGCCTGTAAGTTTCCTGAGCTTCGGTTCGTGATACAAACACAACAAGACTTGCCAAAATAACCCATAAAGTCAGTGAATGTACGACTTCTTTCATAGCATGCTCCAGTCAAACCAAGTTCAGCCTTGCACTCTCAACTTTTAGACGCGCGACAAATGCTTGAACAGCTCGAATAAGTGGCTTCAAATAGTTTAAACGCGATTCCAACATAAACTTTAACTTCCCTTAGGTTAGCAGGCGTCATTCTGCCTGTCATCCGTCAGGGCTGCATACAGGGTCTACATGACGTTTTTTTATGCATGATCTATGGTAGTTGCACCAAAATTCTGCCAGAAAGCCCTATGGACACACCTTTTCCCGTCAAAGACGGACATGACAAGCACGACTCATCCGGCTTTCTATTTGTTTTCATTACGATAACATTGGACATGTTGGCCATCGGACTGATTGTACCAGTCCTGCCAAATTTCTTGAAAGAAATGACCGGTGGGGATGTCGGCGAAGCAGCCCATATGATTGGGGTATTTGGCTTCTTCTGGGCATTGATGCAATTCATCTGCATGCCGATTATGGGGGCCCTCTCGGATCAAATCGGCCGCAAGCCTATCCTGCTAATCTCAAATTTTGGCCAGGCCCTCGCAAACCTGTTGACCGCATTTGCGCCGGGCTTTTGGCTTTTGCTGCTTTCCCGCATCCTCTCCGGCGCGGTTAGCGCGGTCGGGTCGACTGCGAACGCCTATGTGGCAGATACGGAGCCTAAAGAAACGCGCGCACAGAAATTCGGTATGCTGGGCGCGGCCTTTGGCTTAGGCTTTATCCTCGGTCCAGCTGTAGGGGGATATTTGGGCCGCATCGACCTACATTTGCCATTCTTCGTCGCAGCAGGCCTTTGCAGCTTGAATGGCCTGTTTGGTCTCATCATGCTCAAGGAATCTCTAAAGCCTGAAAATCGGCGGCCTTTCCGTTGGAATAGCGCCAATCCTGTGGGCTCGATTCAGTTCATTGGCTCGAACCCTAAAATCCTCAAGCTTACACTCATTCGCGGCTTGTGCGATTTCGCTCAAGTGGTCTATCCCGCCACCTTCGTGCTCTATGGCTTTTATCGATATGGCTGGGAGTCGGATGTGGCTGGACTCACCTTGGGCTTGGTGGGTTTGAGTTCGATGATTGTGCAGGCAGGATTAGTTGGTCCCATCATTCGACGGGTGGGCGAAGTCTCAACTTTGATCCTAGGTCTTTTCTTGGGCGCACTTGGCTATGGGCTTTATGCGTGGGCACCCAATCAATATATTCTATGGGCGTCGGTGCCCATCGCGTCCTTAGCTGGCATTTATGGCGCGGCGATCCAGTCTCTCTTGACGCGCCAGATAGGTCCAGACGAACAAGGACGGCTGCAAGGCGCTGTCGGCGCAGTCCAAGCGGCAACCAGCATGGTTGGCCCGATTGTCTTTACCGCCATCTTCGCATGGTCGATCGCTCCCGCGCGTGATCCCAATTTACCGGGGCTAGCCCTCAGCCTAGCGGCATTCTGCTTGGTTGTCGCAACCGCAATTGCTGTTGCCAGCGCGCGAGAGTTTCGTGCCGATCAAGCCTCGGCACAAAACTAAGCTTGGTCGCTACACGTTAATAGCCAAAGCGCGTATGAAAATCTCTGGGTCAACATTGCCGCCACTTCCAGTCACCGCGATCACCTGACCTCTAGCAGGTACTTTGCCAGAAAGAACTGCTGCTAAGGCTGCTGCACCACCGGGCTCAAGTACGATCCGCAAATATTTGAAGGCAAAAGCCATAGCATGGAGAACTTCATCATCACTCACCGCGACGCCCTTGGTTCCAACGCGCGCAAGAATCTCAAAGGTCAATTCACCCGGAATTTGCGTCATCAGTGCGTCTTGAATGGTGCGTGTGCCGGGCTCATTGGCAACACGTTGGCCTAAGGCGAGCGAGCGCGTCAAATCGTCATGCGAGACAGGCTCGGCCCCGATTAATTGGGTAGTTGGCGAGAGGGCTTCTAAGGCGAGGCCGATACCTGCGGCCAAACCACCGCCGCTGGCGCAACTCACCAATGTATCAAGTTCCAGACCCAACTCTCTCACTTGATTGATGATTTCAAGGCCGCAGGTGCCCTGGCCTGCGATCACATCGGGATGGTCAAATGGCGGGATCAAGGTCGCACCGGTCTCCGCAGCTAAGGCCGCACCAATGGCCTCGCGGCTCTCCAAGACACGGTCATAGGTCACAATCTTGCCGCCGTCTGCCTCGACAGACTCAAGCTTTCCCTTCGGAGCGTCTGAAGGCACCACGATGGTTGCAGACATGCTCAAATGCTTAGCTACATAGGCAATGCCTTGGGCATGATTACCGGACGAAAACGCCACAACCCCCTTAACCCGATCCTCCACCGGGATCTTCAACATGGCGTTAGCCGCGCCGCGCATTTTGAACGCTCCGCGCGGCTGTAAGCAATCGGCTTTGACAAAGATCTGTCCTCCGGTTGCCTGATCGAGCGCGTCAGCACGCAACAAAGGGGTGACAAGGGCAAGCGGGCGGATGCGACGATCGGCTTCCAGCACATCAGCAAAAGTTGGTAAGTTCATGCCCCTTCCTCACGCGCTGGGCCCTTCAGGTCAAGTGCGCGGTTTCGCTCGCGCTGTTGGTTGCGCAGTAGCTGGATCTTCGGGCCAAACATGCCGCGGGTAACGCGCTTTCATATCCTTGCGCACATCGTGCCAGCCAACCTTCCAGAATTCGGGCAGATTGGACGTCACGGCAATCGGGCGGTGGGCCGGCGACAGCAATTGGAAGACCAAAGCAACCTGCCCGCCCGCCAGCATCGGGTGACGCTCAAGGCCGAATAATTCTTGGACGCGCACTTCAATTGTCGGGCCTTGTTCTGCCGCATAATCAATGCGATGGCGGGTCTGGAGTGGCGTTTCAAAATGGGTTGGCGCCGCTTGGGCCAAGGCTTGGCGATCAGCCCAAGACAACCAGTTTTCCAGCGCCTCTGCCACATCAATATCTGCGAGCGCTTTCACACCCACCAAAGCTGGCACAAGCCAATCCTCTAGGGACTCTTGCAAAGCACCGGGCTTTCCTTGCGGCCAGTGATCGGGATCGCGAGCATAAAGCCAGCTTAGGCGCTCGACAAACGCCTTGGCCCGATCCGACCAAGTGAGCTTGTCTATGCCCAGGCTACGGACGGCCTCTAACAAGCCTGCTTCAATCTGGTCGGCGGTTAAGGCAACCGGACGTTCCTCTAAGATCAAGGCCCCTAAACGGCGCTGGTGGCGGCCCTGCAGGGTGCCTTTCGCCCGGTCAAATTGCGTATGGGTGCGCGTTTCGATCTGGCCCGAAAACAAGTCTTCTATGTCGGCTTTATCGAGGCGCGCCGCTTCGCCAATCCGTGCACTGGCCGCCTTGCCTTGCAGGGCCCCAATGGCCAAAAACTCAGCATTGGCCAACCCCTCGTGGGCCTGCAACTCCCCGCCACTGCCATTGACGAGGATAAATCCGCCACGGCGATCGCGCGCTTTGGCGACTCGCTCGGGGAAGGCAAGCGCGAGTGCGCGCCCTGCCAATTCTGTAAGCGGAGCCTCCTGCGCCCCGACTTGCTTTGCCCAGCCCAGTGCTTGCGCACGCGCTTTATTGGCCCGCGGTGATCGGTCCCGCGCAAAAGAAATCAGGCGTTGCTCTAGATCAACGGAATTGCCGCCTAACCCCCGTTCGCTCAACAAGGCTGCAAGCTGCGCCGCCGTCGCGCCAAAGCCAAGCTCGCCAGCCCGCACGATCATATGAGCCAATCGCGGCGGAAGACCAAAACTCACCAATTTCTTGCCATGCGGCGTCAAACGAGGCGCTTGCCCGGCCCGTGCCTCCAATGCCCCCAGATCGACAAGTAGCTTGGTGGCTTCTTGCAAGCCGGGGAGCGGCGGTGGGTCTAACCACTTGAGGCTTGCGGGGTCTGATACACCAAAGGACGCCAAAGTGAGCACCAAAGGGGCAAGGTCCGCTTCAAGGATTTCAGGGCGATCATAAGCTGGAAACGCGCCCATCTCGGCCTCTTCCCATAAGCGATAACATTGGCCAGGGGCGGTTCGCCCTGCTCGCCCACGGCGTTGATCGCATGCCGCCCGGCTGGCTCGGACTGTCACAAGCCGCGTCAAACCACTGTCTGGCTCAAAGGCAGGTCGCCTTGAAAGGCCAGTATCAACAACGATCTGGACACCTTCAATGGTCAAACTGGTTTCAGCAATCGCGGTCGAAAGGATAATTTTGCGCTTGGCAGCCCTGTCGGGGCGAAGGGCTTGATCCTGTTCCGCTGGGCTTAATGACCCATGCAAGGCGATGACGGCACAAGACATCGTGGAGGCTTTAGCTTGGATGGTTTCCTGAGCTCGGTTAATCTCGGCTGTGCCGGGCAAAAACACCAGCACATCGCCAGGCCCATTCGACAAGGCGCGCAGGGCAAGATTGGCAGCTTGAACCTCTACTGGCTGATCTTGCCTCCGGCCGACATAAAATGTCTCAATTGGATAAAGCCTACCAGCGCTTTCAACGAGGTCTGCGCCGCCCAATCGGGCCGCCAACTGGCCACCTTCAATGGTTGCAGACATGGCAATCAGGCGCAAATCTTCGCGCAAGCCCGCTTGAATATCGAGCGCGAGTGCCAGGCCTAAGTCGCCCTCCAAATTTCGTTCGTGGACTTCGTCGAAAATCACAGCAGCGACATCGCTCAACTCTGGGTCAGTGAGCATGCGGCGGGTGAGAATGCCTTCGGTAATAACCTCAATCCGCGTATGGGGACTGATCTTTTTGTCTAGACGCACTTGGTAACCGACCGTATCTCCAACGTCTTCGCCCAATAGGTCGGCCATACGTGCTGCCGCTGCCCGCGTCGCTAAACGCCTTGGGGCCAACATCAGGATTTTCTTGTCCCGTGCCCAAGGCTGGTCTAGCAAAGCGAGGGGCACTGAAGTTGTCTTGCCGGCCCCCGGGGGGGCAACCAGCACGGCAGAATTCTGGGTCTGCAGGACCTTCATCAAGCGGTCCAGCACTTGAACAATCGGCAAATCTGGCGGAATGGCCGCCAACAAGGCGATTACTCTTGATCTGGGTCAGTGGCGACCCCAACACGCTGGGCGAGCGAGGCTGCCATAAACATATCCAAATCACCATCCAGAACACCCGATGTGTCGGAGGTCTCTGCCCCGGTCCGCAAGTCTTTCACCATCTGATAGGGTTGCAGGACGTAAGAGCGGATTTGATGGCCCCAACCAATATCGGTCTTTTGGTCTTCCAACGCATTCGCGGCAGCTTCGCGCTTTTGTAATTCCATCTCATAAAGGCGCGCCCGTAACATTTTCCAAGCAATTTCGCGGTTCTTATGCTGGCTGCGCTCCTGCTGCGACGCGCACGCAATGCCGGTTGGCAAGTGGGTGATCCGTACTGCGGAATCGGTCTTGTTAATATGCTGACCGCCGGCACCCGAAGCGCGATACGTATCGATGCGGACATCCTTTTCTTGGATGTCGATCACAATCGTATCGTCCACGACTGGATAAACCCAGACGCTGGAGAAGCTGGTATGGCGCTTTGCAGCACTATCGAACGGCGAAATACGCACCAAACGGTGCACGCCTGATTCCGTTTTGAGCCAGCCAAAGGCATTCTCACCCTTGATTAACAACGTCGAGGACTTAATCCCCGCTTCTTCGCCAACGCTCTCTTCGATTTCTTCCACACTCATGCCGCGCGATTGGGCCCATCGCACATACATGCGGCGCAAAATGCTCGCCCAATCTTGACTTTCAGTACCACCGGCACCGGCATTGATTTCCAAATAAGCGTCATTACCATCGGCTTCGCCAGAAAGAAGCGCTTCCAATTCAGCGCGATCTGCGCGTGTCTTCGCGTCGACAAGACCCTTGCGCGCCTCTTCAATCATGTCCTCGTCGCCTTCCGCTTCGGCCATTTCAGCAAGCTCGACATGGTCTGACAAATCGCGTTCAAGTTGGCGAACCGCCTCAACGGAGGCTTGAATACGGTTCCGTTCGCGCATCAAGCCTTGGGCTTCTTGCGGATTATTCCACAGGTCTGGGCGCTCGCTCAGCGCGTCGAGCTCATCCAAGCGGCGCAAGGCAACATCCCAGTCCAACCTGCGGCGCAGAAGCGCCACGGATTTGCTGATATCACGACTGAGCGCTTCTAGTTCGGCGCGCATAAGGTCTCTCCAAATTCAATCCACGCAGTCGGCGGACATAAGCAAGGCCGGCCTGAAGGTCCAGACCGGCCCATAAAAGGTGTCAGTTTCCGTCGTCAGCCTTCTTTTTCGGCTTTCGGAGCGGCAGCAGGCGCAGCCTTGGGTGCGGCTTTCGTAGCAGCGGGCGTGGGCGCGGCCGGCGCATCACCAATCACAACAGAGCTTCCAGGTCGCGTGTCGACACGTGGCCTATCGGTTCTGCCGCCGCGCAATTGCGCCAAAGTCGCCGCAGCGCCAGCTGGATTTGTTTGTAACTCGGCCAGAATGTTCATCCGCTCTTCGGCCTCAATCTCACGCTTGACTTCTGGTGACGCCGTGAAGTCCTCGACTGGCCGGCCTTCATGGGCTTTCATCATATATTGCTTGAAGATTGGGCCCGCTACGGGACCACCCGATGCGCCTTGATAAATCGTGCGAGGCAAGTCGTAGCCGACATAAACACCTGTCGCGATAGAAGGTGAAAACCCGACGAACCACGCGTCCTTATAGTCGCTTGTGGTGCCTGTCTTGCCAGCGACAGGTCGTCCGAAGTCGACACCGCGCCCGGTACCCTTCAAGACCACATCACGCAGAATGCCCGTCATCTCCCAAGCGGTGCGTGGCGACACCACTTGGACGCCCCAAGGATCAATTTGCGGAGGACCAGCGTCTGGGTTAAGCGCGCCATCACACGCGGGGCAAGAGCGCCGATCTGAACGCCAAACTGTGCGACCGCGCGGGTCCTGAAGACGGTCGTAGAAAACAGGGGGGATATAGCGTCCACCATTCGGGAAGACGGCAAAGGCTGACGTCAGACGCAACACTGTGGTTTCCCCTGCTCCTAACGCCATGGTCAAATCATTGGGCAGATCCTCATACACGCCAAAGCGGCGCGCATAATCGGCGACACGGCGCATTCCAATCCGGCGTGCAATCCGCACGGTCACCGTATTGCGTGACATCACCAGAGCTTGGCGCAGTGTCATCACGCCATAGAACCGACGGTCTGCATTTTCTGGGCTCCAGCCACCACCGCGAATTCGTTCATCCGAAATCTTGGTTTCCGGCGTTAGGCCTTGTTCCAAAGCTGCTGCATAAATGATGGGCTTAAAGGAGGAGCCCGGCTGTCGCTTGGCTTGGGTCGCGCGGTTAAAGCCAGAATCCTCGACATCCATCCCACCTGCCATCGCAATGACAGAGCCCGTCTGAACATCAATTGACACCAAAGCACCTTGGATGCCCTGATGACGTTGTAATTGAAATGTGCCGTCGTCGCGCCGCCCAAGCCAGACTAGCCCACCGTCTGTCAAAGGCTTGTTCGACCGCAGCGCCCAATCCTTATCCGCTTCAGGAATAGGAACCTTTGTACCATCGGTGAGGCCAAAAGATTGGGCATCATCGAGGACAATGGCAAAGACCGCTCGTGGGTCAGGTCGCCAGTAACGCGCTTTTGCCAAACGCGCAGCCCAGTCGCCCGATACACTCATCATGCCAACTGCGCCCGTAAACCCACGTGCGCGGCGAGGGTCTAGACGGTTAAGGCTAGACGACAAAGAGTCACGGGCAAATTTCTGCTTATCTAGATCCACCGTGGAGCGAATGATAAAGCCGCGGGAGTATGGCGCATCTTTCCCAAAACGGCGGATCAAATCGCGGCGCACTTCTTCAACAAATTCACCAGCTTCAGGGTCTGTCCAACTACCACGTGGATTGGGACTAACGGTCAGAGGTTCGGCTTGGGCCGCGGCTGCTTGTTGGGCCGTGATGAAGCCGTTTTCCTTCATGCGTTCAATCACCCAATTTCGACGACCAACAGCGCGGTCCATATGTCGGAGCGGGTTGTAATTATTGGGGCCCTTGGGCAAAGCCCCCAGATAGGCGGCTTGGGCGATCGTCAAATCACGTACATCTTTGCCGAAATAGGTCTGGGCTGCGGCTTGCACGCCATAGGACCTAAAGCCCAAGAAAATCTGATTGACGTAAATTTCCATGATCTGGTCCTTGGTCAGGACTTCTTCGATCCGAATGGACACCAAGGCTTCGCGAACCTTTGACAAAATCTTGTCGAGGGTTGAGCCGCGCGCATCCTCCAAGAGCAAGACGTTTTCGGCGACCTGTTGGGTGATCGTCGAGGCCCCCTGCATTCGCCGCTCGCCCAAATTACTAATGTTGAACAAAACCGCGCGGCCAACACCCATCAAGTCAACGCCGGAATGGGAGTAAAAATCCTTATCTTCGGCAGCCATAAAGGCCCCAATGACATGGTCTGGCACTTGTTCAATCGGGATGTAGGAGCGGTTTTGGCGCGCAAATAGCCCGATCTGGCGGCCATCCGAGGAATAAATTGCGCTGGACACCGCGGGTTGGTAATTGGCCAGCTTTTGATGATCCGGCAGCCCTTGCAGCGCCATATTGACCAAAATCACTGCACCGATCACGCTCATGGCGATCGCGACCAGAACGGTCAGGGCAATGATCTTCACATAGACTCGCATTGTTGCTTGGTCTTTCCCAGTCAGGTGCCTGCCAAATCGGGTCATTCACCCGCTTGGACGATACCTCTCTTTTCCCGCCTAGTATGGCCTGCTTGGCGCGCCAATAAAAGCGCCCTTTCCCAGTTGCGCTGAAGCTAGGGGCGGCGGAAAGCCTTAGCCCTTATGACGATATGGCGTTCCTATTTGGTAGCCCCGCCACTGATGACCTGAACCCTATCAAAATAGGCACTGATCGATTTCGCGGTGGCAGCCATTTGTCGGCTTCGGAACTGCGGATTGGCTAAGCGGGCTTCATCTTCTGGATGGGACATGAACCCCATCTCGAGCAATACCGCTGGCACGCGCGGCGAAAGCAGCACAAAAAAGCCTGCGCGGCGATGCGAGGTTTGCGTCACCGGGCCAATTTTTCGGATCTCGCCAATGAGGGATTGGCCGAAAATGGCAGATTGGTTCTTGGTGTCACGTTGGGTTAAATCCCGCAAGATTTCCATGACAGACTTGTCTTGCGTCTGATTGGGTTGGGCGATTGACCAATTATCATTATTAAGAAGTTGCCGGGCACGTTGTCCGCCTGCTTCCGACAAGGTGTAGACAGTTGCCCCCACGGCCCGCGAGCCCGCAGGAGCTGAGTCAGCATGCAACGAAATGAAGAGATCGGCACGTTTATCGCGCGCAATCAATATTCGACGTTCCAAGGGCAAAAAGACATCTGAATCCCGGGTCAGAATGACTTCAAACCGGCGATCACGTCGCAAATAGTCGCGCAGCAGGATCGCACTGGCGAGCGTCACTTCTTTCTCAAACAAGGTCCCTGAGACACCTGTCGCCCCGGGATCTTTGCCGCCATGGCCCGGGTCAATCACAATCACAAAACGCCGCCCCGACGCATTGGGCCGTATCGGTGTAGGGACGCTATTGACCTTATCGACGGCACGCGGCTTTGGCAAAGGCGCTGTCGTGGCGAAGGTATTAGGATTGGTCGGCACAAGTTCCAGTCGTAATTGGCGTCCACCTAACACGCCCACAATCTCATGTTTGCGCACCCGCATCGGCCCAGCGAGGTCCAAAACAATGCGTGATTCTGCTTGCGATTTGTCAGCAAACCGGATTTGCGACACACCGCCATCCCCAATCAAAGTCCCGGACTTCCCATTGCCTAGCCCCCAATTGACTTTAGGCATATCGATCACAAGGCGTGGAGAGGGCGTCGATAAAGCGAAGAATCGATACTTCACAGGCTGATCAAGTCGAATGCTAACGATTGTCGCTTCTGCGGATTGCGTCGTTGTAATCGCACTTACGCGCGGTAGGCCACGAGTTTGTGCTTGCGCCTGTGCAAACTCTGGATTGCCCTTTGTCGACGGTGCCTGCCATTCTATGGAAATAGAGGCCAAGGCGAGCGCAACCACAAACACGGCAATGAGACGCCCTGCCCAATTCCGCTGCACACGAAGCATGCGGATCAATGCGGCAAACACTGTTTGATAAGACAATGGCTTCATAGTGGGTCCGACTGCCGAATCTGTGCTGGAATTGGCCTAGGCTTGATAGCTGTAACCCACCGGACCTGTCCAATGTGGAATCAGGGAGCAAGTCGCGCTTTCTTTTCTGTGCGAAGTGAGGCAGTGTAATGGTAACGCGGGAAAGATCGAACCTTGATCTGTGCCGTGTTGCTTTTTTGGAACCAGACTTGCGTAACCTAAAGCCAAGTCTCAACCAGTTCATTCAATATGCCTTTTGGCATATTCTAAGTCGGGACGCTCCGCGGCGATGACAGTGCGCGCCACTCTGTTTCAAGAGACGTTGATCCAAAGCGAAGCTATGGCGATTTTCCGCCATTCGCCTAGGCCATATGGCCGGGATCTGGGTGCTGCTCTCCCATCGCGCTTCGTTCAGCGCCGACTTTCACCAACAACCTTTTACGATTCGCGCTCATTGACCGGGAGACGACGCCACTGCGTTGCCCTGCGGCCGAGCGAGCGCGCTGGAGCTTACATCTATGTCCAAAACAATGCTGATCGACGCGGCTCATCCGGAGGAAACCCGGGTAGTTGTGCTCGCCGGAAACCAAATCGACGACTTCGACTTTGAATCTGCGTCTAAAAAACAAATTCGTGGCAATATCTATCTGGCGAAGGTCACGCGGGTAGAGCCATCGCTTCAAGCTGGATTTGTGGAATATGGCGGCAATCGCCATGGCTTTCTCGCGTTTGGCGAAATTCACCCAGACTATTATCAAATCCCCGCTGCGGACCGTGAAGCCTTGCTCGCCGAAGAAGCCGAGCAGGCCGCCCTCGATGAAGAAGGCGATGGCGATGACGAGCAGGTTCGTGCGCGCCGCGCAGCCCAGCGTCGCTACAAAATCCAAGAAGTGATTCGCCGCCGCCAGATCATGTTGGTCCAAGCGGTCAAAGAAGAACGTGGCAATAAGGGCGCGGCCCTGACCACTTATTTGTCGCTCGCCGGCCGCTATTGTGTACTCATGCCCAATACCCCTCGTGGTGGCGGCATTTCGCGCAAGATTACGGCGGTGGGCGACCGCAAGCGATTGAAGTCAGTTATTTCTGAGCTAGAAGTGCCCAAGGGTATGGGCCTCATTATCCGCACCGCCGGGGCAAAACGCACCAAAACCGAAATCAAGCGTGACTATGAGTATCTGCTCCGCCTGTGGGACGATATTCGTGAGCGTACGATGAAGTCGATTGCGCCGTCTTTGATCCATGAAGAAGATAATTTGGTGAAGCGCGCGGTTCGCGACCTTTATGACAAGGATGTCGACGCGATTCTGGTGGAAGGCGAAGAAGCTTACCGCGAGGCGAAAGACTTCATCAAAATGCTGATGCCAAGCCACGCGAAAAAAGTGCAGCAATACAAGGCTGCCACGCCTTTGTTCTCGCGCATGAAAGTGGAAAGCCAACTTGAGAGCATCCATTCACCAATCGTGCAATTGCGCTCGGGTGGCTATATTGTGATCAACCAGACCGAAGCTTTGGTCGCAATTGACGTCAACTCTGGCCGCTCAACGCGCGAACGTTCGATCGAATCAACGGCCTTAAAGACCAACCTTGAAGCCGCCGAAGAAGCAGCGCGCCAGATGCGCCTGCGCGACTTGGCCGGCCTTGTGGTGCTTGACTTCATCGACATGGAAGAAAACCGCAATGACCGTGCGGTTGAAAAGAAAATGAAGGATGCACTTCGTTTTGACCGGGCGCGGGTCCAAATGGGCAAAATCTCGGGCTTTGGTCTTTTGGAGATTTCTCGCCAGCGCCGCCGCACCGGTGTGCTTGAAGGCTCTAGCCATGTTTGCCCAACTTGTGACGGCACAGGTCGCGTTCGCTCGCCAGAATCTGCCAGCTTGCAAGCACTGCGTTCTGTAGAAGCGGCTGTCGCAAACCGTAAGGATTGTGAAGTTGCGCTCCATGCCGATATCGCAACCGCGCTTTATCTCTTGAATGAGAAGCGCGAACACTTGACCCGATTGGTTCAGGAACGCGGCCTTGTGGTGCGGGTATTTGCCGAGTCGGACATGACGCCTGGCCAATATCGCTTCGAAATCGTTGAGCTCGGCGAAGAGCTTCTCGAGGATGATTTCGTCCCCGTCTATGTCAAAATTGACGATCCAATCGACGAGGATGACGAAATCATTGAAGACGATGAAGACGAAGATCAAATCGAGGCCGATGGCGAAGAGCGTGTGAGCGCTCGAGAAGGCCAAGAAGGCGATGCGCCGCGCGAAGGTGGCAAACGTCGTCGCAGACGTCGTCGCGGCGGTCGGCGCGACGAGGCCGGCGACGGCGAAAGTGTGCGCGTTTCTCATGCTGAAGGTGAGGCCTCAGAGGTCACCGAAGCTGCGAGCAGCGAAGATGGAGAGGGCGAAGACGAAGCTGGACCTGAAGGGGAAACCCTAGCCGAAGCTCAAGCGCGGCGCCGTCGCCGTCGTGGACGTCGAGGCGGTCGCCGCAGACGCGAAGGTGAAGCCATGCGTTTGGGACAAGGTGAAGGCCGTCCACAGACCGAAGGCGATGAGCCAGTGCCTGAGATTGCGGGCATGGAAACCATCCATGTTGAAGGTGACGCGAGCGGTGTAGCAGCGCTTGAGACAAGCGAGCCTGTGACGATTGCGCCTCTGCCCGTCTCTGAAGCCCCAGCAAAGCGGAAACGCCCAAGCCGGAAAAAGGCTGATGAAGTCGACACCGTTGTCGCGGCTGAAGCACCCGTGGTTGAAGCGCCCTCGGCAGTTGAACCTGTTGTGGAAGAAGTTGAGGCTCCTGCTAAAAAGGCCCCTGCAAAGCGGGCTCCACGCGGTGCAAAAGCTGCAGCCAAGGCGGCGGAATCATCTGCGGCTCCCGCAGAAGTCAGCGCTGAAACAACCGCCGAAACGGCTGCTGAAGCGCAAGAAGTGGCAGCGGAACCAGCGAGCACGGAGCCAGCTGCCCCGCGTAAGAGTGGCTGGTGGTCACGCAATGCTCAAAAGCTGTTTGGAAGCTAGGGAAAAAGCTAATTCCTGAAAAAAATGGGCCAGGTTCCAATTGGAATCTGGCCTTTCTTTTTTCGGCACACGCGAACGTGACAGGCTGTGACATGGTTTGAACTGCGGTTTGCACCACCGCCCCGAAAATGCCCTATTATCCATGAAAACAGTTTAGTGCTAAGATTGTGGCCAAGACCGGTCGCGCATGGAAAGGATGAATGGTCCAAAACGATGAGAGACACTGCCATCCACAAGCGCAGCCCCTTCGCACCAACCAAATCCATCCTGTTGCCCAATCTTCGGGCGTTGGGATTTGCAGCCGCTGTTGTTTTTTCGCCGCTGCAGGCCCAAGCACAATCGCTGATCCGCGATGCTGAAATAGAGCGCACACTGCGGGACTATTCAAACCCAATTTTCGAAGCAGCAGGCCTCGCCCCAAAGGATGTGAAAATCTATCTGGTTGGTGACAAAACGCTCAACGCCTTTGTTACTAATGGCCAAAATGTATTTCTTCATACAGGTCTAATCCTTGAAACTGAAACGCCTAACCAGCTCAAGGGCGTCATTGCTCATGAGACAGGGCATATCTCAGGCGGGCATTTAGCGCGCTCAGACGCAAATATTCGCGAGGCCATGCGGCCGGCCTATGTCACCATCGCCCTTGGCCTTTTGGCAATTGCAGCAGGTGCGCCGGATGCAGGGGCAGCGCTTCTGGCCAGTTCCCAGCAATTCGCGATGTTGAGCTTTTTCACCTTCACCCGCGTGCAGGAAAGCAGCGCCGATCAGGCAGCCGTGACCTTCCTTGAAAAATCAGGTCAATCTGGTCGAGGCTTGCTCGAATTTTTCAACAAATTCCGCTACAATGAAATTCTGGCAGACTCTCGCCGCGAACCGTATTTCCGGTCCCACCCTTTGTCTGGCGACCGCATTCAAGCCCTGCAAAATCGCGTGAATGAGCAATCTAATCGCGATGTCCCGGATAGCCCGGCGGACATTGATCGCTTGAAAATGACACAAGCAAAGATCCAAGCCTTCCTCTACACGCCAGCACGAACCTTCGTGAAATACCCTGCGTCCGACCAGTCAATCTACGCCCGTTATGCCCGCGCTGTTGCTGCCTTCCGCGCGCCCGATCTGACCACGGCGGTTCGTGAGACCCAAAAGCTCATTGCAGAACAGCCCGAAAACCCATTCTTCTATGAGCTGCTGGGGCAAATCTATTATGAGAATGGCAAGGCCGAAGCCTCGATTGAACCCAATCGACGGGCCGTCGCGTTAGCGCCCAATGAGGCCCTGCTCCACATTGGTCTGGCGCGGTCACTGCTTGCAACCGAGCGGGCGGACCTGCGCATAGAAGCAGAAGCCAATCTGCGTGCCGCCCTTCGGCTTGAACCCAACAATGCGTTTGCCTGGAACCAATTGGCAGTGGTGGCAGATCGAAATGGACAAGTCGGCCTAGCCCGCCTCGCAACCGCTGAAGAAGCTTATAATCTTGGTGATATGTTGCGGGCGCATCGCTTCTCTGATCTGGCGATGCGCAATTTGGTGCGCGCGACGCCGGAATGGCGACGGGCATTTGATATCTCGACCATAACCCTTCCGGCTGTGACAAAAACTGGCCGCCGGGGGAATGAAACGCGTCCGCTGACGTTTCTGCCTGAGACGCCTTTGGCCTTTAAAATGGCATCCGCTAAAAGTACAACCGGGCTCATGCGCCTTGTCGATATAGAAGATGTTACCCATGACCATGGCGAAGCAGACACACATGCAAAACGTTAAGGGTTCGAGTCTAATTTCCACAAAAATTTAGTTCTGTTTCTTGGAGTCGCGGATGCGCCCACATACCCTTGTTTCGTTTCTTGCAATGTCCATCACAGCTTTTGGCATCGCCAGCTGCACAAAGCCTGCAGAAAAGGCGGCAGAGACAAGTGAAGCTAAAGCCTCAGCAGCCCAGGTTACGCCAGGTGCCGTCAATCCGGATGTTTTGAAGTCGCTGACTGCAGAGCAACAAAGTGCCGTCCGTGCCCTGATCCGCGATGAATTGGTAGCTAATCCAGAAATCCTTCTGGAGGCGCAACGGGCATTTGAGACCAAACAAGCACGGATCCAAAATGAAAAGGTTGCAGCCGCGTTCAAGACGCTGAAAAGCGAGCATGCCCAATTTAGCTTTGGCCCTGCCAATGCGAAAATCACCGTGATCGAATTCTTTGATTACAAATGCGGATTCTGCCATGCAGCTCAGGGTTGGGTATCTAATCTGATGCAAACACGCAAAGATGTTCGTGTGATCTTCAAAGAATTACCGATCCTGTCGGAAAACTCTACCATTGCAGCCAAGGCCGCGATTGCTGCCCACAATCAGGGCAAATATCTACAAATGCACAATGCGCTGATGACAGCGCAGGGCGACCTTAACCCAGAGCAGATTTTCCAAATTGCAGCGTCTGTCGGCCTGAATGTGGAGAAGCTGAAAGCCGATATGGAAAAGCCACAAGTTGAGGCCACCATTACCGGTATGCGCGACCAAGCCACTAATCTCAATATTGGCGGCACACCCGGCTTTGTCATCAATGGTAAATTAGTCTCGGGCTTCAACCAGGAAGAGCTTGAAAATGCGCTGGCAACGGCCGGTGTGGATATATCCAACCCGCCCCCTGCAAGCGCGCCTAAGAAGGGCTAGACCCGAATATCAATCCCGCTAATGGCTTTTGCGGCACTGACCGCAAAGGCATCTTGGGTTTGCACGATCGCCTGAGATAGAGTCGACAGCGCACGCTCTTGGCCCGGCGTTTCTTGGACAGCGCGCAAGGCCGCCATTTGCAAGTGAGCAGCTTGTGCCTGCATCTTAGCATTCATCAATGACGAGACATCCATCGCGCACTCCTATGATGCCCGTATTGTCTCAAGAAGTCCTTAGACCTAGCTTGCGGAATTAGATGGCTTTTGAGCTAAATTGCGTGCATCTCGCGCAGCTTAAATGACCGCACAGATTTCCCATCCGAGCGACAAAAGATTTAAGTATATGGAAAAATGGTGCCCCGGGTCGGACTCGAACCGACACTCCTCTCGAAACTGGATTTTGAGTCCAGCGCGTCTACCAATTCCACCACCGGGGCACGGTTGGGAGGGCAGTACCTAGACGGGCTTGGCCGTGAATGCAATCGGATTTTCTGCAACTTCCTGCAGGTTTGGTCTCATAAAGTCAGAGGCTGATGCAGCAAGAGGCCAATCCAGATTGGCATTGCGAGAGGTGCGGCGTATAGACAGCCCATGACATCTGCCCCACACCCCACATCTGAGAGCCAAGCGGCTCCCCTTAGTTTCATTGATGCCATTGTTGGTCTCAAAAAAGTTGCTGGGCCTGATGGCGCGCTGATTGGCGACATTGTGGATCAAATGGATGAGCGTGCTTTTGGCCTGTTGATCCTTGTATTTGCAATTCCTTGTTTAGTGCCTGGCCTGCCCGGCGCACAGCTGATTGCGATCCCCATTTTTCTTTTGGCCATTCAAATGGCGCTTGGGGCCAAAGAAGTTTGGTTGCCTAAGCGTGCGCTTGAAGCTCGTGTCAAGTCGGCTTGGATAGATTCGATTGCTGACTTTACCGACAAGCGTTTGCGCTGGACCACGGTGTTTTCAAAACCTCGCTTGACCTTTTTAGCGCGAGGTTTGGCAGAACGTCTGGTCGGCGCAATCTGCGCAGTCGCATCGGTCACCATCATGCTGCCAATCACCAACACGATCCCATCGCTCGCCATTACCTTAATTGCGGTTGGCCTTTTGCAATCCGATGGCCTGTTCACGCTGGCAGGCAGCCTTTTAGGACTTGCTTGGTCGACTTTCTTGCTAGTGATGATTTGGGGCTTGTTTGCGGGGGCTGGCTTTGCCGTCAATCTGGTGCAAGAACACCTGCCTTGGTTGGGCAATTTCATAGGACAATAGGCCGCATGCAAGTGTGGTGCGCCTTGAACTGTTCGAAGCTTAAGGAACGGCCTATATCATCGAGATGCGTCTACGCCCCATCTTTAGCCTCATCCTTACCCAATGGCCCTGGATCGCCCTCGCATCGAGCGTTTCCATGCTGGCCATCGCCCATGGGTTTGAGCGTTTTGGCGGCCTAGCGCCCTGCGCCCTTTGCTTACATCAGCGTGAGGCCTATTGGATTGCGGCGGCCATTGCAGCCCTCGCCCTCGTCGCTCGCCGTATGGACGGGTCCGAAATGGCCAATCGAGCCCTGAATCTGCTCTTGGCCTTCGCCTTTATCGGTGGCGCGATGGTGGCAGGCTTTCATATGGGTGTTGAGTATAAGTGGTGGCCGGGTCTAGCTTCTTGTACGGCTGGCAGCGGCGGGGCCGTTCCAACCGATTTGTTGGGGTCGCTCAGCCAACCCATGAATGTGGTGGCTTGTGATGAGGCCGCTTGGATTTTCCTAGGTTTGTCGATGGCAGGCTGGAATTTGTTGATTTCGCTCAAATTGACCATTTATTCAGGATTGAGCGTCTTTTACCCACGTGGCTTTACGGAGAAATCAGATGACTGACGCCACCACAGCCCGTGCAAGCCGACCAGCCGCACCTGGCCGTCGTTTTGTCCAGGACCGCGTCGCAGAAATGCTGCGCGTTGATCATGCTGGCGAATTCGGGGCGACCCGCATTTATGAAGGCCAGCGCGCCGTGTTCTCGCGCTTGCCCGGTGCACGAAAGATCGCCGCCCAATTGGCAGAGCAAGAAGCCGATGAAGCAGTCCATAAGGCAGCCTTTGATAAATTATTGCTCGAGCGCAAAGTCCGCCCCACGCTTTTAGGCCCCATTTGGGGGGCAGCTGGCTTTGGCCTGGGGGTAGTGACCGCCTTGATGGGCGAAAAAGCGGCGCACGCTTGCACAGCTGCCGTTGAAGAAGTCATCGAAGATCACTACCGCGAGCAAATTGAAGAATTAGGCGATCAAGAGCCGGAACTTTCGGCCATGATCAGCCGCTTCCGCGATGAAGAAATCGCGCACAAGGAACAGGCCATCGCCGAAGGCGCAAAAGAAGCGTTCGGTCATCCGGTGCTAGAGGCTGTGATAAAAGCCGGATGTCGGGTAGCGATTGCCGTCTGCCAAAAGGTCTAAGACCTGTTCATTGATAGCGCAGGTCTGACTCGATCGATTGATCCAAAAGCTTTAGATCGATATCCAATTCCTTGCCCTCGTCTGCCTTCAGTTCAAGCTCTGTCCGCTCGAACAGCACTTCGAGCTTCTTCAAAATCGTCTGCGTGCCGCTAATCCGCTCCATATCGGGCGAAGGATCAGATTCAATTTTGGCAAGGGCTTCCGCGACTTTCACAGTCTCTGGGCAATAATAGGTGAAGACACGCTGGGCGATGGCTAGCTTTTCTGGATTTGCTGCCACCATCATCATGAGGCGATTACCTACAGCAACAATGCGCGCCACTGACGCCACAGAATCTGGATGGCGCAAGCGTGACATGGTGCCATCGAGGGAACGCAATGCAGTCGCGGCGTCGGCCAAGACCTGCTGCACCAATTCCGTGCGGCCTTGTGGCATCGTATTTTCACTGACCGTTGGCGTTTCAATCTCTGCCCGCCGCGGCACAGGCATCGCCGCTGACTCCACTGCGGGCTTGCCGATACGATGTAAGAACAACGAGCCCACCCAAGAGATGGCTCCGCCTACCATGATGCCAAAGCCAATCCCGGCAAGGGGGTTAAGAGCATCGCCGACGACTGCAGCTAGGAAAATCCCAGCGCCAACAGAAGCGAGGGTCCACGTGGCCTTGATACGACCTTGGGCACGACGTTGCTCTCGCTGCACATCTCGCGCAGCACGAATTTCGAGTTCAAAACGGCGGCGCGCATCTTCCATTTTGCGTCTATAGACCTTGCGGTCCTCTTCGTCATCCTCTTCGCGCCACTCGCGTCGCCGTCCCATCGCTTCACTACCCTTTTTAATCTGTGCCTCATGGCGCCGGTCGAGGGCGTCATAGGCCTCGCGCATCGCCAGTTCGATAACACTTTGTATAAAACCGATCAAAACGCCAAGTAAGCCCAGGCCAGCAAGGCGGCCTTTACGCAGTAAAGGGCCAGCTTCGCGCATACGACCTAGGCCACGGCGCAGGGTTTCACGGGCCATTGCACTGGTGGGACCAAATGGGCGCTTCATCAAACTAATCCTTAGGCAAGGGCAGTATTTGCCTCCCGTCCGACATAAGGGTTCAGGAGCTTCGTCGAAAGAGGCTGAGCCCGCAATTAGGCTAGCAGAAGATTACAATGATGTTAGGCCGGCTGACCTAGGCCTCCAATACCACATCCCAGTAGAGCCAATCGACCCAGCTCTCGTGCAAATGGTGTGGCGGAAACTTGCGGCCCATGGCCTGCAATTCGTGCATGCTTGGCCGGCGTGGTGGCTTGCGGGGCGTCATACCGGCTTCACGCAAACTGCGGCCGCCCTTGCGTAAATTACAGGGCGAGCAAGCGGTGACGATGTTTTCCCAAGTTGTCTTCCCACCTTTTGAACGGGGAACCACATGGTCAAACGTCAAGTCTTCCGTGGCATGGCAATAAGCGCATTTAAACCCATCGCGAAGGAATAGATTAAAGCGTGTAAATGCCGGGGCACGATCTTGCTGAACATATTCTTTGAGCGAAATCACGCTGGGCAAGCGCATTTCGAAACTGGGGCTATGAACGGCCTGATCATATTCCGCCACCACTTCAACTCGGTCCATATAAACCGCTTTTACCGCATCCTGCCACGACCAAACCGACAGTGGATAATATGATAGCGGCCTATAATCGGCATTTAAAACCAAGGCAGGAAAGCCCGCTAAACTCGATTGAGTTCTAATGGGTTGGTGCGCGGAGGCCAGTTCTAAATGGTCAACATCCATAGTCGCCTCCGTGTTTCAGGGAAGCAATCTTTTTCAGGTCGGCTCGGCCGACAGCGAGACTGGTATGGTATGGCCTATTGAAAGCGGCTTCCTCCTGCTCTGCGAAGTATCAGTAACCGATTCACTGCAAAGAAAACATGACAGATGCGATATCGATTTGTGTCGATGCAGTTGCTCTGCCAGTGACAAACAATGACGACCCAAATCGGCCCAACCAATCCCGCCCCCATTGCCCGATTAAGCGCGGGTTTGTTGTGCCTATTCACCTGTGCGGCCTTGGTCCTACAATCTTCAATCAGCGTAGGTTGGACCATGCGGGATGGGATGAGCTTGGGTGATAGCCTGTGGCGTCTGACAGGCTATTTCACCATCCTGACCAATGGCTTGATTGCGATCAGCATGGGCTTAATTGCTGCATCACACAAAGGTCCTAAGGTTTTTCCAAACCACGCCTTAGCGGCTCTGACCTTTTACATCACAACCATGGGCCTGATTTATCACTTGCTATTAAGTGCGGGGCGTAACCTTTCCGGCCTCAATCTCATTGGCGATTTAGGGGTTCATTACGTAGTTCCCGCCTTCACTTTGATTTGGTGGCTCTTCTTTGCTGACAAGGACGATGTGAAGTTCAACCACGCCGTCATTTGGTTGGCGTGGCCGCTTCTTTATACAAGTGCGGCCTTGCTGCGCGGCCGGTTTGAAGGTTGGTATCCTTATTTTTTCCTCGATGTTGGCAAATATGGTCTCGGGCAAATTGGCCTCAATGTTCTGGGCCTCGGACTTGGCTTTTTGGCGATGGGCCTGTTATTCGTTTTGCTCTCCAAAGGCCTCCATCGCGTTCAAGCTAAACACCTTTGAGAACGCGGGCCAAGAAGGCCCCGCCAAGCTGTAGGCCATCCATCGCAATCGTGTGTCCTGCGCGCGGGGATACATGTAGTCGTGCATCAAGACCGGCACTACTCAAAAATCGCTGTGCCATTTGACTGGCAGCTAGTGGCACGACATCGTCCTGATCGCCATGTACCAATAAGACTGGCGGCTTGGAAGCAAGGTCAGGATTGCCTACTAACGCCCCCGAATATCCCAAAATTCCCGCATACGGCTCTTTAGATGCCAAGCCGACTTGCAATGCCATCATCGTTCCTTGGCTAAACCCTACCAAGGCCGTTTGCGCTTTGGTCACGCCAAAGCGCGCCATTTCCGCAGCCAGGAACGCTTCCAATAGAGGTGCTGCATTCATCACTCCTTTGGCTAAATGAACCGGGTCCATGCTTTCGATTGGGAACCACTGATACATTGCACCAAAGCCTGCGAGCTGCGTCGGTGCGTTGGGCGAACTAAATTGCACATCTGGCAAAAGCTTTTCCCAGTAGGGTGCGAGCGAAATCAGATCATCGCCATTTGAGCCATAACCATGCAAAGCCACGACAAGACCTTTGGGGGCTTGACCAGAGAATGGAGCGTGCTGCGGGCCGGTAAGGATTGTTGTTGCCATAGCCCATACTAGCAAAAGCCAATTGCCAAAGACAGTCGCCCCACGGCATAGAGCAGGCATGTTTGCTACGCGCTTTGCCCCTTCCCCCACGGGCTATCTCCATTTAGGTCATGCTTTTTCAGCTTGGACAGCCTTTGACGCGGCCCAAGACGCAACGGGGCGCTTTATCTTGCGGATCGAGGACACAGACGTGACCCGATGTCGGTCTGAATTTGAAGCTGCGATTTATGAGGATTTGGCTTGGCTGGGCCTCACTTGGGAAAGCCCGGTGCGTCGGCAAAGTGACCATATGGCGGATTACGAGGCAGCCCTTGAACGGTTGAAAGCGCTTGGCGTCCTTTATCGCTGCTTCAGGACTCGCAAAGAACTGATGGAATCCATCGCCTCGGCCCCTCATGACTTTTCAGGGCCAGAAAAGGTTGCGCCCTTGCCTGCCGCCGAAGAGGCACAGCTGCTTGAAACCGGGAAGCCCTATGCTTGGCGGCTATCGCTGGTGCGCAGCGCAGAAATTCTGGGTGCAGACTGGGAGACCCTGGGCTTTGAGGCCAATGGTGTTTGGGTCAAAGCCAATCCAGCTCAATTGGGCGATATCGTGTTGGCGCGGAAAGAGTTTCCTTCTAGCTATCACCTCGCCAGTGTGCTCGATGACGCCAGCCAAGGCATCACCCATGTCATCCGAGGTGAGGATTTGGCTGAAGCCGCCCATATCCATGTCGTCTTACAAAGGCTTCTCGGGCTGCCGACACCCATCTACCGCCACCACCGCTTAATCCTTGACGCAGATGGCAAGCGTTTTGCCAAACGTAATCAGTCCGTCACATTGCGGAGCCTGCGCGAAAGCGGCACAAGCCCGATTGAGATTCGAACCAGCCTTGGCCTTTAGGAACCCGCGCGTGGCCCAAACCGATGCACAAAAGCTATTCCTAGGAACGGTTGCCTTGGCTGCAGGCGCATCCTGTATCGCGCTCGCGCCTATCATGGTGAAGCTTTCACCATTGGGTCCGCAGGCCAGTGCGTTTTGGCGCCTTGCCTTTGCGCTGCCACTTCTGGCGCTATGGTCGCATTTGGAAGCCAAGCCGCAAGGCGATGACGGCAAGCGCACCGCTTTACCCATCGGACTTTTGGCATTGGCAGGCCTGTTGTTTGCCGGCGATCTCGCCACTTGGCATGCAGGCATTGTGCGCACGAGTGCGGCGAACGCCACCTTCTTGTCGAACCTTACCCCGATTGTGGTTGTCGCCGTTACTTGGCTGACAACACGGGCGCTTCCGACCAAAGCCTATTGGGTTGCGGTGGTAATCGCCTTGGTCGGCTCGCTCCTCTTGTCTGGGGGCGCGCCTGCGACCAATCCAGACCGCCTCGTAGGCGATGGCTTATCGGCGCTAACGTCGCTCTGGTATGGGCTTTATCTGATCACCATCGCAAAAATGCGCAGCCAATGGGGTGCTGGGACCATTATGTTCTTCTCATCAGGCTTTGCGATGCTGTTCTGCTTGGCGGTGACGCTCGTGTCGGGTGAACCCTTATTGCCGCCCACGACAGGCCAATCCTTTATCGCGCAATGGTGGCCGCTTCTGGTTCTCGGCGTGCTCGCACAAGTAGCTGGTCAAGGCCTATTAGCCGTTGGCTTTGGCATGGTCCCGACCCATATTGCCTCCGTCTTGATCTTACTGCAGCCAGTTCTGGTCGGCTTCCTTGGCTGGGCGTGGCTTCACGAAAGCCTCACTCCAGTTCAGATGATGGGTGGAGCATTGGTACTGGTCGGCGTTTGGCTTGCAAGACGGGCAGGCTAATCCCCCTTGCCTTATCGCCAAAAGAAGGTGAACTTGCCTAAAATATACAGGGAGGCACCCATATGGCAGACGGCCATCATTCTGATCTTCATGGAGACCAAGCACAGTTTAAGTCCATGATGGAAGGCACGCAGGACGATTGGGCGATTATTGCGGGCCATTCCAAAGCCTTCAACAAGGGCTTAGGCGACCGGGTTCTGGCCCATTTGCGGCTGTTGGATGGCGATTATGGTGGTTTTCCGATTGATCGGCTGACTCACTCGCTGCAATCGGCCACCTTGGCCCATCGTGATGGGATGGATGAAGAATATGTCGTTTGCGCACTTCTGCACGATATTGGCGACACGTTGGGCAGCTATAATCACCCCGATATTGCCGCAGCTATTTTGAAGCCCTTTGTGAACGAGGCCAATCATTGGATGGTCGCCAATCACGGCATTTTCCAAGGCTATTATTTCTTCCATCATCTCGGTCTCGACCGAGATATGCGCGAGGCATACCGTGACCATCCCTATTTTGAGCACACCGCACGCTTCTGCCATCGCCATGACCAGAATGCCTTTGATCCGGGCTATGAGACCATGCCGCTGGCGGCTTTTGAGCCCATGGTTCAACGCTTGTTCGCTGCGCCGAAAAACTCCATTTATTTAAAAGCTTTAACGGAAAAAGCTTAGAAGAAAACGCCTCAAATGATAATGACTTTGTTGGGCAATTCGTCCACATCGTTCTCTTGGCGCGGGAAGTGAACCGACAAGATTGTGGCGCTGTCTTCAATGGCAGCAATGAGGCCACGGGCTAAAGCTTGCTCGCGCGCGCTTGCAACCAACTTGCCAATCACCTCACGCCAAGCGTCGCGTGATACCTTGGTATAAATGCCTTTGTCGGCAATGATCTCGGCTTGATGTTCGGCCAAACTCACAAAGATGAGGACGCCTGTTTTGCCAGCGGTTTGGTGTAGGCCATGGGCCAAGAATTGATCTCGCGCAGCGCGATGAACTTGTTGGCGCTTGATCCAAGCAGGCGTTAGCTTGCTGGCGATCCCCGACTGAAGGTCTAGAGCCGAGACCAGCATGAACAGGATCGCCTGCAAGGCGAGAATGAAAATCATCCCCGTTGCAGCCTCATCAGAGGGAGTAGCACCAAAGCCAACATTCCACCCACCCGCCTGCCAATGCGTGAACATGGTGCCTATGGTTAGTGGGTTTAGACCCAACGCCATCAGGACTAAAGGCACCAATATGGCCGTCACAGCTCCATAAAAGAGCATAATCCAACGATAGTCCGCAGTCCTCTGGGACACGACGACAAAGATCTCACCAGAAGTCTTCAACTCGGCCGCTTCAATCGCTGCCGAAATTGCCGCTTTATCTTCTGGAGATAGATACATGTGTGCGTGCTTTACCATGAGCCTGACGCCCCGCCTCCACCAAAGCTGCCACCACCACCGGAGAATCCGCCACCGCCGCCAAAGCCGCCGCCACCAAAGCCACCGCTGCCGAAACTGCCACCAAAGCCATCGCCCCCGCGACGATCATCATCATCATTCCAGTCATGCAAGATGATTGGACCACTGCCCCATGGGGAATGGCGGCGGAAGTGCGTCCTTCGGGTATTGGCAATTGCAAGCCAGATCCAGAAAATCAAAAAGGCGATCACAAGGATCACAGCAATCGGATCGCCCCCGGTATCTTTGGCCTCCACTTTGAGCCCACGGGCGGCGCGCGCTTGGAGCTCGGCAGGATCGGCGGTCAAAATCTGCTCTATTGCAGCCACACCCGCAACAATGCCGCCCGGCATGTCGCCCGCTTTAAAGGCCGGTACGATCTCATTGCGAATGATTTGGCTAGAATAATAGTCAGTCAAAACACCCTCGAGGCCGTAGCCAACCTCAATCCGCACTTTACGTTCATTTGGAGCTACAAGGAGGATAACCCCATTGTTCAGCCGTTCGCCTTGGCCGATTTGCCACGCCCGACCCAATTTGTAGCCAAACTCCTCAATTTCAAAGCCCTGCAGGCTCGCGACAGTGACGACAACCAATTGATCGGAGGATTTGGCTTCTAATGCCTCCAATTGCGCTATAAGTTCGCCCTCGGTCTCCTCGGGAATAATGTCAGCATCATCCACAACCCGACCTGTCAGGGCCGGGAATTTAGGATCGGCAGCCCACACGGGCGAGGAAGCCAATGTGGTAATAACCAGACTAAGCACAATCAGGAGCGCGAGCCCCCACCGACTGGGGGATCGGTTGGGGGCCTGCCATGCCGCGGGTGTGTTCACGCGCTTAGAACTTCACTTCCGGCGGTTTTTCAGCACCCGCCGTGGCTTGGAACAATTGCATGGGCTGCGACGACGAGAACGCTGTCTTTGCCCAAATCACACTCGGGAAGGTCCGCAAGGTGGTGTTATAAGTCTGCACAGCGGCATTATAGTCGCGGCGCGCAATGGCGATACGGTTCTCCGTCCCTTCAAGTTGGGATTGCAGAGCGGTAAAACCTTCTAAAGAGCGCAGCTCGGGATAATTTTCCTGTATGCTCATCAATCGACCCAACGCAGCCGACAATTGACCTTGAGCCGCTTGAAACTCTCGGAATTTTTGTGGATCGGTGATGGTGGATGCATCAAACTTCGGCTGGGTGGCCGAGGCGCGCGCTTCGGTCACAGCCGTTAAGACGGACTTTTCCTGCGCGGCTGCACCTTGAACGGTTGCCACCAGATTGGGTACGAGGTCCGCGCGGCGCTGGTATTGGGTTTGAACCTCGGCCCAAGCGGCTTTGGCAGCCTCTTCTTGGGTTGGAATGGTATTATAGCCACATCCTGAAACCGATGTTGCTGCAACGCCAACCAAAGCCAATGCAGCAAAACGCGTGTTCAAAGCCATCTAAGCCTCCATCAAGTCCTTGTGTCGCCACATGCGCCCAGCAAAGGACCCCTTATGTTAGGCGTGGCAAGGGGTAGCGCAAGGTGGCGTATGTTAAATTCGATCCGGCCAGAGCTCTAGCGGACTAGGCGAACGGTCTGATACTGATACGCGGCTACAAAGCCTTCACTTTCATAAAGATGAAGCGCGGGCGCATTATTGGTTTCAACTTGCAGCCAGAATTGCCGATATCCAGCCTCATAGGCCTTTCCCATAATTGCCCGAAGTACCGAACGGGCAAGGCCTTGATTACGATAATGGGCGTGGGTACGCATGGCTGCAATGCCTGCGCTGTCGCCTGCAAAGGTGCAGAGGCCTGCCGCCGCCAACGCCCCATTATGGCGAACAATTCCAAAGGCAGAAGGGTTTGGCGCACGGCCCAAGATATCCACCCGTTCTTGCCCATCGCCACCTGAATGACTGGTTTCTGAAACAATTTGGATGAAGTCCGGTGTAACGGTCGGCGTGATATCTACCCAATGTTCTGGGGCTGCTAACTGGCCTTCAAAGGTCATAACCGCAACTTGGCTAACGGTCTCATAACCTCGCTGCGCAAGCCGCTCGTGCATATCCGCTGGGTCCGTGCCGCCCGTGACCAGTTTGAACTGCGGTGCCAAGTCAAGGGCCCGATAATGAGCCTCGACTGCATCGATGGAGACCTCAACATCCATCCCCCCATAAGTCAGGGGCCAACATGAATTGGTTCGGCCAACAAAGCCACGCCCCGAGAAGACGTGCCAACCATCAATCTGATCCTCGCGTTCAGCAGGCCATCCGCGTGCTGTAGCCTGTTCGATACGATGGATGGCAGAAAGCTCCATAGAAAAAGGCTCTATTTTTGCGCGCGCGCAGCGGCCTGAATGCCCAACCTCGCCCAAGTTAAGGCCTCATCAGGATCATCAAAAGCCGTTTCAGGCATCGCCCGATAAGAAAGAGTCATGATCTCACCACGCCCCTTATCATAGTGAAAGGCTGGGCAGTCATGGGCGTCAAATTTCGGATCATTGATACCATCAGCCTTCAGATAGATTTCATTATCGGCCAACAACGCAAACATGCGGCCATCATAATAGACGCCCGCGCCGCCAAACATCTTGCGCACCCGAATGTCGCCTAAGCCTGCGAACAAATCTTGGGCCGTCGCAATCAAAGCATCTAATTCCGGATTGGCTTTCGCCTTCTTCGCCAAAATTAAGCCTCAGACGCGGCAGGGACAATGGTAACGCTCTCGCCACAGCCGCAAGCATCTGTTTCATTGGGATTTTTGAAAACAAACTTTGAGTGCAGTTTCGTGTTCTCCACATCCACGACAGAGCCGACCAAGAATAATATCGCATTAGAGGCGACCAAGATTTTCACACCCTTATCTTCGACCACTTCGTCCAAAGGATCTGGAGCATCCGCATAGGCCATGACATATTCCATGCCCGCACAGCCGCCATTCTTGATACCGACGCGCAAGTAAGGCTTTTCTGATTTGGCCATGACATTGCGCACGCGCTCCGCAGCAGCGTCGGTCAGGCTGACCACTTGCGGGCGTGGGCGGCGGGTGCGGGTTGGGACGAGGTCTGGCGAATTCATACGTGCCACCTATAACATATTCAAAGCCAAACGGGCTTCATCGCTCATGCGTGCTTGGGTCCAGGGCGGATCAAAGGTCACAATGGCCTTGGCCGAATTGATCCCATCCACCGTCTTAGCCGCATCTTCTACCATAATTGGGAGTTCCCCGGCCACAGGGCAAGCAGGTGCGGTGAGCGTCATGTCGATATCGACATGGCCGCCGGCTTTGAGGTCAACCTTATAGATCAGGCCCAATTCATAGACATCAACCGGAATTTCGGGGTCATAAACAGTCTTGAACGCCTCGATCAAATCATCCGTCAAGCGGGCGATCTCTTCGGGTGGCAGGTCGGAAGGTTCTCGATCTGGTTGCACGATGGGTGGGCTGGACACGTCCAGCATATCTCTTTGGGTGGTGGTTTCATCGCTCATGGGTGGACCTCAAAGCAAAAAATCGCGCGCTTTAGCAAGCGCTTCAACAAAGGTGTCGACATCTTCGAAACTGGTATAGGCGGCAAAGCTCGCCCGGGCGGTAGCCGTAACACCCAAGGCCTTCATCAAAGGTTGGGCACAATGGTGACCAGCGCGAACCGCTACACCATAACGGTCGAGAACTTGGGCCACATCATGGGGGTGGGCCCCATCAATGTTAAACGCAATGATACCGCCCTTCCCCGGCGCGGTGCCATAGAGGCTGATCCCATTAATGCCACGCAAGGATGCCATGGCATGATCCAGTAAGGCGTGCTCATGGGCGTGCATGGCCGCTTGATTTTGCGCCATCATCCAATCTACCGCCGCACCTAGGCCTACAGCTTCGGTAATAGCGGGGGTGCCCGCTTCAAACCGGAAGGGTGGCACATTATAAGTGATCAGCTCTTTCGAGACGATCTCGATCATCTCACCGCCACCTTGCCAAGGTGGCAAAAGGTTTAGAGCTTCGGGTGTGCCGTGTAAGACACCAATACCGGTCGGCCCATAAATCTTGTGCGCCGAAAAGGCATAAAAATCAGCACCAATGGCTTGAACGTCGACCTTTTGGTGCACGACCCCCTGACAGCCATCGATCAGGACTCTCGCCCCGACCGCATGGGCCATCGCCACCACTGTGGCGACATCTTGCACACTGCCCAGTACATTGGACATGTGGCTGATCGCCACCATCTTGGTGCGTGGACTGATGAGAGAGGCCAGCGAGTCCATATCGAGCGCGCCATCCAGCGTGATCGAGGCCCATTTCAGCACCGCACCGGAACGCTCTGCGGCCATGTGCCAAGGCACGATATTGGCGTGATGCTCCATCTCAGAGATCACAATTTCATCGCCAGGTTTCAGGCTTTGGCTGATGCCGGCAGCCACCAGATTGATTGCTTCGGTTGCGCTCTTGGTAAAGACGATTTCTTCTGGGCTACCGGCATGGATAAAGCGCGCGACCTTGGCCCGCGCGTCTTCGAACGCTTGGGTTGCTTCATTGGCTAAGGTGTGTAGGCCGCGGTGCACATTGGCGTAAGACGTGCGCTGGAAGTCCGCCATGGCAGAGATCACGCTTTCAGGCTTTTGCGCGCTGGCGGCACTATCGAGATAAACTAAGGGTTTGCCATGGATCTTCCGCGTCAGGATTGGGAAGTCCGCCCGCACTTTGGCGACATCAAACAAAGCGGGATTGACGGGGGTTTGGGCGTTCATGACGAACTGACCTCCAACCAAGCGCGAGCCATACTCGAAAACCAGTTGCGCACGCCTTCAAGCTCAATGGCATCAAAGACCTCCGTCACAAAGGCCTCCACCAAAAGGGACTTGGCTTGCGCCTCTGGGATACCGCGTTGGCGCATATAGAATAGGGCTTGATCATCTAAAGCCCCAATCGTGTTGCCATGGGCGCATTGAACATCATCGGCATAGATTTCAAGCTCTGGCTTGGCGTCAATCTCGGCACCCTCGCTCAACATCAAAGCATGATGGTTCTGGCGGGCATCGGTCTTTTGGGCGGCGCGCTCTACCAAGATCTTCCCTTGGAAGACACTGCGCGCCCGATCTTGGACCGCCCCCTTAAACAACTCCCTAGTCTGTCCATTGGGACTAGTGTGCATGACCTTTGTCGTCATGTCGGCATGGGTCGTGCCCGAGAGCAAATAAGCCCCTTGAATCAAGCAGCTTGCCCCCTCGCCCGCCAAAGTCACGTGGGTTTCGGCGCGCGCCAACTTGCCACCAAACATCAAGGAAATCGCCTGGTAACGACCTTCGCTGGCGACGCTGACCTCGGCGTTGGCTAGATCAATTGCCCGCGCGTCACCATTTTGAAGGCTATAGCGAACCAGTTCTGCGCCGGCACCAATTTCTATTTCCATCAGTCCGGTTGAGAGACCGGCGGTCGCGAGTGCGGTATCGATCAAGGTCAGCTGCGTGCCTGCTTCTAGTTCTAAGCGAATGCGCATCGGTGCACCTGGATGACGGCGCAGGACAATAGGGCGGCTTTGACGCTGAGTGACGCGTAAGACCACAGCGCGTGGCGCAAATCCTGCGGCAATCATGGCGAGGGGGCCTGCCCCCTCAAGCTCCAAACTATCTTCAGTCTCGATAATAAGGCCCTGATCTTTATCCCCTTCAAGGCCAAACCCTTCAGGGGCAAAATCCAAAACCAGAGCATCCTTTAGGCATTCGGGGATCAAGCCAGCCGATCCATCTGCTTGCGGAATCCCCTCGGCGAGCGCCGCCCGCAAATCCGTCCATTTAAATGCCTCGACCCTGCGGTTTGGTAGGCCCGCTGCACGAAGGTGCACTCGCGCCGCATCGCCCGCTTCAGTTGGCGGGAAAACGTTCAACAGCGCCGCCTCGCCTGGCGACAATGTCAATTCCGCTAAGGACATTAAGCGGCCTCCTTATAGCGGTCATAGCCATCGGCTTCGAGCGCGAGCGCCAGTTCTGGGCCACCGCTGTCGACGATGCGACCACCGGCTAACACATGCACCCGGTCTGGCTTAATATGGTCCAGCAAGCGCTGATAATGGGTGATAACCAGCATGCCCTTATCTGGGCCACGCAGGGCATTCACGCCTTCGGACACGACTTTGAGCGCGTCAATGTCAAGGCCTGAATCCGTCTCGTCTAAGATCATGAAACGGGGGTCCAAAAGCGCCATTTGGTAAATCTCCATGCGCTTCTTTTCGCCACCAGAGAAGCCGACATTCAAAGGCCGCTTCATCATATCTGGGGTGACGCCAAGTTTCTTCGCGACATCGCGCGACAACTTCATGAAGTCTGGCACGGAGATCTCGCCTTCACCGCGCGCTTTGCGCTGGGCGTTGAGCGCCGTGCGCAGAAACGTCAGGGTCGGTACGCCGGGGATTTCCAGCGGATATTGAAACGACAGGAACAAGCCTTTTGCCGCGCGCTCTTCTGGCGCAAGTTCTAACAAGTCATCGCCATTCAGAGTCGCAGTCCCACCCACAACTTCATAACCTTCGCGCCCCGTTAGCGCGTAGGACAAGGTCGATTTGCCAGCCCCATTGGGCCCCATGATCGCGTGCACTTCGCCAGCCGGCACGCAAAGCGTAAGCCCTTTGATGATCGAGGTGCCGCCGACTTCGACATGTAGATTGTTGATGTTCAACATGAGAGGGTCTTTCAAACTTTTGTTGGGCCAGAGGCCATGGAGAGGAAGAAGATTGACTTGGGTTGAAGTCGGCTAGCTCGATTGGGCAACGTCATCGGCCGCTCTCGCCAATTGGCTTGAGGATTTCGATCCGATTGCCGAATGGATCATAGAGGAAGGCTCGCACGTGGCCGGGTAATTCGTCATCGTGTTTGACCCTAAAGCCGCGCGCTTGCGCTTGATCGGCAAGGCCGGCCACATCCGCGACGCGAAAGGCAACATGGGCCTTGTCATTGGCGCGGAAATCTTGCTCCACCCCCAAATGGACTTTGACGTCGCCCAATTGATACCAAGCCCCACCACGAGCGGCCATGGAAGCAGGCTTTGGCACTTCGATCAGCCCTAAAAGATCGGCATAAAACGCACGCGCGACTATTTCGCCACCCACGGGGATGGCGATTTGTACATGGTCGATGGCGGCGATGGTGGTCACCCCACACTCCCCTCAAGGCTAATCGCCACCAGCTTTTGGGCTTCGACGGCAAACTCCATCGGCAGTTCTTGGAGGACTTCTCGGACAAAGCCATTGACCAATAGCGCCACGGCATCTTCTGTTGGCAGGCCACGTTGGCGGCAGTAAAACAGCTGATCCTCGCTTAAACGGGTCGTCGTCGCTTCATGCTCGAACGTGGCGTAGGGTGTTTTGGCTTCCACGTAAGGCACGGTGTGGGCACCGCATTGATCGCCAATCAACAGACTGTCGCATTGAGTGAAATTGCGAGCACCCTTAGCCTTTGCATGGGCACTGACCAGACCGCGATAGGTGTTGTTGCTTTTGCCCGCAGAAATGCCCTTAGAGACGATCCGTGACCGGGTGTTCTTACCCAGATGGATCATCTTCGTGCCAGTATCGGCTTGCTGATGGCCATTGGTGATGGCGATGGAATAAAACGCGCCTTGGCTTTCATCGCCACGCAGGATGCAGGACGGATATTTCCAAGTCACGGCAGAGCCTGTCTCCACTTGCGTCCAACTCACCTTGGAGCGCACACCCCGACAATCGGCACGCTTGGTCACAAAATTATAAATCCCGCCAACGCCATTTTTATCGCCGGGGTACCAGTTTTGCACGGTTGAATATTTGATCTCAGCGTCATCGAGCGCGACCAATTCAACCACCGCGGCATGGAGTTGGTTCTCATCGCGCATCGGCGCAGTGCAGCCCTCCAAATAAGAGACATAAGCGCCCTTATCGGCGATGATCAGGGTGCGCTCAAATTGACCCGTATCGGCCGCATTGATGCGGAAATAGGTCGACAATTCCATTGGGCAGCGCACGCCGGGCGGGATGTAGACAAAGGTACCGTCTGAGAATACCGCGCTGTTCAATGTCGCATAGAAATTGTCGCTAACGGGCACGACCGTACCCAAATATTGCCGCACAAGGTCTGGATACTCCTTGATCGACTCGGACATAGAGCAGAAGATCACGCCCGATTTCGCCAATTCCTCGCGGAAGGTGGTTGCCACCGAAACGCTGTCAAACACGGCATCCACGGCAATGCGAGGTGCACCTTTGACGCCGGCGAGAACTTCCTGCTCGCGCAGCGGAATGCCAAGCTTCTTATAGGTCTCCAAAATCTCAGGATCGAGATCGTCGAGACTGTTCAGCTCAACCTTGGCCTTGGGCGCAGCGTAATAATAGGAATCTTGAAAGTCGATCGTGGGATAATTGACCATGGCCCAGCTTGGCTCCTGCATGGTCAACCATCGCTGATAAGCAGCCAAACGCCACTCCAACATCCAATCCGGCTCGCCCTTTTTTGCCGAAATATAGCGCACAATATCTGTATTCAGACCTTTTGGGGCCATTTCCATTTCGATATCGGTGATAAAGCCATGCTCATACTCGGCAAGGCTTTCAACGGTTTCGATGGTTTCTTTTACTGCGGGCATTGGATTGAAGTGCCTTTCAGGCGGCTTGGGTGGAAAGCGCGTGGCCAGCGCGGGCCGCGGCTTGTAAATAGAGTTCGGCCAGTCGCGCGCCATCCTCTATCTGGCTGGACCAGCCAAAGCTGACGCGAATGGATGAGGCTGCGGCGCCATCACTATAGCCGCAGGCCTTGAGAATACGGGACATTTTGACCTTACCCGACGAACAGGCAGAACCCGCTGACACCGCCGCGCCAGCCAAGTCCATGGCCATAACTTGACGCGCGCCTTCCCAGCCGTCGACCACCACACAAGATGTATTGCTCAGCCGACGCACGCCGTGGCTCACAAAATCGGCGTCGGCCAAGGCGGTTGCGACAGCCAGTTCAAAGCCATGGCGCGCCTGCGAGGTTTGTTCCTGAAACGCCTGAACCGCTTCATCGGGGCAGGCAACGGCTGCGGCCGCAGCAAAGCCCGCGATAGCCGCTACATTTTCAGTGCCGCTGCGGGCGCCGCGTTCTTGACCACCGCCAGCACGCGTATTGACGATCTCAATACCGGGGGCGGCAATCAATGCCCCTGCTCCCATTGGCCCACCAATCTTGTGCGAGGAGAGGATCAGCCAATCTGCTAGTCCGGCAAATTGGCCAACAGATGCCTTGCCCAAAAGCTGAACGGCGTCACACAAAAGCGCGCCCCCAGCAGCGCGCACGCGTGTTGAAATCGTGTCCAGACTCTGGATGGTTCCCGTCTCGTTATTGGCCGCTTGAGCAATGACCAGCGGTTGGCCACCTTGCCGATCAAACTCTTGGCTCAACCAATTAACATCGATCAGCGCCCCTTGATTGACGGGGATGATTTGAGCATCAGGCCACAAATGGTAGGCGTAAGACCAGATGGCATCATGCTCGACCGCCGAAACAAAAATAGGGCCAAAGCCCATGGCCTTGGCGCTTTCCATGGCAAGGTGCACGGCTTCGGTTGCGCCACTGGTAAAGGTCACAGCGTCTGCGCCACATTCCAACGTATGGGCTAGGGTTTCACGGGCATCTTCCAAAGCCCGTTTAGCTGCCCGGCCTTCACCATGCACCGACGAGGGGTTGCCGCCCAAATCCATCACACGCAGCATCGCTTCACGCGCTTCCGGCCGAAGCGGCGAACTTGCGTTGTGGTCTGCGTAGAGGCGATCCATCATTCCGCGGCCTGACGATTGTAGCGCGCAATCTCATCCGCTTTGCCGGACAGCTGGCGGGCTAGGACATCGGCTAGGGTGACCGCGCCCAAAAACTGGCTGATATGGCGCGAAAGCTCATCCCATAAGTCATGGGTCATGCACCGCCGGTTGCCACTAAGACAGCCCGCACGGGTGTGCGCATCGCAGCGGGTTACCTTTAGCGGTTCTTCTACGGCCTGCATAATGGCCCCAATAGAGATTTGCTCCGGCGTTGTGGCCAATCGATAGCCACCGCCAGGACCACGTGCACTTTCGACAAGTCCTCGACGGCGGAGGCGGGCGAACAATTGTTCCAGATAGGATTGGCTAATCTCCTGCCGCTCGGCAATTTCGCCCAGATTGACGGACCGAGCCGAAGAGCCAGTTTCCGGGCTATTCAGTGCCAAATCCACCATCGCCATAACGGCATAACGTCCCTTGGTCGACAATTCCATTGCGGCAGTCCTTTCAGCGCTTTTTCCACACTTTGCAGCGCTATTGCGGAAAATCTTGGCTTTTTGCTACAGGCCTATGATACGAGCCCGTTCCGGTCTTCTACTGGACCTAGTATTCCCGACCTCGTAGGTCAAGAATTAAACTGAGCATCATGGCTGAACTTATCCTTACTGGCGCCGCTGGGCGTCTCGAAGCCCGCTATAATCAAGCTGAATCGGAAAACGCACCGATCGCTTTGATCCTTCACAACCACCCAAAAGCCGGTGGATCGATGCAGGACCGTGTTACGGTCATGCTTCACAAATTGTTTGTCGAGCGTGGTTTTTCCACCTTGCGGTTCAATTTCCGTGGCGTCGGTCGCAGCCAAGGCAATTTTGACAATGGCCAAGGCGAGTTATCCGATGCAGCCAGCGCGCTGGATTGGCTCCAAGGTCAAAATCCCGTGGCCCCAGTTACTTGGGTCGCGGGCTATTCCTTCGGCTCCTATATCGCCCTGCAGCTATTGATGCGCCGCCCTGAAATTGACGGTTTCATCACGGTTGCAACCCCGGCCAATCACTATGACTTGTCTTTCTTGGCCCCGTGCCCATCGTCCGGCATGATGTTCTACGGCTCCAACGACCAAGTCTCGCCACCTGCTGACCTCGAGCGTTCTGCCTCGAAGATCCGCACCCAAAAAGGTGAATTGGTTGAGTGGGAAATGATTGAAGGTGCCGACCATTTCTACCGCAATGAGCTTGACCTCTTGCGAGACCGGGCCGCCTCTTATCTCGACCGTCGCTTGGCAGAGCCGCGCAAGATCGCGCCGCCACCTCGCCGATAAGCCCCAAGAGACTGCCCTTTTAGAGACCTGAGCGCCCATTGCTCAGGTCTTTATTCTTCGCGGTTGAGAAAGAGCGGTTCAGCACTTGGTTCGGCTAATTCCGTTTCAGCGACTTGCCTCGCCCAAGGCCCACGGCGAGGCGGCGCAGGGTAGAAATAAAGCCTCCAGCCGTCGCGCATCAACAGGGCACCATTTGGAATGTCGCCCCGACCAAAAGCATAGGCTTTCCCATCAAGGCCTATGCTAAGTACGCCTCGACCACGCCCCGCATAGACATAGCGGGCATCCCAATCGCCTTCCCCAAGCCTACAATTTCTGAGGAAGCGATGTTCGCCTTCGGGCAAAATGCGCGCGGCTTCTTGTTGGCGAAGACCAGCCTTATCAACCAAACGCGTGGCATCAAATCGCCCGCCCGAAGTTCTGCAAAGGCTGGCCGATCCGCCATGTGGCGTTGCCAGAATTGCCCGCCCTTCTGGCGCGATCCACGCAACCGGCTTTGGGCTGAATGCCCAGATGGCCAAGCCCGCGATGATCCCGACGACTGATAAAAAACGCAGCCAAGAGCGCCAAAGTGTCAGCCAGAGGATGGCCAAGATCAAGATCACAGGCGCTGTGGTGCTCGTCCAAGCAATGCTGGCATTGGCCCCGGGTAGCGCCGCGATCATGTGCGCGATCTTTAGTGTGACGCCTAAGCCCGCTGCCGCAACCTGCCATGCCCAATCATCAAAGTCCAAAGGCGCAAGAATAGCGGCTAGCACTGAAAAAGGTGCGACCCAGAAATCGAGAACCGGGGCAGCCATCAAATTGGCTGGCAACGACCAAACCGATACACGGCCAAAAGTTGCAGCCGAAATAGGTGCCGTCGCAAGGCCTGCCACCACACTGGTCGCAGCTGCTCCGACCAGCCACATTGCGGCCCGCTGCAACCAGCTGAGCTCCGGTGCACCTTCGCGCCGCCGCTCCCAAATTTCCCACAAGGCGACTAAAGCGGCTGTCGCCAGAAAGCTCATCTGGAACCCGGGGTCGATGGCACTTTCCGGCAAGGCTACCAAAACGCAAATCGCCGCAATTGCGAGCCCGCGCATTGAAATGGCCTTGCGGTTCAACAAGATGGCACCAAAGGCGATGGCCGACATGATGAAGGCCCGCACCGCCGGCGCTTCCGCGCCTGTAAAGACGCAATAGGCACCCGTGCCACAAAGGGCGACCAAAGCCGCGACCTTTCGGGCATCCAGCCGTAGAGCGACGATGGGGAGCAACGCGACAAGCTTCCAGACCACGAAGAAAATCAGGCCACCCAGCAATCCGACATGAAGGCCTGAGACTGAAATCACATGCGACAGCCCTGAGGCCTGCAGCGCTTCAACATCGTCTTCGGCCAACCAAGCCCGGTCACCTGTGGTAATGGCAGCCAAGAAGCCACCGCCATCACTTTTCGTCGCTTCGACGATGGAACGGGCTGCTTGGGCACGCCAAAGCGCCAGACGAAATCGAATGGATTGGGAGAGCTTTGCATCCGCCGCCACAGCGCGACAGGGCGTTGAGGCATAGCCCACCCCGCCCAAGCCTTGAAACCAAGCGCGCCTAGCATGATCGTAAGCCCCGGGCACCACGGGGCCCGGTGGTGGTCGCAGGATTGCCCGACATATGACTTTCTGGCCAGGCTTTGGCGGTTCGTCCTCTGCAAGGGCGATGCGCAGATAGGGCGGGGTTGCCTCAGGCCGTGTGCGCGACATAGATTCTACCAACAGTTTGGCGCGCCAACTTCCCCTTTGGGTCCGGTCAATTTGCTCCACATAACCAGTGACAATGAAAGGCATTTTGACATCTGAGACTCGTGGCGCTTTCGCTGCCTCGGCGCGCAACAAGCCAGCCGCCCCGCCACCGAGGCATGCTGCGGCAAAGAGCGCCATGAGGCCGAGGCCGAACAATCCCTTTGACAACACGATAGGCAGCACTTTCTGCGCAACCACCGCACAGAAAAACCAGAGGCCCAGAGCCAGACAAGTCAAAAGAACCCAGATGAGCGCAGGGTCATCCGCACGCACTGAGCACGTCGCCCCAGCCCCAAATGCAAATCCGACAGGCAGCCACAGAACCAGCCGATCGTGCTCTTGGTCGCGAATTTCCTGTAACCGATCCTGCATCCAAGTGCGTAGATCACTTTCACCTTCACAAGGGCGTGTTATGAGGCGGCGAAGGCCAAGTGGTTTGGCCGGTTCCTTCTCTTGATTTGCCTCTTTTTCAAAAGCCCAAGCCATCATGCATGCTCCCACCGAAACGACAGTCCACACACACGAAGCCACTGACCGGGATGTTGTGACGCGGTTTGCGCCTTCACCGACGGGCTACCTTCACATTGGAGGGGCAAGAACGGCATTATTCAACTGGCTTTATGCACGAAAAGCAGGTGGCAAATATCTTTTGCGGATCGAGGATACCGATCGGGAGCGTTCGACCGAGGCAGCGGTGCAAGCAATTCTCGATGGCCTGGCTTGGTTAGGCCTTGAAGCCGATGGCCCGCCTCTGTTTCAGTTTGCCCGCGCCGCCCGCCATAAGGAAGCCGCCGAAGGCTTGGTGGCCTCTGGCAAAGCGTTTCGTTGCTATTTAAGCCAAGAGGAAGAGACCGCCCTTAAAGAAGCGGCGCGGGCTCAAGGCTTGGCCTTTCGTTCGCCTTGGCGCAATCCAGATCAAGGCACGCCGCCAGCAGGTGCCTCTTTCGTGACCCGTTTGCGCGCCCCCAGCGAGAATGAATTCATTCGCGTGCAGGATAAGGTTCAGGGCGTGGTGACGACCGCTGGTCGCGAGATTGATGATTTCATTCTCCTTCGCTCGGACCAGACCCCAACATACATGTTGGCCGTCGTCGTGGATGATCATGATATGGGCGTAACCCATGTCATTCGCGGTGATGACCATCTGACCAATGCTGCCCGCCAAACGGCCTTGATCCACGCGTTTGGCTGGCAAGTCCCAACCTATGCCCACATCCCTTTAATTCATGGCGATGATGGCAAAAAGCTGTCGAAGCGCCATGGTGCCTTGGGTGTCGAAGAATATCGCGACATGGGCTATCTTCCTGAAGCTATGCGCGCTTATTTGCTGCGGCTTGGCTGGTCAAAGGGTGATTTGGACATTGTCAGCACCGAGGAAGCCCTTGAGCTGTTTGATCTTGAAGGGCTTGGTAAAAGCCCTTCGCGCTTAGACTTTGCCAAAATGGGCAGCGTGAACGCTCATTTCATGCGCTTGGCAGATGACCAACGCTTGGTCACACTCATGAGCGAGCATGCGGCGCGGGCGGGCCAGCCTGAGATCGCGAAACCCGACGCGGAACTCGCCGCCGCGATGGCCCATTTGAAGGATCGGGCGAAGACCTTGCCTGAGCTTTATGATCAGTTCGGGTTTATCCTCGCCGAGCGGCCATTGACCCCTGATGAAAAGGCACAAAAAGCCTTATCAGCCGAAGCCATTGAACGGCTTCGGCGCCTGCCGCCCGTGCTAGCAGATGTCGCAAATTGGCATCATACAGACATCAAGGCGGCGTTGGATAAGTTTGCTGAATCGGAAGGCGTGGGCTTTGGCAAGATTGGTCCACCGCTGCGCGCTGCACTGACCGGTGGCCTTCCGGCACCAGATTTGGCAATCGCCTTAGAGCTGTTGGGCAGAGATGAAAGCTTAGCACGTCTTGGAGACGTGATGTAAACTTCTGTCGTGGAAACTGTGGATACGAGCAAAACACAAGAGGGCATGAATATGGAAAGCAAAGCAGAACCAAAGGGTACCGCTAAACTTGATTTCGAAGGCAAGATAATTGACTTGCCAATTTATGGCGGTGCGACCGGCCCTGATGTGATCGATATCCGCAAACTCTATGCAGAGACCGGTGCCTTTACTTACGACCCGGGCTTTACTTCGACGGCTTCGTGCGAAAGCCAGATCACCTTTATCGATGGCGATGAAGGCATTTTGCTGCATCGCGGCTACCCGATCGACCAATTGGCAGAGCGGTCGAACTTCCTTGAAGTGGCCTATTTGCTGTTGGAAGGCCATCTGCCAAACCAAGGCGAGTTTGATAAATTCAAGCATGACATCACCTATCACACGATGTTGCATGCCCAATTCGACCGCTTCTTTGAAGGTTTCCGCCGCGACGCGCACCCAATGGCGGTGATGGTTGGCACCGTGGGTGCCTTGTCGGCTTTCTACCATGATAGCTTGAACATTGATGACCCAGTCCAGCGCAAAATCACCCAGCACCGTCTGATCGCCAAAATCCCAACCATAGCAGCACGCGCTTATAAATACTGGTTGGGTCAGCCCTTTGTGACCCCGCGCAATGAATTGAGCTATGCCGCCAACTTCCTGCGCATGTGTTTTGCAGTTCCTGCCGAAGATTATGTCGTGAACCCCGTGCTGGCCAAAGCGATGGAAAAAATCTTCATCCTGCATGCAGACCACGAGCAAAACGCCTCGACCTCGACGGTTCGCTTGGCAGGATCTTCAGGCGCGAACCCTTTTGCCTGTATCGCTGCCGGTATCGCCTGCTTGTGGGGCCCTGCCCATGGTGGGGCGAATGAGGCCGCCTTGAACATGCTGAAAGAGATCGGCCATGTCGACAATATCCCTGACTTTGTTGCGCAAGTGAAAGACAAGAATTCGGGCGTGCGTCTGATGGGCTTTGGCCACCGCGTGTACAAAAACTATGACCCACGCGCCAAAGTGATGCAGCAAGCCTGCCACGAAGTGCTGGCCGAAGTTGGCGTGAAGGACGATCCATTGCTGAAAGTCGCCATGGAGCTTGAGAAAATTGCGCTCAATGATGAGTATTTCGTCAGCCGCAAGCTCTATCCAAATATCGACTTCTATTCAGGCATCACGTTGAAGGCGATGGGCTTCCCGGTTGAAATGTTCACCGTGCTGTTTGCTCTGGCCCGTACGACGGGCTGGATCGCCCAGTGGGACGAAATGAACAGCGACCCCGCCCAAAAGATTGGTCGCCCCCGTCAGCTCTATACCGGTGCGACCCAACGCGATTACGTGCCCATCATTAATCGCTAGAAGACACTCCTTCAGTCTGAAACGCGCGGGCCAAAAGCTCGCGCGTTTTTGTTTGTGCACAAAGCCTCTGATTGACAAACTTTAGGTGCTTCCTAAGATAGTCGGATAGATTTTTGTGTTAATGGAGTTGATCTTGAGAAACCCATTGAAATTCGCGTGTGCGCTTGTCTTTACAAGCTTGATCCCAAATCTCTTGATGGCCCAAAGTCAGCCAGCGCAGATGACCCAGTTGGAGCGAAACATCGCCTCGGCGGTTTCGATTGGAGGCCCAAGCTTTACAGATGCGGCTGAAATCAATCGCGACCTGATCCAACAAGGCCGCTGTGCAGCTTATGCCATCCAGCCTGTGTCTGCCGCAGTAGCAGGTGGCGAAGCCCAAATATTGACGACGGCCTATGAAGGCGATTGCCAGTCTGGCGGCGGGGGGGTCGTCATCACGCTGCACAAACAAGTGGCCCCCACCCTTTGGCAAATTGAGAATCTATGGACCATCCACAGCCATCACCGAAGCGCCCCGCAAAAGGCTGGCTCGACGGGCTTTCAATCCGATGAGATCATGGCATTTCAGGCCAAGTTCCAGCGCGATCAGCTCGCCCCATTCCCAGCATCCAAACTGCCTGCTTGGGAAGCCGGAAAAGTGATACCCAATTTGCCCTTAGGCGTGGAATGGGAAGATGGGATGGAACGTGAACTTTACGAGGCCGTTCGTGCCGGCGGTTATCCTGTCTTCTGCGCTTATGACCTTAAAATGACCTGTTTCGCAGACCTTCCAGGACGCAAGACGCGCACGAAGCCGCTCCTTGTAACCAATGGCTATTGGAATGTTTATGAGACAGAAACGTCCCAAGCTGCTTTGGATGTCATGCTCGGCAAGACGCCAAGCATCACAGCTAGTGCCCTGGCCGCCAAAGAAAAAGCTATGAACATGCAGGTTGATGCAATGGCTAAAGGGTTGATTTCAGGCAAGATCAACAAAAGGCCCAGTCCGGAACCTCGCCCCACATCGTCGAAGGCAGGGTCGGCCAGCAAAGCCGCCGCTCCAGTAAAGCCCTAATTCCTAGATTTACGTGCGTTCTAATCAATCCAAGCCCTCGGGTTGCTTCAAACACTAGCACCAGCGGCAAAGTTCGCCTAAAGTGACACACATGCTTGATCATCTGAAATCTTTTGGCGATGGTGCCGCCCAAGTCCATTATGGGACGCCCGAAATTAGCATTGTGCGGCCGGGGAAGTTTGTGCGCTGTGCGGTAACGGGCAAGCCCATCCCGCTTGAGGATTTACGCTATTGGTCGGTCGAACTGCAGGAAGCCTATGTGGATGCGGCAGCAGCGACGATGCGCTGGAAGCAAGTGAACGCACGCACCTAAATCTCAACACCAACCTTGCAAGACGAACCCTTGTCTTTGGCGGCCTATTTGGCTTGACCGGCCTTGCAAGCGGTTGCGACCGTGCTTTGGCCCAATCCCCTGAATCCTTTCATTCCCCCTTGCCGTTCAGCTTTTCTGGCACCCCGCAGCAATCCGGTGTTGTGATTGGTAAAACGGTGCCGGGGGCCAAGATCGACGCCAGTGGCATTGCTACGCAAGCCGATAGCGATGGCCGCTTTGTTATGGGCTTTGACCGCGATGCCCCCTCACAAGCCTTGATTGCAATTTCGCTAGGCGAGACAATTGCCCGCTTTGGCCTTGAAGTTGCCCCGCGCGCCTATCCTGTCACCAGTGTCAGCGGCCTGCCCTCGGCTACAATTGATCCCCCGGCTGAGGCTTTAGCCCGGATTGAAGCCGATGCAGCCCTGAAGCGGCAGGCCTTTGACAGCAACAATCCCATCGCGCGGGGCTTTGAAGAGCCCTTCCGCTGGCCCTTGGATGAGGTGCGCATTACGAGCCCATGGGGCGCAACCCGAATGCTGAATGGTCGAAGCCAACGCCCCCATTTCGGCATTGATCTGGGTGCCCCCCGAGGCACGCCCATCTATGCCCCTGCCAGTGGCTTTGTGGTGCTGGCAGAGCCCGACATGCATTTTGAAGGCGGCATGGTGGCGATTGATCATGGCCAAGGCCTGATCACCACCTATCTGCACCAAAGCGCTTTAGCGGTTGAGGTGGGACAACGTGTCACACCGGGCACTTTGATCGGCTATGTCGGCTCGAAGGGTCGCGCGACCGGGCCACATTTATGCTGGAGAATGCGGTGGCGTGGCCGCAATTTAGACCCCAGCTTGCGCGTCCAATCGGCCTGATCCACAGGACTGACTGACGCAAGCGTGAGTGCCAATTAGACTGGACATTTTCTTTAAGCCTGCCTAGCCAGAGCCCATGCGTCCCACCTCTGCCTCTCTATCGTGGCTAAAGAAACTCCATCTTCTGGTGGGGATGCTGGCGATTGCGATCAAGGTTGCCATACCGGCTGGCTTTATGGTTGCCCCCCAAGCTTTGGCGGCCGGCCTAACCCCCATTGTGCTCTGTACCGCGCAAGGGGATGTCACCGCCTTTATGAATGGCGATGGGCAAATCGTGGCCCATGGCGAGCAAGGTCACGCAGGTGACGGTCAAGACCTTCCAGGCGGCCATGACGGCCACCCCTGTACTTTCGCCGGTCAAGGCACAGCGCTGACTGCCCCCTCGGCAGCCAGTGTTGCTGTCACGTTCGTGGTAACTAGGAAAGTCACTTCCGATCTCGACCTTATCGTTGCCCCGGGCCTAGGGCTTGCTGCCCCACCACCACCCAAGACCGGCCCACCCCTCCAAGCCTGAGATTTCTCTCCGCGCCGATGGCTTGCCATCGGCATGCCTATGATTCTCATCTTGGAACGAATAAATGATCTCCCTGCTTAAAGCGCCGCGTGGGCGCAATCTGTTCATGAGTCAGGCCCTCCTGGCCGCAACCTGTCTGTCGCCCCCCAGTGCTCTGTGGGCGCAGAACACAGCGACCACAGAATCTGAAAAGCCAACCGAAACCATCATTGTGGTTGGTCAGCGCGATACCCCGATTACGGTGGTGCCGAGAGGCTTGTCCGTCTCGCTTGGCAAGGCTGATTTTGAAGCCATCAACGCCATCAATGTCGAAGACTTGATGAAATATGCGCCAAACTTCTTTGTCCGCAAACGTTTCGCCGGCGATGATAATGCGGTGGTAGCCTTGCGCGGGGCCAATACGGTTCAAAGTGCGCGAACCATCGTGATGGTGGATGGCTTTTTGGTCTCCAACTTCCTCGGTAACTCCTTCTCTTTTTCACCCAAATGGAATGTGGTTGGCCCGGCCGATGTACGCCAGTTCGACATTGTCTATGGCCCCTACTCTGCCCGCTATGGCGGCAATTCTATGGGTGGGGTTGTCTCTGTCACCACCGAAGAACCCAAAGTGACCGGGGCCTATCTGAACGCTCAAACCATGGTGATGCCGTTCAAAGAATATGGCTTTGATGAAATCTTCACGGGCTATAGCCTTGAAGGTGGCGGCACCTATGTGGCACGCGATGGCAAGCTGCGCCTGCGCGCGGGCTTCCGCCGGTTCGACAATGTCGGCCAGTCCATGACCTATAATCTGTTGACGCCGGCAACAGGAACCGCTGCTGCGACGAGCGTCACCGGTGCCTTTGTCGATCCTGAGCTGGCAACCCCAGTTTTTGGTGCGGCTTCGCCCGTGGATGTGGTGCAAAACCAAGTGCGCGTGCGGGTAGCTTATGACTTTGCTCCAGGTTGGACGGCCGATGCCATGCTATTTGGGTGGACGACAGACCAGACCTTGGCCGACACACGTACCTTCTTGAAAGATGCCAACGGGGCCCTGATAGGCCAAGGCCGGGTACGATTTAACAACCAAATCTGGAATGCCACGGGCCTGACCTCGTCTCTGTTTGAGCGCACAGAATATCTGGCGGGCCTCAAGCTTACGGGCAATTGGGCGGGGTGGGATATGCGCACCAATCTATCCCGCTATTGGATGCCGATTTGGAACACCAAAACCTCGCGCGATTATCTGACGGGCCAATCCAATGGGGCGGGCACCTATCAGGTTCAAGACAATCCAGGCTGGTATGCCGCCGATGTCACTTTTGACCAAAGCTTTGGTCGGCATAACCTTGGTTTTGGCCTGAATGCCAATCGGTACGAGACCGCTCAAAACACTTTCAACACCACCAATTGGCGTGCGGCCAGTGGCCAAACCTTTGCCTCCGCCACGGCGGGCAAGACCGAATCCTTGGGGCTTTGGATTGAGGACGCCATCGACCTGACCGACACAATTACCCTGACCCTGGGTGGTCGTTATGACCGCTGGCGGGCCTTTGATGGCTCCATTGCGCGTCAATCGGGTACGATGCGGCTGGCAGACACCTACCCCAATCGCACCGATAGCGCCTTCAGCCCAAAAGCTTCGATCCAAGCCGAAATTGTCGAAGGCATGGTGGTGCAACTCTCGCTGGGCAGCGCAACCCGCTTCCCCACCGTGGGTGAATTGTTCCAAGGCCGGATCGATGACATCACGCGCGAAATCGACCCGCAAAGCTTTGACCCCAATCTACGGCCCGAGCGCTCGACAGACATTACCCTTATGAGTCGGGGCCAGCTGGGCCCGATCCAAATCACGGCCAGTGCCTTTTATCAGGATATTGAGGATGCGATCTTCTCCTTTAGCGGCCTCAATCAATTTGGCACGGTCATCTCGAGCTTTAAGAACGTCGACCTGGTAACCCAATCAGGTGTGGAGCTGATTTTCGAAGCAAAGGACCTGTGGGTGGATAACCTCGACCTGAATGTCAGCCTCAGCAAGATGGACGCAACCACGGTGCGTAATCGTGCCAATCCAGAGACGGTTGGCAATCGTTTCCCCCGCATTCCAGAATGGCGGTCGAGTGGGAACTTCCGCTACAAAATCAGCCCGAAATGGCGTGCCTCGCTCGGCTGGCGTCAAGCGACAACTCCAACCTCCGATCTGTTCGGCAGAGAAGGCAGTGTCTATGGCTTTCAAACCGAATATTTCTTTGTCGATACCCGCCTGACCTATGACGTGACCGACAAAGTCCAGCTCAATTTCGGGATCGACAATCTCAATAATGACCAAGCCTATGTCTCGCACCCGCTGCCCCAGCGGACCTTTGTATTCGACGTGAAGCTGAAACGATAGGAGACCCAGATGACAGACATTGCATCCCCTCTTCAATCTGCTCAATCCGGGCCAGAGAAACGGGCCCGCCTCTATCGCATGTTGTGGCGGTGGCATTTTTACGCGGGTCTCTTCTGCATTCCCTTCATCATCCTCTTGTCGATCACCGGCAGCCTCTATCTGTTCAAACCCCAGATTGAGGCAGCCCTTGATCGGCCTTATACCCATCTCACGGTAACCGGGCCCAGTGCGCCGGTTAGCCAGCAGGTGCAAATGGCCCTGAAACAGGTCGACGGCGCGAGTTTTAAATCCTATCGCTTACCCGATGGTCCCACCGATGCTGCCCAAGTTCTCGTCACCAAGGGCGGCAGGGATACGATCGTCTATGTCCACCCAACCAGTTTGGAAGTCCTCAAAGTCATTCCCCGCGAAGATCGCCTAATGGCCGTCGTCCGTACCATACACGGAGAATTGCTGATGGGGGATAATGGCTCGCTGATTGTTGAGCTGGCGGCTTCGTGGGCAATTGTAATGGTGGTGACAGGGCTTTATCTGTGGTGGCCCCGCACATCCCAAGGCTTGCAAGGGGTCTTGTTTCCGCGTCTCAACGCTGGGTCGAAAGTCTTCTGGCGCGATATCCATGCCGTCACCGGCATGTGGGTTTCCTTCTTCGCGTTGTTTCTTCTGCTGACCGGCCTGCCATGGACCAATGTTTGGGGCAAGGGCTTTGACATGGTGCGCGACCTCACAGGAACGGCTGCCGTCTCTAAGGACTGGACTCAAAGCCGAACGGCAGAGCGCGAAGCCACAAACCAAGCCTTCTCGCACCGAGGTCATGACGCGCCTTATTATATCGCCAATGTGGATGATATTGCCGCCAGTGCACGGGCAGCCCGGCTTGCTCCACCTGTGACCATTACCCCGCCCAATGCCAAGAATCCCACTTGGATGGCCCGATCCTTGGCCGGTGACCGCATCAGCCGGGTTGAAATCGCCTATAGTGCTCACGATGGCAGCGAAGTCCGCCGCGAAGCCTTTGGCGACAAGCATGTGATTGATCAGGCTGTTGGCATTGGGATTGCCGCCCATGAAGGCCAATTGTTTGGCCCACTCAACCAAGCCTTAGGCGTACTCACGGCTATGGGCCTCGTGACTTTAGCGGTTTCCGCTTTTGTGATGTGGCGCAAGCGCGCGCCAGAAGGTGTCCTTGGTGCACCGCCGCCCATTCCAGACCAGAGGATTGGCACCGGCATTGGCTTACTCATCTTTGCCTTCGCGCTGTTCCTTCCGGTTTTGGGTGCCTGCCTCATCCTAATTGCCCTGTTAGAGCGGTTCATCTTAAGCCGCATCCCCATAACCCGTCGCTTTCTAGGCCTTGCCCAGCCTGCCCCACTTTAGGAGTAACTCATGACCTCATATGTTCGAGCTTTGCCGCTAATCCTCATCGCCATTGCAGGATTATCGGCCTGTGAGCCCGCCAAGACACCGCCTGCCCCCATGCTGGTAGTTGCCCAGATTGACGGGGTGGAGATTAGTGAGCCGCGCATGCGCCTGCCCCCGAATGGACGCGACGTTACCGCCGCTTATCTGACCATGACCAATAGCAGTGACAAGCCGCAGAAATTGGTCGGGGCCAATAGCCCGAAAGCAGATCGGATTGAGCTACATGCCCATCTCAAAGGGGCCGATGGCATGGCGCAAATGCGCCAAGTGGACCAAGTCGAAATCCCCGCCAAGGGCACGGCCGTCTTGGCACCGGGCGGCCTACATCTGATGGTCTTTGGGATCAAAGACGCCATGAAACCCGGCGACAGCTTCCCGGTCGAATTGACTTTTGAAGGCAATCGAAAGGTCGGCTTTAGCCTGCCTGTCGTCGAAAATCCGACCCAAAAGACCGAGGGTGACAAAGGCCATGGCAGCCACCAGCACTAAGCGCCCGGCGGCAGCAGGGTGACGTCTTAGAGCCCTGCTGCTGCCAAGCGTCGTTGTTGCCGGCCTTCGCGCAAGCCATTGGCGATGGTGAAGGCCAGTTCAATGGCTTGGTCAGCATTCAAACGCGGGTCGCAATGGGTGCGATAGCGGCTCGATAGCGATTCCTCGGTCACAGGCGTCGCTCCACCCGTGCATTCGGTCACATCATCGCCCGTCATCTCGAGATGAACGCCACCGGGATAGGCCCCTTCAGCCCGGACAATGTCCATAAAGTCATTGACTTCACTTGCCACGCGCTCAAACGGCCTAGTCTTATAGCCAGAAGCCGTCTTCAACGTGTTGCCATGCATGGGGTCGGACGACCAAACCACGCTACGGCCAGCATCGGTGACTTTTCGAACCAGTTTTGGCAGGCCCGCCCCAATCTTGTCAGAGCCAAAGCGGGCGATCAGCACAATGCGCCCCGCTTCATTCTTGGGGTTCAGCTTATCGAGCAGCGCCAACAACTCATCGGCTTCCAAACTCGGACCACACTTCACACCAATTGGATTGGCAATGCCGCGACAGAATTCCACATGCGCATGATCAAGCTGGCGAGTCCGATCGCCAATCCACACCATGTGGGCAGAGGTGTCATAATAGGCTCCCGAACCAAACAATTGGTCTTGTCGGGTCATGGCCTCTTCGTAACCCAGCAACAAGGCCTCATGGCTGGTGAAGAAATCGACTGTATCGGTTGCGATGCCGGCAGGACCGCTGAGGCCTAAACCGTCCATAAACTCTAGGCTTTCCTCAATCCGGTGGCACAATTTCACATATTCAGCCGAAGCTTTGCCCTGCTTTTTGGCAAATTTCAGGTTCCAGCGGTTGACGTTTTCAAGGTCGGCATAGCCACCGGTCGCCAGGGCGCGCAAAAGGTTCAAGCTCGCTGTGCTCTGATTATAGGCTTCAACCAAGCGTTCTGGATCGGGGATCCGGCTTTCTGGGGTAAAGGCTGCACCATTGATATTGTCACCGCGATAGGACGGCAGGCTGACTCCATCAATGACTTCCGTCGGCTCTGAACGCGGTTTGGCAAACTGGCCCGCAACACGGCCAACCTTCACCACATGCTTCCCCCCGGCAAAGGTCAAAGCCACCGCCATTTGCAAGAACACGCGGAAATAACGCGTGATGCGGTCAGCTTCAAACTCCGCAAAGCTCTCCGCACAATCACCACCTTGCAGCAAAAACGCTTCTCCTTTGGAGACGCGTGCCAACTCTGCCTTCAGCTTTTCAATCTCGGATGCCACAACCAAAGGCGGCTTTTTTGCCAAGCGCTGTTCCACCGCCAGCACGGCAGCTGGATCGGGGTAATCATTTGGGATGTGGCGGGCGGGCAATGCGCGCCAAGAGGAGGGCGTCCAAGTCATGTTTGATTTCCAGTGGAATGGTTGACGCTGTCATAGCCTTAGCAAGAGCTTTTGTCGAACTTGGGTACCAGTTTGCGTACACACACACCCATATCCCCGCGAGGAAAAACCTTGCGAGGGTGCACCACAAAGAGGGGCCGGGGCGCGTGGTACACGCCAGAAGAGGTGGGCCAGATTAACGGACTGGCCCGGAATAGGACGCAAACCGTGCGCCCCGGCTTGATAAGTCTGTGTGCCCGAGGTGGTTCATGAC
>JAIXQA010000059.1 GCA_027485915.1 Alphaproteobacteria bacterium | reverse complement strand
CCAGCCTTCGCCAGCGTCATCGTGATCGCCGCCGTCAACGTCGTCTTACCATGGTCAACGTGACCAATCGTCCCAATGTTGCAATGCGGTTTCGTACGTTCAAACTTTTCCTTAGCCATGGTCGTGCCCTTCGTCTCTAGTAACATAGCGCTCGATAGCGCTACAAAATTCAAAAAACTGGAGCGGGTAGACGGGATCGAACCGACATCCTCAGCTTGGAAGGCTGCTGCACTACCATTGTGCTATACCCGCATCCGATTTCCCGAACCGACGAGCCCCAGGTTGGCCATACAAGGATTACGATTTGGGATGTCACTGGTGGTGAGGATAGGATTTGAACCTATGTACTCTCTCGAGGGCAGATTTACAGTCTGCTGCCATTAACCACTCGGCCACCTCACCAGGTGACACCCAATCGCAACCGATGCCAGCACATACCGCAACGGCGTTTCAGGAGTTCCAAACCCTCTTGCCGGACATGAGTCACTATATGGCTCAGCCACGGCAAGCCGCTCTGGAAGGGCCGCGTTATAGCGATGGTCGCTCTAAACGCAATGGCGATTGGCTGTGATCAAGCAGATGAGTTTCACATAACTGCAGGATCGGCCTAATTTGGCACACAGGCCTGCCCTGTCAATCGCTCCATCTAGGGCTGGTCGACCTTGAAGCCGCCAGAGCCCAGTTTGGTCACACGCGGGCTTCCTTCCAATTTGGCCGCTGTAACATCGCCGGAACCAATGATGTTTACTTGTGGCTCGATCACCGTGCCGCCGTGACGTATATTGCCAGAGCCTGCAATATTGGCCTGAAGCCGTGAACGGCCGCCTTGGATATAGGTATCGCCAGAGCCGGCGAGATTAACTTCAACATCACTTTGAACCTGGCCAAGCCGTACGTCACCTGAGCCCGCCAAATTAATTTCACTGCGCCCGCCGATAGAGCCGATCGTGGTATCGCCAGAGCCCGCAAGATCCAGCTTCACACTGCCCTTAACTGGCCCAGTTTGATTATTGCCGGACCCGACGAGGCTGGCCTTGAGGTTGCCACCAACGCTTTCAGTGCGGAAATCGCCAGACCCTGCGATGGTTAGTTCCAAATCGCGGGCAACCTTGCCAAGCGAGAAATCACCGCAGCCAATCATCGTGACGGTGGCCCCGCCCACATCACCGGCTTGGCCGCTTACCAAAGAGCGCTTGATTCGTAGGCCCATGGAGCTTGGCCCCGTTATCACGATCTTCGGCAGATCCTCTGCCGTATAGCGCACGCCATCAATCTTGATTTCTTCGACACGGCGACCGTTCTGGCTATAACTGCTGCAATTCGTGCGCACATTGCGTTGAATTGGACCCTTGACGCGTAAAGTTATCCCCTCGCGCTCCGTAGTAGCCGATAATTTTGCGCCGGGCGTTATTTGAACGTTGAATGTAGCCCCCGGCGCGGTACGAATTTCGACTTGACCAGCGACACCTTCCAATTCCAACAAACGGGCTTGCCCATCCGTTTGGGCCGCTACCGGTTGAAAGCCAATCAACAGGGCAGTACCCAATCCAATTCCAAATGTCAGGCCTAAGCCTTGCTTACGTGTCAGCATGATCTTCAATCTCCTGTCCGTCCTCAAAAGAGTTTCCGCAGCCCTTATAGGCGACAGCGCCGCCTTTTTCCCGTTAAAAGAACGTCATGACTAAGAATTCACGTTTTCGTCCAAAGGACGGTGGCCGCGACGGTGGCCGAGAGACGGGGCGCGATCGGCCTTCCGGTGCGCCTTGGAAGGCAAAGGGGCCGCGTCCAGCGCGAGACGATAAGCCAAGCGATGGCAGCCTTTGGATTTATGGCACCCATGCCGTCCTCGCAGCCCTCGCAAATCCGAAGCGCAAGGTGCTGGAGGTTCGTGCGACGCGCAACACGCTGGAAAGCTTGGAAGAAGCCCAAATCGACAAGAGCAAGATCGCCCTAACAGATGGCGAAAGCCTGTCGGCTCTCTTGCCTCCGGGAGCCGTGCACCAAGGCATTGCGGTGCGTGTATCCCCCTTGGAAGGGATTGGGCTCGATCAAGCTTTACCAAAAGCTGACGGGATTGCCGTGATCTTGGACCAAGTGACGGATCCGCAAAATATTGGGGCGATTTTTCGCTCGGCTGCCGCATTTGGCGTGCGCGCCATCATTCAGCAAGATCGCAAAGCCCCGCCGATTACCGGTTCGCTGGCCAAGGCTGCCGTTGGCGGCATTGAAATGGTGCATGATGTCCGTGTGGTAAACATTGCTCAAACCATTGTTCAATTGGCCGAAGATGGGTGGATGACGGTGGGATTATCCGGAGAAGCCGAGCATGACTTGGCTGACGTGCTCGATGGGTCGCCGGTGGTATTGGTGATGGGGGCAGAAGGCAAAGGCTTGCGGCATTTGGTCGGAGAACGGTGCGACCGGTTGGCACGTATCCCAATTCATAGCCAAATGGAGAGCCTGAATGTGTCGGCGGCTTCGGCAATTGCCCTCTATGCGGCCCATATGGCGCAACAGAAGAAGTCAACCGACTGATGACGCCTGAGATCATGATATGTGAGGGCTAATAGCTCGTTGAGATCCTCGCCATTGATATCACCCTTTCAGGCGATAACGCGATTGTGGTTGGGTTGGCCGCTGCGGGTTTACCGGTTGAACAGCCCCGGAAGGTGATATTCTGGGGCCTTGCCAGCGCGGTTGTACGCCGCGTTCTATTTGCCCTGATGGCAGCAAGGCTTTTGCTCATCGCCGGCCTGCAATTGCTGGGCGGCTTGTTGCTTGTATGGGTTGGCTGGAAGTTGTTGACCGAATTGCGCAAGCAAGATGCTGCCGACGCCGATCACGATGGGGTTGCAGATCATACGACAGCACATCCGAAAACCTTAACCAGTGCCATCATTACTGTGATGGTCGCCAATCTCTCGATGTCGCTCGACAATGTATTGGCAGTTGCGGGTGCAGCACAGGGTCATATGGTGGTCCTAGCCCTCGGACTCTTGTGCGCAATTGGCTTTATGGCCTTTGCTGCGGACCTCATCGCCAACCTGCTGCAAAAGCATCGCTGGATTGGCTATTTGGGCGTTGCCGTCATCTATTTGGTTGCAGCCAATATGGTGTGGCATGGCGGCCAGCAGGTATGGGAATTCCTCGTCGCTAAAACCAGCTTAGGCACGTCTCTAGAGCAGCGCTTTGGCGGCGACTTCTACATCGTCAGCAGATGTCTGCCAGGAAGCCACGAAACGATACGTATCGCCTCCTAAGGTCGGCCACGGATAAAAACGGATCCCGGCGGTCTGTAGGGCGGCGACTTTGCTGGCATCGAGGCGCACAAATACTTCATTACCAACCACGGGCACAGCGAGGCATGCGCCTGCCCGTTCAAAGCGCGCGGCAAGGTCACGCGCCATCTTATTGGCGTGGCCAGCCAGATTCAGCCATAACCCATCCTCCAACATAGCAACCGCCTGTGCCGCCAAATAGCGGTGCTTAGAGAAAAGTTGACCAGCGCGCTTGCGCAAATAGGCGGCTGCCCCCGTCCGCGCTTTGCCGAACAAAATCAGAATTTCAGCCGATACTGCGCCATTCTTGGTCAAACCAAAGCTCAGTGCGCCCACCCCTGCCCGCCATGATAAGTCGCTCGCCGAAGCGCCCGTCGCGGCGGTGGCATTGGCAAAACGTGCGCCATCAACATGAAGTGCCCAACCCTGTTTGGCGCAGACGCTGCTGATGGCCCGCATATGCTCGGGGCTATAGGCTTGGCCGCTCTCGCTCAAATTGGTCAAGGTTACGGCACGCGGCTGAAGCCCATGCACGAAATCAGGGCTGTGGCGGGTGGCAGCGGCCTCAATATCTTCTGGCTGAACCAATAGGCCTGCCGAGTCCAAAGCCACAAGGCGACAGCCACCGGTGAAGAATTCGGGTCCGTTGCCCTCATCTTCGATCACATGGGCATGGGGATGGGCGAGGATGGCCGCCCAAGGTGGGCAAAGGGCAGAGAGCGCTAAACCATTGGCCGCCCCACCAGTTCCAACAAAATAGGCATCAAGGTCGCGGGTCTCAAATATCTCATAAAGCAGCTCAAGGGCCCGTATCGTCCAAGGATCATCGCCATAACTGCCACACCGCCCATCATTGGCCGCCAACATGGCTTCTAAAACGCGTGGATGGGCTGGAGCTTGATTGTCTGAGCCAAACATTAGGCGAGGCCTGCATCCGCTGAGGGCCGCGCTTTCACTGCATCGCGCCAACGTGCAATATTTGGATGGATTTCCCAAGGCTTGAACTTGACGATCCGGGCAAACTCAAGCGCTGCAAACGCTGTAATATCCGCAATTGTGAACCGATTGCCAGCAACATAGTCGCGATCGGCCAAATCCGCATCCAGCCATTCCATGGCGGCTTTGGCCTTCTCGGCAGAGGCGTCGGCAAAGTCCTGAATTTGCGGCTTCTCGAGTACAGCCAGTCCTGGATGGCCATGGCGAACCCAACTGGCCAAAGGCAAGAGCACACCCCATTCGACGCGGCGGTCAAACATTTCGATAAAAGCCTTCTCCTCAGGCGTCTCACCCATAAGGTTGGGCTCGGGATGGAGATGTTCAAGGTACGAGCAGATGGCGCGGCTTTCGGTAAGAAAGCGTCCATCATCTAGCTCCAAAACCGGCACCAGACCCATGGGGTTGCGATTAAGGTGATCGGGAACCTTGGTTTCGGTCGCCAGATCTAGCTGAACCCGTTCTAAACTATCCCACAAGCCTTTTTCGGCCAGAAACATATGAACGCGGCGGGGATTGGGCGCGAGCTTTGCCGTATAGAGTTTCATCATGTTTCCTCGGATTTCTAGTGGACAAACACGCCCATGGGCAAAGCTGCCACAATGGTTGCAGACAAGCAGGTGGCCAAGAAGCCGGGGATCAGGGCCTTCCACGCAAGCTTGAGGATTTCATTGCGCCGCTCGGGCATCAAAACCGTCATGCCGCCTGTCATAATGCCGATGGACCCAACATTGGCAAAACCACACAGGGCGTAGGTCATGATCATGCGCGAACGCTCGCCTAAGGCTTCGGCAGGAATATTGCCAAGTTCAATAAAGGCAACAAATTCGGTGAGAAAAAGCTTGGAGCCAAACAAGCCACCTGCCTTCTGCATGTCTTCAGCGGGGATCCCAATGATCCAAGCCAGCGGCGAGAAAATGAAGCCGAAGATGCGTTGCAAGGTCAAAGGGCCACCCCATTGGTCACCAAATACAGTCAACAAGCCATTGGCAATCCAGACGAAGGAGACAAATACCAAGAGGAAGGCCCCGACATTGACGACCACCATCATCCCGTCCTGCACGCCCTTGGTGATCGCGTCCATCGTCGATTCATATTTCAGCGCAGAGCTATAATCCATACCATCGACATATTGGCCGGGCTGCTCTGGGATCATGATGCGAGCAAGCAAGATGCCGGCTGGCGCGGTGATAATGGAGGCGACCAAGACGTGGCCAGCGGCATTGGGCAAAGTGGGTGACAGGATCGCAGCATAAGCCACCATGGTTGAGCCCGCGACAGTGGCGAGGCCCACCACCATCATCATAAAAAGCTCAGAGCGTGACAGCTTATCCAAATAGCCCTTGATCACGATTGGGCTCTCAACCATGCCCATGAAGATATTGGCCGCCGTTGCCAAGGCAGATGCCCCACCAAGCCCCATCGACTTCTCGAACAAATAACCAAAGCCACGTGTGACCCATTGTAAGATCTTCCAATGCCACAAGACTGCTGACAAGGCTGAAATCACGAGGATTAGCGGCAAGACTTGAAACGCGAAGACAAATGGAGGCGGGGCACCGGGCTGAGCCATTTGATATGGCGCTTCCCCACCGCCTAAATAGCCAAACACAAATTTGGTGCCTTCAATCGTCGCGGCATTGAGGCCATCGACTGCAGCATTGACCCCATTCAAGAAGCTTTGCGAGGCTGGAACGGCGAATAAGAGAACCAGTAAAAAGGCTTGTACAGCCATTGCACCCAATGCCAGCCGCCACGGAAAGGTCTTGCGGTTCTCACTCATGGCCCAACAAAGCGCGATGATTAAACCCGCACCAAGGATCGCGCGCGCATTGTCCCAGCCCCATTCCATGTTGACTACCCCATTTTGTCTTGTCTTCGACTTCCTGCTTAAGGCGGACAAAGGCAATGGGGAAGCGCTATCGACACTGCGGCGCAGCCTTAGGTCGCCTGGTTGAGCTCGCGAAGATTTGTTGACCAGACTTTCAGCATTTTAAGCTATATATCGGGCGTGAGCAGGCCCCTTTATCATCCAGCGGCAGATTTTCTGTCCCGTCGACGCCCAGCGGTCAGCCAAGAGCCTGCCGATGTGCCTATTGGTGCCAGCCATCCAGATAATCGCCGCAAGATCATCCTAATTGATCTAGCCATCATGCTGTATTTATTTTGCTGTTTTGGCTCGACCGTGGCTTTCGTGATGAAGATACAGCATTTGAAAGAGGCCCCCACTTGGTCCCTCCTGATTTATGCGCCAACCGTCCTGCTCACTGCCATGGCTGTCGCTTACAAGCCCCATATGGCGCTGCGAACGGCCTTAGTCGGTGGGCCCTTCTTTCTGTTTATCCTGTGGACGATGGCCAGTTTCCAATGGTCAAACCAGCCCGACCTCACCTTTAGGCAAGGCCTATTGATGTGCGTGACCTATGGCGCTGCCTGTATGATCAGTCAGTATTTGAGCTGGCTGCGCCTCGCCCGAATTCTGGCAGGGCTATTTACGCTACAAGCAGTTGTCTCGGCGGGGCTCGCCATTCTTACCCCGCAATGGGGTGTGATGTCCGAAATCTATCCTGGGGCTTGGTCCGGAATCTGGAGCTTTAAGCAGACGCTAGGCGTCGCCATGGCTGTCGCTTCGGGTGGTGTGATGGGCTATGCCTTGATGCAACCACGGGCGATCTTCTGGACTGCCCCGGCCCTCGTCATTATCGCTTTGTGCGCCATCAAGAGTGAGGCAACCACCGCAATTCTGGTGACGGGTCTTGCCATGGCCATGCCCGTCGCAGTGTGGTTGGCGCAACGGCATCCTAGTGCAGCTGTTCTGTCGGCTTGGGCTGTCACATCGGGTATCGCCATCTTATTCCTTGTAATCACCATCCTCGCACCCCTTTTCTTTCAGCTTTTGGGCAAAGCACCAACTCTGACCGGCCGCACCGATATTTGGCACGCTTTAGAAGGTCCACTTGCCGAAAGGCCTTGGTTAGGGTGGGGCTACCAAGCTTTTTGGACCGACACTTCTTTGACCAGCCCAGTCGACAAGGTCGAAGCCGCCATGGAAGGGTTCCGGCCTCCTGATGCCCATTCCACGCCAATCGACATCCGCTTACAAATGGGCTTGATCGGACTGATCTTAATCAGTTTGACCTTTGCCCGAACTTGGTTCCAAATCCTGATGCAGGCAGCGCGGGAGCCTGCCATGATGCCGATGATCGGCATTTTCACCGCCATCACAGCAATGGCTTTCACCGAAGTTATTGGTCTTTATCCAATGGATGGCATGACACTGATCGTCCAGATCGTAATTGTGAAGACCGCCTTATCGGCTTGGAATGACCACGATCGCGCACAAGGCAAACCAGTCTTGGTTTGAACCAAACTTACGATCATTAAAATTAAAGGGTTGATTTGGAACCGAACCTTCCCGCCGCCGCCTTGGCAGAGCAAGCTCACACCAGGCGGGGCTAGGAATGGCGCGAGCGACGGGGCTCGAACCCGCGACCCCCGGCGTGACAGGCCGGTACTCTAACCGACTGAGCTACGCCCGCGCTGTTTCCTCAAACCGTTGCGTCACCGCTTCGGCAAGGCGGGCGTGATAGACTCCCCACCCGAAGTGGTCAAGCGATCATCGCAACTTCGTTGCAGGAAAACTGTAATGAATAGATGCTCGCGAACCGATGACCCGTCAAAGCCAAGCAAAGCCACGGATTTCTGCACGGGCCCAACCCCTGCCCTAATGGACGCCGCCGGACCCCTGATTAGGCTTGGCACGCGCCAGTAAAGGAATCACCAAGATCGATAGTGCCAAAAAGCCCGCGATTAAAACGAACAGATTATTGAACGTCATGACAGCTGCTTCACGATTGAGGAGTTGAATGTGCTGGGCCAGGGCGGCTGTCTCCGGATTAGTAACGCCCTGTGCCGCCATATTGGCAGCAGAAGCCGCTAGCCGATCGGCGAGCATTGGATCGCCCAGATTCATGGCAGATCCTAACTCAGTGCGATGAAACACAGTAAAATAATCATTCATGGTCGACAGAACGGCCAGACCAATCGCGCCACCAAGATTGCGCGTCAAATTAAACAGACCAGAGGCACTTTGAATTTTGTGCGGCGGCATCGTGCCTAAGGCGATGGTCGAAAGGGTTGCAAAGCATAAAATCAAGCCACTGCCCCGCATAGCTTGCGGCCAGAAGAAGTCCCAGAAGCTGGATTGTGCCGTCAGATGCGCCTGTAAGAGGCAAGAGCCGCCCACCAAGCTTGCACCAACAAATATCGCAAGCCTAGGGTCAACCCGCATGATGAGTTGGCGTGCAAAAGGCGCGCTAATCAGCATGAAGACCCCGGTCACAAACATAACTTGGCCAATCTGGAGCGAATTATAGCCGCGCACCTGACCTAAGAATAAGGGCTGCAAATAGACTGACCCATAAAGGCCAATGCCAACGGTGAAGGCAAGCAGCGCGCAGACGGCAAAATTGCGATCTGTGAAGGCATCGAGCTTGACAATCGGCTCCTCTAACGTGAAGGCGCGCCAGAAGAAGATGCCCCCACCCGTCAGCATGGTGCCAAGAAAAAAGCCAATCTCACTGCTCGCAAGCCAGCCTTGCCTGGGCCCCTCTTCTAGGACGATCTCAAGCGAGCCAAGGAATACCGCGAGCGCGATCAGCCCGATGATATCGATCCGCCGCAATAAGGGCCAATCAGGTGTCTTGAGCGGGATCAACATGAAGCAACCAACCGCACAAATAATGCCGGGCACCAAATTGACCAAAAACAGCCAATGCCAACCCAGCGCGCTGGTGATAAATCCGCCCAAGGCCGGGCCCATCGCAGGTGCCGAGGTCATGATCATCCCCATCATGACATTGACGGTCGCTCGATCCTTCTCGGCGAACAATAAAAAGCCCGCCGCAAAGGTGGTGGGCATCATGAACCCGCCCATAAAGCCCTGAATGATCCGAAAGAACACTAAGGTCCCGATGTTCTGGGCAAAGGCGCAGCCAAAGGACGCCAAGGTGAAGCCCAGAGCGGCAGCCGTGAACAGGTTTCGAATAGATAGCGCCCGTCCCACAAAGCCAGACAGCGGGATCGCGATGACCTCGGCCACCAGATAAGAGGTCTGGATCCAAACCAATTCGTCGGCACTGGCAGAAACGCCTGCTTGAATTTCCCGCAGAGAGCTGGCGACTATTTGAATATCCAGAATGGCCATGAAATTGCCCAAAGCCATACAGGCAAAGCCGATCCACAGCCCGATGGTTGGCTTTGGATAGACCAGCCCCCCCGGTCCCGGTGGTGGCGGCGACGCCGCAGCTGCGCGGGGCTCCCCGCTCACTTGAGAGCGACTTTGGCTGGGGCCTCCAGGTTTCGCGTATCCACATCCACCACAGCTGAGAGGCCCGGACGCAAAATGCCCTTTGCCCGCCATTCTGGATCAATCAATATCCGAACCGGCACACGCTGAACAATCTTAGTAAAGTTGCCTGTGGCCGTATCCGTGGGCAAAAGTGAAAATTGCGAGCCAGAAGCGGGTGCAATACTTTCAATCGTGCCGGTGACCTTTTGATCCGGGAAGGCGTCGACTTTAAAGGTCACTTTCTGGCCCGGGGCCAATTTGCCAATCTGGGTCTCTTTAAAATTGGCGACCACATAAACCTGATCCAATGGTACTAAGGCCATCATGATTGTGCCGGGGCGCACAAGCTGGCCTACCTGCACCGTACGATTAGCTACAATGCCAGAAACAGGCGCTGTCACTTGTGCATAGCCTTGACCGAGCTTGGCAGCGTCTAGGCGGGCTTGGGCGGCAAGGACGGCGGCATCGGCGGCTTGGATAGATGCTTCTGCTGAGCCGATTGCACTGCGGCCAGAGGCGGCCCCAGCGGCAGCGGCTTGAGCTTTAGCCGCAGCACTTTCGGCACCCGATTGCGCGCCCAAAGCCCCCGCTCCTGCCGAGCCCACATCATTGCTGGATTTGGAACGTGAGGCGCTTAATACCGCAACTTGTTGACGGGCCACAGCGATCGCAGCGCGGGCTTCAGCGACGCGAGCGGCTGCGGCACTGGCCTGAGCCTCGACCTGATCCATGCGCGCTTGAGAGACAAAACCTTGCTTGGCCAAGGCAGCAAAACGGCCACGGTCAGCCTCGGCAACTTGATTGGCGGCTTCGGCTGCGCGCAGCGAGGCTTGCGCTTGAACCACCAGATCTGACTGGGTTGCCATTTGTTCTGTCGCCACTGCGACGCTAAGCGTGCGACCTCGCGCTTCGGCGCGGGCTTGATTGGCCAAGGCCACAGCCTGCCTTGCCCCAGCAGCTGAAGCCATAGCCTCTGCACCCATGCGATTGGCCTCAGATGCAATGCGGCGAGCCTCAGCCCGGGCGCGTGTCGCCTCGGCTTGGGCGCGCGCCAAATCGGCTTCTGCGGCAGCAACACTGACTTGACTATCTCGCGGGTCAAGGATGACCAAAGAAGCACCAAAAAGGACTTTTGCATTATCCTTTGCATCAATCTTGCGGACATAGCCCTCCGTCTTTGCGGCGACCATCGTGATATCAGCGCGGACGTAAGCGTTATCGGTCGACACATGATACCGCCCGACCAGCAGCCAACTTCCAATGGCCCAAAGGGCACCGAGGCCGACCACACCGCCAATGGTGGTCAGAATTTGCTTCCGGTTCATTGCTTTGCTCCAAGAACATTCGGCGAAGGCGAGACCGCAATGCCATTCAAAAACAGGTCGAAAATGGCCTCGACCAAAACCTCCATGGGCGGGCCGGCAGTGTGGGCGGGGAATGCTTGCCTGCGCAAAATTTCAAACACCAACGGCGACACCAACGCGCGGGCAGCCAAGAGTGGCTCAACCTGACGGAAAAGGCCTGCATCTATGCCGGCTTGAATCAGCTCAACCAGCGCGCCTTGAGTGCGTTCAATGACCGTTCGATGATAGAATTCGGCAAGCTCTGGGAAGCGCAAGGCCTCTGCGAGAATGATGCGGGGAAGCGCAGCTACGCGTAGATCATGAAACGAAGTTGCCCACATGCGCGCCACAAGGCGAAGGCCTGCAATGGGATCGCGCCTTTGGTCCTTGGCTGCGGTATCAAAATGCGCCTGCAGAACACCGATACGCTGCTCAACCAACGCCTTAAACACATCGTCTTTGGACGGGAAATAAAGATAGATCGCCGCTTTTGAGAGTCCTGCTGCTTTAGCAATGTCGTCCATACGGGTGGCCGCAAAGCCATTCATCGCAAAAACATCCAAGGCTGCTTCCAACACTTCATCGGGACGCGCTGCGGGCTTGCGGGTCCATTTGGGCTGACTTGTGCTGGGATCGATCACGTTCATGTGATATATATAACTGACCGGACAGTTAGTTGTCGAGTACTATTCGGTTTCCAAGGGGTGACGCAAAATGCCGCACGCCTGTGCATCTTACATGCGCGTCCAGATTACATGCGCGTGCAGACGGTTTTGAAAAGATGCGGCGGATCTCCCGCTGAACAAGCGCGTGTCTTCAGCGCATAGAAGCGCGCCAAGCCAACGGCTGGTCGTGCCCTCTCGACGATTTGAACTTAGCATTAAGGGAAAATGGTGGGCGGTGAGGGGCTCGAACCCCCGACCCTCTCGGTGTAAACGAGATGCTCTTCCAGCTGAGCTAACCGCCCCTCGCCGCTTCCATAGGGGTTGCATAGGGTTTCTGGCAAGGCCCCTCATGCAGCCGCCTGCGGTCTGGACGCAGAATAGTGGCCCGCACAGGATGAACAAAAAAGGGCCCAAACAGGTCTCTGTCAGGGCCCCTTCTCGTTTGAAACACTGGTCAGATCAATGCGTTGTAGCCCCACTTGGGTCGCCTGCCTCTGGCAAACGTTTCGCCAAGGCGGCCGCCGCATCCTCTGGGTTCCAATCGATTTCGACGATGGGTCGAGTCAGGGCATGCACCAAGACTTCGTCAGCGGTTGAGACCGGAATGATGGTCAGGCCCTGTTTCACATTCTCTGGAATGTCTTCAAGGTCCTTCTCATTCTCTTTCGGGATTAGCACGGTTTTGATGCCCGCCCGCAAGGCCGCCAATAGCTTCTCCTTCAAGCCACCAATCGGCAGAACTCGGCCACGCAAGGTGATCTCGCCGGTCATGGCGACTGAGCGCGATACCGGATTATTGGTCAATAGACTCACGATCGCCGTCATCATGGCGATACCTGCCGATGGCCCATCCTTGGGCGTTGCCCCTTCGGGCACGTGCACGTGGATGTCGGTCTGGTCGAACAAGGTCGGTTTGATACCAAAGTGCGGCGCGCGCGCTTTCACATAAGAGCTGGCAGCCGAGATCGACTCCTTCATCACATCGCGCAAATTGCCGGTCACCGTCATGCGGCCTTTGCCGAACATTTGCACCGCTTCAATGGTCAAAGTATCGCCACCCACTTCGGTCCAAGCCAGACCCGTAACGGCGCCGACTTGATCCTCAGTCTCGGCCTCACCAAAGCGAACCTTGCGCACGCCCAAATAGTCTTTGACGTTTTCAGGTGTGATGGCGACGGTTTCTTTCTTCTTCTGGCTGATCTCGCGCACGGCTTTACGGGCTAGATTGGCGATTTCCCGCTCAAGGCTCCGCACACCGGCTTCGCGGGTGTAATAACGGATCACTTCACGCAAGCCTTCATCCGACAATGAGAATTCACCAGCGCGCAGGCCATTGGCGTCGATCTGCTTTTGCAACAAGTGCCGTTTGGCGATCTCCACCTTTTCATCTTCGGTATAGCCGGGGATACGGATGATCTCCATGCGGTCCAACAAAGGCTGCGGCATGTTGAGCGAGTTAGCCGTAGTCACGAACATCACGTCTGAGAGGTCGTAGTCGACTTCCAGATAATGGTCGTTGAAGGTGCTGTTTTGTTCGGGATCCAAGACCTCCAACAAAGCTGCTGCTGGATCGCCACGATAATCGGCGCCCATTTTGTCAATCTCATCCAACAAGAAGAGCGGATTGGCGCTTTTCGCCTTTTTCATCGACTGAATGATGCGGCCGGGCATGGAGCCAATATAGGTGCGGCGATGACCACGAATTTCGGATTCGTCACGCACCCCGCCCAGAGACACGCGCACGAAATCGCGCCCGGTCGCTTTGGCGATCGACTTGCCCAGCGAGGTTTTGCCTACGCCTGGTGGGCCTACTAGGCACAGAATGGGGCCACGCAATTTATTGGTGCGCGCACCAACGGCCAGATATTCCAAGATGCGCTCTTTGACTTTTTCCAAGCCATAGTGATCGCCATCGAGCACTTGTTCTGCCGCATCAATGTCTTTCTTGGTCTTTTTCTGCTTGCCCCAAGGAAGGGCCAATAGCCAATCGAGATAATTGCGAACCACTGTCGATTCCGCCGACATCGGGCTCATTTGCTTCAGTTTTTTAAGTTCAGCCTCAGCCTTGGTGCGGGCTTCTTTGGAGAATTTGGTTTTGCGGATTTGCTCTTCCAATTCCTGCAGCTCGTCACGACCTTCATCCTGTTCGCCCAGTTCGCGCTGAATGGCCTTCATTTGCTCATTCAGATAATAGTCGCGCTGGCTCTTCTCCATCTGCCGCTTGACGCGATTACGGATCCGACGCTCCACCTGCAGCACGCCCATCTCACCTTCCATGAAGGTAAAGATGCGCTCCAAGCGCTTGGTGGCGCTGAAGATTTCGAGCAACTCCTGCTTTTGTTCCAACTTGATCGCCAAATTGTCAGCAATCACATCCGCAACTTGGCTGGCAGTTGGCAATTGGCTGAGGCCGGAGACGATTTCGGGCGGAATTTTACGATTGAGTTTGACGTAATTCTCAAACTGCTCAATCGCCGTGCGCGACAGGGCTTTGGCTTCTGGCGTATCGGCGTCGAGGTCTTCGATCTCCTCGACTTGTACCGTAAACATGGGCTCGGTCGCATCAAAGCTTTGGATTGCGACGCGCGACTTGCCTTCAACCAAGACCTTTACAGTCCCATCCGGCAATTTCAGCAATTGCAGCACCGAAGCAATAACCCCAATTTTATGGACATCGCCTGGACCCGGATTATCGGCGCTCGCGTCCTTTTGGGTAGCCAGCACAATTTCCTTATCGCTGCGCATTGCTTCTTCCAGCGCCCGAACCGACTTTTCTCGCCCAACAAACAAGGGCGAGACGCGATGCGGGAACACGACGATGTCGCGTAGGGGCAAAAGCGGCAGAATACGTGTCTTGGTCATTCAGTTTCCTTAGACTTAGCCTGAGGCATCCTAATTCTTTTTTGGGGCGCAACTTTGATCCACGAGGATCAAAACGCGCTCCACAGGGAGATAGGGCGCCGTGTTGCGGGCTTTTGCAAGTCCGCGATGATGTTAGTCCACAAATGGATGCGCTTACGCCTGCGTTCAAGGCCTAACCTGTTTCCGTGATTTGGCACCACGCGGAGGGATGGGTCATGTACATAAAGCCAGAAAGGAAACCCAGCCCAGCCTCCAGTCTTTTAATCCGCCGAAGTAAGCCTTAGAAGACCAGATCACAGGGGGTCATCATGCGACCTACCAAAAGCCACGCATGCCTTGGTTCAATAGGTTTTTTGAAGCTCATAGGGGGCGGGATGACTGAGCGGAGCCAAAGTCGAACCATTAAAGTGATTGTTTTTGTGGTGCAGGCAATTGTCGTCGCTTTATGTGTCTTATGGTTTGTGCTTTTTGGAGCGATGATGATCCCGGTCATCGCGCAGGGCCAATCGGAGGGAAATGTCTCAGAGGTTTCACTCGACCACTAGATTTCTTGACTGCGGCAATGCATGCCCCCCGGCCCGCAAAAGGTATCCTTGCCTCACACCCCGGGGCACCCTAGGGTCCTCGAAAAATATAAGCCGTCGATCGCCAATCTGGAGGAATAAATGCGCTTTAAATCAGTATCCCTGATCGTGCTCGCCTGCGCGCTTGCTGGTCAAGCCCACGCCAAACCACAAGGCCTCGAAGCCAGCATTACGCGCACGACCTATGGCATCCCCCACATCACCGCGAAGAACTGGAAGGGCATTGGGTATGGCGTTGCTTATGCCTATGCGCAGGACAATTTGTGCATGTTGGCCGAAGACTTTGCGACGGTGGCTGGCGAACGATCCCTGCATTTTGGTGCCAAAGAAAAAACCAGCCTAGGCTTTGACCCGCTCGACAATTTGGCTTCGGATACGTTCTTCCGGTCTAGCTTGGATTTGGCAAAACTCCGCCGCGATGGCTTGAAGACCAGCAAAATCGCGCGTGACCTGACCGAGGGCTATGTTGCGGGCTATAATCGTCTCCTGCGCGATCTGGGACCAGAGCGCGTGCCAGAGGCCTGTCGTGGCAAAGCTTGGGTGCGCCCGATCACGACAGATGACATGCTGCGCCTGACTGAAAAGAATGCTTTGCGCGCAGGCGCTTTGGTTCTGGCCCAAGCCATTGCCTATGCCGCCCCACCCCAAGACGTAAAAGACGATAAAGTTGCCGCCCTCACCCTGCCCGATCCTGCTGCAGCTGGTCTTGGCAGCAATGGCTGGGCCTTTGGTGCCGAGACAACCGCCAATGGGCGCGGCCTGATTGTCGGCAATCCGCATTTCCCCTGGGCAGGACCTTCCCGCTTCTATCAGCTTCACATCACCATTCCAGGCGTCGTCGATGTCATGGGGGCGACCTTGGCGGGCTCTCCCCTGCCCACCATTGGCTTTAACAAGGACATTGCCTGGACCCACACCGTGACCGCATCCAAGCATGCGACCGTATTTGAACTCACGCTCGATCCAGCAGACCCCACCCGCTACCTCGTCGATGGCAAAAGCGAAGCGATGGAAGTGCGGCAGATTCAAGTGCCGACCCCAGAAGGGCCCGTCCAGCGCACGGTCTATGTCAGCCGTTTTGGCCCCCTCATGGTCATGCCTGCTGCAGGCTTAAGCTGGACAAAAGAACGTGCCTTTGCCATCCGCGACGCCAATGCCGGCAATAATCGCCTGATTGATGCTTGGGTTGGCATGAATCTCGCCAAAAATGTCGGCGATATTCGCGAGTCCGTCACCAAGACTTTGGGCATTCCTTGGGTGAATACGATCGCAGCCGACCGTTATGGCAACACGCTTTTGGCCGATGTGACTGCCGTTCCCAATGTCTCGGCGCAAAAAATCAAGGATTGCGCAACCCCGCGCTCTGCCCCCTTGGCCCAGCGTCTTGTGATCCTCGATGGCAGTCGCTCTGCTTGTGATTGGGATAAAGCACCCGGCACGCCCGTCCCGGGCCTGATGCCGGCCAGTGATCAAGCGATTATTGAGCGGCGCGACTATGTCGCCAATAGTAATGACAGCTATTGGCTTACCAATCCCAAGGCCCCTTATCGCGTCTTGTCGCCCATCTTGGGCACAGCCGAAGTCGCCCGCAGCTTGCGGACTCGCTCGGGCTTGATCGAGATTGACCGTAGACTGACCGGAACCGATGGCTTTTCCAGCACGAAGGTCGATCATGAGACCGCGCGTGCCATGCAGTTTGCCAATAAGACCTTGGCTGCGGAACTCACGCTGGATGCCTTGTTGGGGCTCTGCGCCGATCAGCCCGATCTCGCGAGTGCGTGCGCGACGCTTAAAGGGTGGGACAGGCTTTACAATAATGACAGCAAAGGTGCCTATCTCTTCTGGACCTTCTGGGAATTGGCAGACAGACTGCCGGGCAAATGGGCAACGCCCTTTGACCTGAGAGACCCCGTCAACACCCCCCGTGATTTGGTGACGACAGGGCCGGTAGCCGACCAACTTCGCGGCGCTTTGCGCGCCGCTGCAGAACGCTTGACTAAGGAAGGCTATGCCTTGGATGTGGCATGGGGCGACGTCCAATTTGTGACCCGAAATGGCGAGAAAATTCCCATCCATGGGGCGCATGGCAATCTCGGCGTTTTAAATGTGCAAGTCTCCGAGAAAGTTGGACATGTCCTCGTCCCACGTCACGGCACATCGTACGTCCAGATTGTCGGCTTTGACGACACTGGTCCTGTCGCGGATGCGATTTTAAGCTACGCCCAATCTACTGATCCTGCTTCACCTTATTATGCCGACCAGACCAAAGCCTATGCGGAAAAGCGTTGGAATCGCCTGCCCTTTACCCCGGCTCAAATTGAGGCTGCCAAAGTGGGTGAGACGTTGAGGCTTAAAGAATAGAACCTAGCTCCCCTGAGACGGCTGTACCAAGCAGTGGGGGCCGAGGTCCGCCAGTTTCTTGACCCCCATCAGAATCATATTGGTGCGCATCTCTGCTTCAAACAAGGACAGGAGGCGGCTTACCCCCGCCTCCCCGCCTGCGGCCAAGGCATAAGCATAGGCCCGTCCCAGCATTACGGCATCTGCGCCAAGGGCTAGAAAACGCAGCACATCTACCCCGCTTCTAATGCCAGAGTCTGCCAGCACGGGGATAGATTTGCCCACGGCCTCAACGATTGCCGGCAAAGCCGCCGCCGTCGATACGGTGCCATCCAATTGTCGCCCCCCATGATTTGAGACCACAAGCGCATCGGCCCCGAAGCTGACCGCGTGACGGGCGTCATCTGGGTCTAAAATGCCTTTGATGAGGATATGGCCCGCCCAAGTCTGGCGAATCCAGTCCAAGTCCTGCCAGCCGATACCCGGATCGAAATTCGCGCCAAGCCAGCCGATATAGTCGGCCAAGCCCGTGGCGTGGCCCCGATAGGTGGAGATATTGCCCAAGTCATGAGGCCGCCCCAAAAGGCCGACGTCAACCGCCCAGCGTGGGTGCAGCATGGCTTGCACCATGCGCCGGGTTCCCGCCCAAGGGCCCGACATGCCTGAGTGTGGGTCGCGATAGCGAGACCCCGGCGTTGGCATATCGACCGTAAACACCAAAGTCGTTACACCCAAGGCTGCCGCGCGGGCCAAAGCATCGGCCATAAAGCCACGATCCTTTAGGACGTAAAGCTGGAACCAAATGGGCTGACTTGATGCTGCAGCGACATCCGCCAAAGGGCAGACGCTGACCGTGGACAGCGTATAGGGAATGCGGGCCTTCGCGGCCGCTTGTGCCGCCTGCACTTCTCCTCGCCGCGCCAACATGCCCGACAGGCCAACAGGACCCAGAATTATGGGCAGAGCGAGGTTCTGGCCCAAAAGGGTCGTGGACAGATCGACTTTGTCCATGGCGTGCAGCACCCGTTGGCGCAACAAAATTTTGGACAAGTCAGTCTCATTGGCTTTGAGCGTTACTTCATCAAGCGCTCCACCATCGACATAGTCGAACAGGAAGCGTGGCAAGCGCTGTTGCGCCGCGCGACGAAAATCTTTTGGACTGGCAATGATCATTTAGCCCTGCTTCCTCAGACCGCTTGCACGCAGTCTAAGCACAGGGCTGGGTTATCAGGCAAACCCACCGCTGGCATCTTGTTGCTGACAACGCACCAAACGGCTGGTGAGCACCGCGGCTTGTCGATGTTTCACAGCTTCGCGGTAATCCACATCTGTCACCATGGCCAAAAAGGCCCCAGCGCTGGGATAATTGGCGATGAAGATCGTGTCCCAAGCCTCTGATTCTGGGCCAGTTAGCATGGCTTGCATGGTCCCACGCCACACAATCTTACCGCCCAAACGGCTGAAGATTGGGTCACTGGTGCGGCCGTATTCTTTATAAGCCTCTTCGCCGGTCCGCCCTAGATTGGCGTCTGGGTGACCAGCGGGATAAAGCGCGAGAGGGCGGAAACGCACGAGATTGAGCATCCAGATCGGCTCATCCCGTGGCAACGATTTGAACAAATCAAAGGCCGCCCGCGTTGGATCGACAAAGGCTTCTTCCGTCATCGCCATGTCGCCTTATGCTTAGCCAGCAGCAGCTGGAGCTGCTTGATCGCGCCGCTCAGCATAGATCAGCAACGGCTTGGCGCGGCCCTCAATGACTTCGCCATTGACCACAACTTCTTCCACGCCTTCATAAGATGGCAAGTCGAACATGGTTTCCAACAAAACGCCTTCGAGGATAGACCGCAGACCACGAGCACCGGTCTTACGTGCAATCGCCTTGGTGGCTACACAACGCAAAGCTTCTTCGGTGAAGGTCAGCTTGGTGTTTTCCATTTCAAACAGACGTTGATATTGTTTGATCAACGCGTTCTTTGGCTCCGTCAGAATTTGGATGAGCGCAGCTTCGTCCAAATCCTCCAAGGTTGCAAAGACTGGCATGCGGCCGACAAATTCAGGGATCAGACCGAATTTCAACAAATCCTCAGGCTCGCACTCGCGCAGTACGTCGCCCGTACGACGGTCGTCGGGGCTGCGCACATTCGCACCAAAGCCAATTCCAGCACCTGTGCCGCGGCGCGAAATGATCGTGTCGAGACCTGGGAAAGCGCCACCGGCAATGAAGAGGATATTGGTGGTATCAACTTGCAGGAATTCCTGCTGCGGATGCTTGCGGCCACCTTGCGGCGGCACAGACGCAACCGTGCCTTCCATCAATTTGAGCAAAGCCTGCTGTACGCCCTCGCCCGAAACGTCTCGGGTTATAGATGGGTTGTCTGACTTGCGGCTGATTTTGTCGATTTCGTCGATATAGACGATGCCGCGCTGGGCGCGTTCCACATTATAGTCCGACGCCTGCAACAACTTCAGTATAATGTTCTCAACATCTTCCCCAACATAGCCCGCTTCGGTCAAAGTGGTGGCGTCTGCCATGGTGAAGGGCACGTCGATAATGCGGGCCAAGGTTTGCGCCAGCAGGGTCTTACCGCAACCGGTTGGTCCAATCAGCAAAATGTTCGACTTCGCCAGTTCCACATCGCCATTCTTTTGCGAGTGCGCGAGGCGCTTATAATGGTTGTGCACAGCCACGGCCAAAACGCGCTTGGCGTAATTCTGGCCAATTGCATAATCGTCGAGAACGTCCTTGATCTCCTGTGGCGTAGGCACGCCGTCCTTGGATTTGACCAATTGGTTCTTATTTTCTTCGCGGATGATATCCATGCAAAGTTCGACGCACTCATCGCAAATAAAGACCGTAGGCCCTGCGATCAATTTGCGGACTTCATGCTGGCTCTTGCCGCAGAAGCTGCAATAGAGCGTATTTTTTGAATCACCGCTGGCTGCTTTGGTCATGTCTACTCCAGTCCGTCACGGTGCTGCCAAAAGCAGCCTCTGACGGTCGCTTCAAAAAGCTTTGTCCAGTCTTGCACAGAATCTGTCAACGATCCGTTGCAAAACTGAAGCAATTATGTTCACCCGCCTCGGCCTTACGCAAAAACAAGGCCGTGCGGGCTTATCGGCACATTTAGCTCGTCAGACTTGGGTCTTCGCGCTTCACAAACACTTCGTCCACAATGCCGAAAGCCTTGGCTTCTTCAGCGGTCATGAAATGGTCGCGGTCCAAAGTTTTCTCAATCACGTCATAGTCTTGCCCAGTGTGCTTGACATAGATTTCATTGAGGCGACGCTTGGTGGCGACAATATCTTCAGCATGGCGTGCAATGTCGGTTGCTTGACCGCGGAAGCCTCCGGAAGGCTGGTGCACCATGACCCGCGCATTGGGTAGCGCAACGCGGCTGCCCTTTTGACCGGCAGCAAGCAAAAGCGAGCCCATAGAGGCCGCTTGGCCCATCACCACTGTGGAGACGGGTGAGCGGATATATTCCATCGTGTCATAAATCGACAGGCCAGAGGTGACGACACCGCCTGGGCTGTTGATATACATAGCAATTTCCTTCTTCGGGTTCTCAGACTCCAAGAAAAGAAGTTGGGCGCAGATCAAAGCGGCCATGCCGTCTTCGACAGGGCCGGACACGAAAATGATGCGTTCGCGCAACAGACGAGAAAAAATGTCGAAGGCCCGCTCGCCACGCGAACTTTGCTCGACAACCATCGGGACTAAGCCCAGTGCGCGTGTGATGTGATCGGTCATAAAAGCCTCTTTCAGAACACGCCAATGCGTTCTGGAACCCTAGATATTGGCCCGCTTCGCCTCGGTTGCAAGGAGATGTTGCGGTTAATGCGGTTTGCAAGCAGTGAATGAAGGAAAGATGAAGCTCTTATGTTTCATCCACACCCAAGCACAGAGCTTTTGCAGTGTTCTAACAGATACGCCACACGTTCAAATGAAGTTCATTTATACAGTTCATTCAAATAAGCAGCGATCCGAACCCCGGCCTGCATCAGGCGTGTGTCTAAAGCCTCATTTTGCTGAAACGCGTAAGAATAACTGAGCCTTGAGTCGGCAGGATAGATCTTGTCCCGCAGTTCCGCACTTTCGGCTACCCAAACCAAAGGGTCAGGATTTGCCCAATCCTTAAGGTTTTGTGGCGTAATCCGCCGGCTCAACCAAGCCGTCATTTCGCTATAGGACAATTGCTGCCTATCAATCAGATTGCCGTCCCAAACCGCGTGCAGATTGGTATCGTCGCGCCCAAATTGCACTTTGACATCATTGCCGCCCCGATCGGTGCCATTGCCGACATGGAGAGGCTGGTGCAAATCGCCAATGATATGGACGGTAAATCGCAACGCGAGTTGCTTATCCGCTAGGCGGGCATTGGGATCGCGTAGCGTCCGCGCAAAGCCTTCAAGAGCGCTAATCGCATCGCCTTCGGGCGGTGCACCGACTTCTCCATAGGTTTTGCCGACGGGCACTGTCACATAATGCCAAGGATTGGCGGTCTTTTGCCAGAAGACCTCGGGGCTCGCGCGCATCTCATCTGGCCACGTCGAGGCTTCGGCCAAGGACTCTGTGCCGAGGATGCCTTTCACCGCCTTTGCGGCCTTTTTCGATAGCAGCGGCTCACCAATAGCCCCAGTCACCCGATGCCCAATCTGGCCCCAAGCATAGGCGGGCGAGCCGCTGAGAACGACCAACAAAGCGACCAGAAATGCACGCATGGGCTAACCTCCAACCCACGCGGTTTAAGAAAAAACCGAGGGTGATGAGAGCTGAGTTTACGGGGTGAGCAAGACAGCTTCAAGCCAATCACAGGTCAATACATGGCTGTTGCTGCCAAATCCTGTTAAAGGGTCTTGGAAGTATTGCTCCCAGCAAGCTGTTACATTCATTCGCGACCTAGAAGCGCGATTTCAGGATCATTATGCCCTTCCCTACTCTACCCGCCGTCTTTGAAGCCGCATTGACGGCACAAGGCTATGGCGAGCCTACCCCCGTTCAAGCAGCCGTTCTGGCCGAAGAGCGCGCCGATGCCGACCTTTTGGTCTCCGCTCAGACCGGCTCTGGCAAGACAGTTGCCTTTGGCCTGTCAATTGGCCCCACCCTGTTAGCCGGCGAAGAACGCCTTGGTCGGGGTGGCGCGCCGCTGGCGTTGGTCATCGCCCCAACCCGCGAATTGGCCCAACAGGTCGCTCGCGAATTAGAATGGCTTTATGCGAAAGCAGGTGCGCAAGTCGTCTGCTGCGTCGGCGGCATGGATGCCCGCCAAGAAGCCCGCAAGCTGCAAGCCGGCTGTCACATTGTGGTCGGCACCCCAGGTCGTCTCCGCGACCATATGGAGCGGGGACGCGCCGACTTCAGCGCGCTGCGCGCCGTTGTCCTTGATGAAGCCGACGAAATGCTCGATCTGGGCTTTAAGGATGACTTGGAAGCCATTCTGGACGGTACCCCAGAAGAAAAGCGCACGCTCCTTTTCTCGGCTACCTTGGCCAAGGACATTGTGACGCTAGCCAAGCATTATCAGCGCAATGCCATTCGCATTGATACCACCACGCGCGACGTGCCCCATGGCGACATTGAATATCGGGCGATTCGGGTTGCGCCGAACGAGCTGGAATTGGCCGTTGTGAACGTCCTGCGCTTTTATGGCACGGGCGGGGCCTTGGTATTTTGTGCGACGCGCGAAAGCGTGCGGCACTTATTTGGTAGCCTGCGCGAGCGCGGTTTCTCGGCGGTGGCCCTTTCGGGTGAGCTGTCGCAGAAGGAACGTACCGATGCGCTGCAAGCGCTTCGCGATGGCCATGCGCGAGTTTGTGTGGCCACCGACGTCGCGGCCCGCGGGCTTGACCTTCCTGACCTCAATCTCGTGATCCATGCAGAGCTGCCTCAGAATAAAGCAGCCCTCTTACACCGCTCTGGCCGAACAGGCCGTGCGGGCCGCAAAGGTATTTCGGTTGTGCTGGTGCCAACCACGCGCCGCAAAAAAGCTGAGCAATTGCTGCATTCGGCAGGTGTTTCGGCCACGTGGTCAGGGCCACCGAGTGCTGAGTCCATCCGTGCGGCTGACCGCGACCGCTTGATGAACGACCCAATGCTCAAGGAACCCGCAAGCGAAGAGGATTTCGGCCTCGCCGCAGCCCTTTTGGAAGCCGCTGGGCCAGAGCAAGTGGCAACCGCGCTAATCCGCTTGTATCGCTCGCGCCTGCCAGAGCCGGAAGACCTGTTTGAACCAGTGCCCGAACCCCGTGGCCAAAGGTCAGAGCGCGGTGAGCGCCCTGCCCGGATGCGCGACAGGCCAGAACGTGATCCGCGAGACTTTGGCGGGCAAGAAGGCTCTGGCGCGCCTTGGTTCCGCCTCTCGGTTGGACGCAATTCAAACGCAGACCCGAAATGGCTGATCCCGCTTATTTGCCGGCTCGGCCATGTCACCAAGAATGACATTGGCAATATACGCATCTTTGATCGCGACACAGTGTTTGAGATCGACCCCCGCGTAGCCGATCGCTTTATGCAAGCGGTCTATAATCATCCAGATGATGCCATGCGAATTGAGCCTGCGAATGATCCGGGCAATGCCAAGGGCGCGCCCCGTCGCGATGGCCCTAGAAAGGGTGGCAAAAAGGGTAAGCCCAATGCGCCTGTGGCTTCTGGCGAACGCGGCCCCCGCGGCATTGTCGGTCCACCCCGCACCAAGGGTGGCCCACCCCCTTTCGGGAAGAAGTCCTTCAAAAAGAAGGTAAGGATGGACTGAGGGGGCGTGTGCGCGTACCCGCCCCAACGATGTCATCGTCGCCGGAGCGTCAGCGCAGAGCGGGGACCCCGTTGGACTTTGCGGCAAGGGATCCCGGATCGGCTGCGCCGTCCGGGATGACATCAAAAGCTCAACTCAACGCCGCCTGCGCTGCAGCCAAACGCGCGATGGGGACGCGGTAGGGAGAGCAGGATACATAATCGAGGCCCGCTTTTTCGCAGAAGCTGATGGAGGCTGGATCGCCGCCATGTTCGCCGCAAATCCCCAATTTCAAATCAGGCTTTGTTGCTCGCCCGCGATCGCGGGCGATCTTGATCAAGTCGCCAACACCGGATTGATCCAAAGTTACAAACGGGTCTTTTTCAAAGATGCCTTGTTCGACATAGGCTCCCATGAATCGGCCGGAATCGTCGCGGCTGATCCCTAGTGTTGTCTGCGTCAAATCATTGGTGCCGAAAGAGAAGAAGGCCGCCTGACGCGCAATCTCGTCGGCTTTGAGCGCAGCGCGTGGCAGTTCGATCATGGTGCCGACGAAATACTCAATCTCCATCCCCTCATGATCCATCACTTCGCGACCGACGGCATCGACACGATCTTTCAGGATTTGCAATTCCTTTTCGGTCGCAACGAGCGGGATCATGATTTCGGGCACAGGGGCCTCGCCTTCGGCCTTGGCGACTTCAATCGCCGCCTCAAAGATGGCGCGGGCCTGCATCTCGTAGATTTCAGGATAGGTGATGCCGAGGCGGCATCCGCGATGGCCCAGCATCGGGTTGACTTCATGCAAATCCTTCGCACGTTCCAGAAGTTTGGCCTTATCAAGACCGGTGGCATTGGCCACGGCTTCCACATCTTCCAAGCTGTGCGGTAGGAATTCATGCAAGGGCGGGTCGAGCAGGCGAATGGTACAGGGCAAGCCCTTCATGATCGTGAAAATCTCAACAAAGTCGCGGCGTTGCATCGGCAAGATCTTCGCCAATGCCAGGACGCGGCCAGCCTTAGTTTCTGATAAGATCATCTCGCGCACGGCGGCAATCCGGTCGGCGTCGAAGAACATGTGTTCGGTACGGCACAGGCCAACGCCCTCGGCCCCAAACTCGCGAGCAGTGCGCACATCAAGAGGGGTTTCAGCATTGGCACGGACTTTCAGGCGGCGAACCTTATCAGCCCAGACCATTAATGCCGCAAAATCGCCGGACAATTCAGGCTGTTCCATCTCAACTGCGCCAAACAGGACTTCACCCTTGGAGCCATCAACCGAGATGATATCGCCCTTTTTAATCTCGCGGCCGCGCACTTTGAACACACCTGCTTCTTCATCGATGCGGATATCGCCTGCACCGGAAACGCATGGACGGCCCATGCCGCGCGCCACAACGGCGGCGTGGCTGGTCATGCCACCGCGTGAGGTGACGATGGCGCGGCTGGCATGCATGCCGTGAATATCTTCGGGGCTGGTTTCTTCACGCACCAGAATGACCGACTTGCCCGCCTTTGCCATTTCTTCGGCTTCATCGGGGTCAAACACCACTTCACCGACGGCAGCGCCCGGCGAAGCAGGCAAGCCGACGGCGATCAAGTCGCGCACAGCACCGGGTGCAATCGTCGGGTGCAGCAATTGATCCAGAGCCGCAGGATCAACCCGCATCACGGCTTCATTCTCAGTAATGAGGCCTTCAGCAACCATGTCGACGGCAATTTTCAGGGCAGCCTTGGCGGTTCGCTTACCATTCCGGGTTTGCAGCATCCATAATTTGCCGCGCTCGACCGTGAACTCAATGTCCTGCATATCCCGGTAATGGCCTTCCAATTGGCCATAGACTTGGACAAGCTGTTGGAACACTTCGGGCAAGGCTTCTTCCATGGAAAGACCGCCCTCGCCCATGGTTTCGCGCTGGACTCGGGTGATGGACTTTGGCGTGCGGATGCCCGCAACCACGTCTTCGCCTTGGGCATTGATCAGATATTCGCCATAGAATAGACGCTCGCCCGTTGACGGGTTACGCGTGAAGGCCACGCCGGTCGCTGAGGTTTCGCCCATATTGCCAAACACCATAGCTTGGACATTCACTGCGGTGCCCCAGCTTTCAGGGATGTCGTGCATTTTGCGGTAGAAGTCGGCCCGATCATTCATCCACGAACGGAACACGGCCCCAACTGCGCCCCACAATTGGTCGTTCACATCTTGGGGGAAGGGCTTGCCCATGGCCGATTCAACTGCGGCCTTATACTTCACGACAACTTTTTCCCAATCTTCGGCCTGAAGATCGGTATCGATCGTATAATCGTGGACTTCCTTATAGCTTTCGAGAATATCCTCAAACATATGGTGGTCGAGTTCCAGCACGACGTTGGAATACATTTGGATGAAGCGGCGATAGCTATCAAAGGCAAAGCGGCGATTGCCGGATTGGGCGGCGAGGCCCTCCACCGTCTGATCATTCAGGCCCAAGTTCAGAACCGTATCCATCATGCCAGGCATAGAAGCACGCGCACCAGAACGCACCGACACCAAAAGCGGGTCAGCCGCATCGCCAAAACCCTTGCCGACGGTGGTCTCCACCTTCGTCATGGCCGCCTTGACCTCATCAGTCAAAGCATCGGGATATTTTTGACCCAAGGCATAAAAGGCCGTGCAGACTTCGGTCGTGATGGTAAAGCCTGGAGGAACGGGAAGCCCGATCTTATTCATTTCGGCCAGGTTCGCACCCTTGCCGCCCAAAAGATTCTTCATGCTGGCGTCGCCATCGGCGAGGCCTGCTCCAAAGCTATATACCAATTTACTCATGTAGCATCTGCCTCATGTGATTCCTGCGCTAGGGGCGCGTGTTAGCGGCCCTTCTAAGGCAGTCGAGTGAGTTATCAACCCACATGAGAGCCCAGAATGGCTGAACTGTGTCGCAAGACACACACCCTTCTGGATATGTAGTTTTACAACAAACAAAATCGTCCAAAATCCGCGCAAGTGGTCGGATTGAGGCCCTGTTGGAAGCAAGTCTTAGGCCACGCCCCCCGTCTTTGATTTGGCGCAAGTGGCCGCTGTTGCGGCGGGCTGGGCTTAGGTACCCGCCAGCCTCGAGAAGTCCGCGACCCGCTCGCTCACCGCGCGCAATTTTACCAATAGGGCCAAGCGGTTCTGGCGAATGGCTGCGTCGGCATCATTGACGAGCACAGTCTCAAAGAACAGGTCGACCGGGGCACGAAGGGCCGCCAAAGCGGCCATGGCGGTGTCAAAGGCCTCGGTTGCCAAGGCGTGTTCCATCTGGCTTTCTGCCGCCATGAGGGCTTGGTAAAGCCCCTGCTCGGCTGGTTCGCGCAAGAGTGCGTCTGAAACTATGCCTTCTGCCGCCGCCCCGTCCTTCTTTTCTTCGGCGCGCAAAATATTGGCCCCGCGCTTAAGACCCGCGACCAGATTGGCCCCATCTTCGGTTTTTAAGACCTTAGCGAGTGCGGTCACCCGCGCGACGATTCGCACAATGTCATCATCGGGGATGGCAAAGGCTGCCTCCAACACATCGGGGGCGAAGCCTTCATCGCGCAGCGAGACGCGGAGGCGTTCGAGGATGAAGTCGAGCAAGCCATTGTCTTTGGATTTTTCGGCCAACGCAAAGCGCACGACGGCTTCCCGCACAATCCGGATCACACCCAGTGCCGCGCGGCGCAGCGCATAGGGGTCACCGGAGCCTGTTGGCTTCTCGCCAATCGCAAAGAAGCCCGTCAGTGTGTCGAGCTTATCGGCCAGTGCGACGGCCATAGCGACAGGCTCACTCGGTACCTGATCGGACGGGCCGACGGGCTTATAATGATCGCGAATGGCGTCGGCGATGATTTGGTTGGAAGCCTCGCTTCCACCCTGCTGCAGCTGATAATAGCGCCCCATAACCCCTTGAAGTTCGGGGAATTCGCCGACCATTTCAGTGGTTAAATCCGCTTTGGCCAATAAAGCTGCATGCTTGGCTGCGGCCACATCTGCCCCAACAAGAGGCGCAATCTCACCTGCCAGCGCCACGATGCGGCACACCTTATCGCCCACACTGCCGAGCTTTTCATGGAACACCAAGGTATCGAGTTTCGGCACCCGGCTTTCAAGGCTCGCCTTGCGGTCCAAATCCCAGAAATAGCGGGCATCATTCAGGCGGGCGGCCAGCACACGGGCATTGCCCAGCGCGATTTTCTTGCCGCCATCAGTTGCCTTCACATTGGACACCACGATGAAGTGCGGCGCGAGGCCGCCGGTCTTAGGATCGCGGACGACGAAATATTTCTGATTGACGCGCAAAGTTAGGCGAATGACTTCTGGCGGCAGATCCAAGAAGGAAGGATCCATATCGCCTATGATCACATGGGGCTCGTCCACCAGACCACAGACTTCTTCTAAAAGCCCTTCATCCTCAATAAGTTCAAGATTTCGGGCATGGCAGAGGGTTTGGGCGTCTGCCTTGATTTGCGCCTTGCGCTGTTCGCGGTCGAGGACGACATGGGCGGCAGCCAATTTTGCCTCATAATCCTCAAAATCCTTGACTTCAAAAACGCCCGTGCCGTGGAAGCGATGGCCTTCGCTGATGTTGCAGGCGGCGATCCCGTCGACGTCGAATGGCACGATCTCGCCGTCAAATATGGCGACAATCCGATGCAAGGGCCGCACCCAACGCAAAGTGCCCTCGCCCCAGCGCATGCTTTTAGGCCACGGGAAATTGCGGATGATATTAGGTACGATCTCGGCCAAGGCATCCGGCGTGGCCTGGCCGGGCTTTACCAGATCAGCGACGTAAAAATCGCCCTTTTTGGGGTCTGAAACCACGCGGGCTTGGCTGATATCGGCGAGACTCGCACCGCGCAAGAAGCCGTCAATGGCTTGGGCAGGGGCATCGACCTTCGGGCCCTTGCGCTCTTCCCGCACATCGGCCGTCCGCTCTGGCAGGCCTTCAACGACCGCTACCAGGCGGCGCGGCGCACTAAAGGTTTCCATACCACCCGGCAAGAATCCAGCCTTGGTTAAGCCATCCATCAGAAGCTTTTTGAGGTCTTCTGCCGCACGCTTTTGCATCCGGGCCGGGATTTCTTCAGAGAAAAGTTCAAGCAAGAATTGGGGCATGACTTAGACCACCTCTTCTTGGGCTGGGGCTTGCGTTTCAGCCCACAAGACGGCGCAGCCCTTGGCCTGATCGCGCACGCGGGCAATGAAGCTTTGCCGCTCAGTCGGGGACACCACGCCGCGCGCGTCCAAAAGGTTGAAGAGATGCGAGCATTTCAGCGCCCAGTCAAAAGCAGGCAGCGGCAAGCGCTTGTCGCGCAAATGGGTGCACATCCGCTCGGCATCCTCAAACCAGCGCTTAAGCATGGCAGGATCAGATTCTTCGAAGTTGAAGGTCGATTGCTGGCGTTCATTCTCCCAGAACACATCGCCATAGCTGACCCCAAGTCCATTAAAATCAAGGTCATAGACGTTTTCGACGCCCTGCACATACATGGCCAAACGCTCAAGCCCATAGGTCAGCTCACCCGAAACGGGCTTGCAATCGAGGCCTCCGACTTGTTGGAAATAGGTGAATTGGGACACTTCCATCCCGTCACACCAAATCTCCCAGCCAAGGCCCCAAGCCCCTACGGTCGGGTTTTCCCAATCATCTTCCACAAAACGGATATCGTGCAGGCTGGGGTCGATCCCAATTTCATAGAGAGAATTGAGATAAAGCTCCTGCAAATTGGGCGGGTTTGGCTTTAGGATCACTTGATATTGGTAATAATGACCCAAGCGGTTTGGGTTGTCGCCATAGCGGCCATCTTTCGGGCGACGCGACGGCTGCACATAGGCCGCGCGCCACGGCTTCGGGCCTAGCGCGCGCAAGGTTGTGGCTGGATGCAGGGTCCCTGCCCCCACTTCGGTATCATAGGGCTGCAAGATGACGCAGCCCTGACGGGCCCAATAATCCGAAAGGGTGAGAATAATGTCTTGGAAGCTGGGCACTTTGCCAAGAGCCAGCGCCCGCGAGCAAGGCGTTTCGCGTGGGGCGGCTTGAGGAGAATTGGATTGGGTCATGACGATCTGTGCATAAAGCGCAAGCGGCCCCGCTTGCAACAAGCGAGGCCGCATTTAGCGCAGAAGAAACTGGGAACCTGCCCTATTCTTTCAGGCGCAAGCTGAAGGTTTCTCGGGCGATCTGCTCAAAGGTCGAATTCAGCTGGCTTGCATCTACGGCAAATGCGCGGTCCGCACTGCCAGCACACGTGCGCAAGCGGTCGACAGCGTCGGTATCCGAGACGTTAATCGCCACGGTATAGAGCTCGATTTTATAGGTGTCGCGGATTGCGGTGCACCAGGATTGCATGCGACTGTCAAGCGTTGCGCGATTTGGCGAGCCCGAACAACCCGGCGCGCCAGATTCGTTACAACCCCAATAGCCGGGGAAGTTGATCGCCTGCTCGTTTGCCCCATCGGTCATTAAAACCATGACTTTGAGTACGCTGGAGGAATCAAATGGTTCGGGCCTGTTATGCCTGAAGAAGTTGGCCCATTCGGTACGTGGCGATAGGGCGCGCAGGCCCCATCTTAAACCAACGTCGGCATGTGTCCCACCCGGGGATGGCGACAGACGGTCGATCGTATCGATCAATTGGGTTCGGCTGGCCGACAAACCCAGCATGGGCATGGGGCAGTTCAAGTTTGGCCCCGTAATCCGGCGGAAACTATCCCACGTCTGCCTTGGTACCCAGGAGCACCAAGCCCCATTGGCATTATTCCATGCGATTTCATTATAATCCGCAACACAGCCATTAGCAGTGCCGGTGTTGAGATCCAGGCGACAGCCCGAGCCGCTGATACAAGCTTGCGAACCATTGAAATTGAAGAAGGCGTTGCGCGT
>JAIXQA010000040.1 GCA_027485915.1 Alphaproteobacteria bacterium | reverse complement strand
GCGACGCTGCCGGTCATCACGGCACCTTGATAGGTGACATTAATCAGGAGTTTGCCGTCATGGGCGATGGCAAACGTGCTATACTGCTTGCCCTTGACCTGAACCTGTACGACAGCGGGCTCAGTTAGCTTAGCCGCGATACCGATCAAGGACGTGCCTGTTGGATGCAAACTGACCGCCCTCCCTGAGCAGGAGAAGATCGGCTTCACCACGAAATCGTGGCAGTCAGCAATCGTCTGTGCTTCTGGGGTTTCAATCAAGGCCGTCTCTGGCACAGCCAAGCCATGTCCCTGTGCGAGGGCAGGAAACCGCATTTTGTCATGTAGCGCCAAAAGGCGATTGACCGGGGGGGCATAGAGGCTGGTCCGCTCTGGCAATCGGCCAGCCAAATGCGCCACATGCATGGTTTCTTCTGACAAGGGCAGGACCAGATCCACTGCCTCATCCTCGATCAGACGCAACAGTGCGGCCAGAAAGGCCTCCTTGCCCCTTGAGGGTGGCGGCACCTGAAAGGACTGATCCACACAGTTGGATGCGCCCGTCAAATGGGACTTAAATGGCTCTGCGATCAAAACACGCCACCCGGCTGCCTTGAACGATCGGGCAAAGTCCAAAGCTTTGGGCAGACGGCCAATAGTGATCAAGACAGTTTTGCTCATGCGCGCAGTGTAACCTTCATCATGACTTCTTGCGCAGGGCGCGTGGTCAATCGCGCGACCGGGCGCACGCGTTCAGGCTGTTGCACCTTAATCCGATAGGTTCGCAAAATGCGCGCAAGGATCAATGTCGCTTCAGTAGTCGCAAAGGCTGCCCCGACGCAGACGCGTGGCCCCGCCCCAAATGGAATGTAGGCACCTGGAACAATTTCATGCTCCCGCTCGGGCAAGAAACGATCTGGGTCAAAGACATCCGGGTTTGGCCAAAGCGAATGATGGCGGTGCACCGCCCATGGCGCAATCATCACCATGGTGCCGCGCTTGATTTTCTTGGTTCCTATGGTGGTCGCGCGCGCGGCAACCCTTGGAATAAAGGTGATCGGTGGATAGAGGCGCAAGGCCTCTTTAAAAACATTGCGGGCATAGGTCAGCCGCTTCACATGGTCGAATTCAATCGGGCCAGAACCTGCGACTTCAATCGCTTCGGCACGGATCTTGTCGGCCACGGCTGGCTGCATGGCGGCAATAAAGAAAGCCCAAGTGAGCGCGCTGGCAGTGGTTTCATGGCCCGCCAAGAAGAACACACCTAATTGGTCAATCAATTCTTCGCGGGTAAAGCACGTGTCGGTTTCAAGGTCGCGCGCGGCGATTACAGCGGCGGCAATATCATCAAATTGTGCGCCCGCCTCTAAATGGGTGTCGAGCAAACGTCCAATGTGGCCGCGGATGCGCCCGCAAGCCTCCAGCACATCGGCGCGCTGGGGGATTTCGTCAAACGGCTTGCCAAAAATTAAGCGCACCAATTCCACATGGGCGACGCTGCGCTCAAAAAAGGCAAACGACTCAAACACATCCCTGGCAGTATCATTGGCCAGTGAAGCCGAAAAAACTGTTCGGCAAATGATGTCCGCGGTCAATTGCCCCATGGCCAGGTCAAGGGACATTTCCTGACCGGAGGCGGCTGCGGCTTTTAGACGAACTTCAAAGTCATCCAAGGCACCCACCATGGATGGGAATGCCTTAGCCAGACGAATGTGCGAAAAGGCGGGATCTATCATTCGCCGCTGTTGACGCCACAAAGCGCCACTGGACACAAACATGCTGTCGCCCACCAAAGGCGTTAGCGCACCAACCATCAAGTCGTTCTTTGGGAAAATATCTTCCGGATCTGCCAAAATAGGCTTGGTCAAAGCGGGGTCATTCACAATCTGAATCGAGCGGCGCGAATAACCCAATGGCCCCATCGGCAAAAGATAAGCATCGGCCGGCATCAGACTTAAAAGGTCACCATCACCTTGCCGGATCACGCGGACCAGACTTGCCAATGGCCCCATGGGTGCTGGCCGAGGCGGCTTATAGAATGCGTCTTGCGTGTGAAAACCGTCCGCCGCCACCCGTGTCCCCCAGCCCATTCATCCTGATCGCTCCGCAAAAAGCCGCGCCCAACCCCTTGAAGCCTAACGCTTGACGCGTCACTATGTCCAGCCCGCTAGACGCTTTCGACTGGATAGACAGTGATGCTTACCTTGTTTCACACGTTGGTTGCCATCCATATTGTGTTTGGCGCAGTCGGACTGGTGGCTTTTTGGATCCCTGTTCTGGGCAAGAAGGGTAATCGCAATCACCGCCTGTGGGGTAAAGTTTTTGCTCGCACGATCCTTGCGGCAGGCTTTGTCGCCCTGCTCCTCAGCATCTGTACGTTGATCGACCCCTTAGGGACTCACCCCCACTTAAAGGACCCGGTTTTTGTGCGGGGCATCTTTGGGATTATGATGTTTTATCTAGCGATCTTGACGATTAATCTGGCTTGGTACGGCTTGGAGACAATTAAGAATAAGGCCAATCACGAAGCCAATCGTCGCGGCTTGAACCTTGCCCTTCAACCCATATTAGTTGCAGCTGCCTTTGCTTGCGCGATTGAGGGTGTTTTGATTGGCCAATATTTGATGGTGGGCATGTCCATCATCGGGTTTGCCACCGCTGGCACCAATCTCTTCTTCATGCTGAACCCCTCCCCCGGCCCGAAAGTCTATTTGATGGAACATGTGAAGGCGACCGTGGGGGCTGGCATCTCGGTCTACACCGCTTTCTCAGCTTTTGGCGCTGTGCGGCTAATGCCGTCAATCGCCTTGCACCCGGGCCTTTGGGCAATTCCATTAGTGACCGGGCTTGCAATCATTCTCTACCACCATCGCCAAATCCGATTGAGCTTACGCCCCCGTGTGAGCCAATCCGTAGGCGCGCCGTCGTGAGGGCGAGAAAAATCCTCGTTATTGGGGCCGGTATGGGCGGCCTCGCTGCAGCCATAGACCTTGCTCGCCTAGGCCACCACGTCGAAGTCTTGGAGCGAGCTGCCGATGTCGGCGGAAAAATGCGGCAAGTCCCCGTCGGCGACACAGCTATGGATGGTGGCCCCACCGTCTTCACGATGAAATGGGTGTTTGATAGCTTATTTGAAGATGCAGGCCTCGCCCTGGACGATTATCTAACGCTATTGCCCGCCACGATCCTTGCGCGCCATGCGTGGACGCAAGGCGGAGATCTCGACCTCTTCGCAGATCGCGAGGAATCGGCTGAAGCCATTCGTGAGTTCGCAGGTGCCAAGGATGCTGAGGGCTATTTGGCCTTCTGCAAACGGAGCGCGTCCATTTATGAGACCTTGCGCGGCCCCTTTATCGCCAGTCAAAAGCCGAACCCGATTGAGCTTGTCGCACGCGTGGGCTTCAACAGGTTGGGGGCCATGTGGGAGACCGCGCCGCATCAAACCATGTGGGGTGCGCTTGGGTCCTATTTCCGCGATACACGTTTGAAGCAACTATTTGGCCGCTACGCGACTTATTGTGGCTCGTCGCCCTTTGCCGCACCTGCAACCTTGATGCTGGTTAGCCATGTCGAACAAGAAGGCGTCTGGCGGGTGCGGGGCGGCATGGCCCAAGTTGCTGCCGCGCTAAAGGCACTTGCCATTAGCCAAGGGGTTAGCTTCCGCTTCAATGCTAAAGTTGAGCGGATCGAGGCGCGCAACGGACGCGTCTCGGGTATTGTTCTAAACGGTGGCGAAGCGATCGCCGCCGATGCGGTTGTGTTTAATGGCGACATTTCCGCCCTTGGTCTTGGACTTTTGGGACCCGATGTCATGCCGGCTACACGACCTGTCGCGCTACCGCAGAGGTCCCAGTCTGCAATTACTTGGTGCGCGACAGCAAGGACCAGTGGTTTAACGCTAGCTCATCACACAGTCCTGTTTTCAAATGATTATAAGGCCGAGTTTGATGATGTTTTTGGCCGTCACCAGCCCCCTAAGGCCCCGACCATCTATATTTGCGCGCAAGACCGAGATGATGCATGTGCCCCGCCCGACCGGCCAGAGCGCTTGTTGATCCTGATGAATGCACCCGCCAATGGCGATCGTGTCGATTACGGAACCGAGGCTTGCACCCAAGCCAAAGACAGCGCTTGGGCGATGATGATGAACTGTGGATTGAACCTAGAGATCGGGCAGGATCAAGTCACCACGCCACATGGGTTCAACGCTTTATTCCCGGCCAGCGGCGGCGCGTTGTATGGTCGCGCCAACCATGGCCCCATGGCGAGCTTTCAGCGACCCGGCGCGCGCAGTGGCGTTCACGGGCTCTATCTGGCAGGCGGTTCTGCCCATCCGGGGCCGGGGATCCCGATGGCAGCTCTGTCTGGGCGGCTTGCCGCCGCCCGTCTCCAGCTTGACCTTGCGCGCGCTTAAGCGGTTTTAACTTTACCAACCCAGGCGCTGGCGGGGGGAATCAGACGATCAATGACCTTTGCCGACGAGACCACGCCGGGCAGTCCCGCACCTGGATGCGTACCTGCGCCCACGAAATAAAGGCCCGGCACATCTGAACTAATATTGTGCGGCCGGAACCACGCACTTTGGAACAGCTTTGGCTCCATCCCAAAGGCGGCACCGTGGGTAGACAAAAGACGATCCTTAAAGTCTTGCGGCGTTAGCATGTGCGACGAAATAATGGACTGGGATAGCCCGGGCAAAAGGGTTTCTTCTAGACGCTTTTCCACCCGCTGGCGGTAGGGTTCTGCCATGCTAGCCCAATCGACACCGCTGCCAAGGTGGGGCACAGGGGCCAAGACATAAAAGGTATCACAGCCTTCCGGTGCAAGGCTGGGGTCGTTAGCGGTTGGACGATGCAGATAGAGGCTAAAGTCCTGTGCCAACGTTTTCTTGGTAAAGATATCGGTGAGCAAATCTTGATAGCGCGGACCCAAAACCATCGTATGCTGATAGCAATTGTCAAACTTCCGATTGGTCCCGAAGTACCAGACAAAGAGGCTCATGGAATAGTCGGCGCGCGCGATCTTCTCGTCTGTCCATACTTTCCGCGGGACATTGCGCAGCAATTTTGTATGGGTCCAGCCAAGATCTGCATTTGAAACCACCAGATCGGCCTGTATTGTTTCGCCCGAAGCCAGACGCACCCCAGAAGCGCGGCCATTCTCGGTCAGAATCTCGTCGATTTCAGCATTATAGACCAAATGATTGTCCTGGTCTTCGATCAAATCGACCATTCCGCGCACCAAAGCCCCGGTTCCCCCGAGCGCATAATGAACGCCAAAGGTGCGCTCGAGATGGGCGATCAGGCAGTAATAAGACGTGGTGGCAAAGGGATTGCCGCCGATTAAAAGCGGGTGGAAGCTAAACGCCACCCGAAGCTTTTCATTTTTGAAGAATTCCGAGACCTTGCCATAAACGGTGCGGAAGCCGCCCAATCGGATCAAGTCGGGCGCTGACTTGAGCAAAGTTGAGAGCTCATGAAATGGCTGGTCGACGAGTTTGGTAAAGGCCTCATCATAAATGGCCTCGCTGGCAATCATATAGCGGTCGAAACCTGCGAGATCATCGGGCTCAAACCGGGCGACCTGGGCGCGCATGGCCTGTAAGTCTGCCGTGGCTTCAAAAATGGTGCCGTCGTCAAAGCGGATTTTGTAGAAGGGATCGATGCTGCGCAATTGCACATGGTCGGACATGGTCTTGCCGCAGAGTTTCCACAATTCCTCAAAAATAAAGGGCGCGGTGATGATGGTTGGTCCTGCATCAAAGGTGAAGCCGTCCTGGCGGTAGACATAGCCGCGCCCGCCAGGTCCATCGAGCTTTTCATAGACGCTGACCCGGTAGCCTTTCGCCCCCAAACGAATGGCGGCAGCTAAGCCACCAAAGCCTGCACCTATGACGATGGCATGTGGACGGGTGTCGGCGCGGGCCGAAGCGAAATCAGAGGGTCGTGTTGTAAAATTCATTGCACAATTAAACCCGCAATTTGAGTGGACGCAAGGCCTAGACAAACCCTTAAACCAAGAGACCACCCAATTCGACTAAGTGGGCAGAGTTTAAATAGATTTGCCCTCAGGCGGGATAGATTTAGGTCGCTGACGGTGCGAGAACAGACAGCACCGCAGCCGCCACCGCCTCTGGATTTTCCTCATGGGCAAGGTGGCCTAGGCCCGGCAGATTGATGAAGCGGGCTTGGGGCACAGTTTGGCATATGGCCTGGGCGCTGCTGGGTGCCACCGCTGCGTCTTTCGAACCGGACAACAGACAGATCGGCACTTGAAGGCCGGCCATTTTCTTGACCAACGGGGCAAGATTCCAATTGGCCATCATACCCAGTGTGCCGGCAACATGGCCAGGCGCGGTAAACAGGTCGCGATAGCGAGCCAACATGTCTGCCGGGATTTCAGAGCCTGTACTGCGCATCAATTTCTCAATCCGGCGCGTGTCTTTTGCGCCACTCGCGACCGCATAAATAGTGAAGGGATTCAGCGCTAGAACATGGGCGGCAACGGGGAACAAAAGCGCTGCAAGGCCGTTGAACGGCTGAAATGCGCCATTAATTGCGACGATCGCCTGCGGGCGGAGATAACCGGCCAGGGTCATTTCCGCCGAGATGGCCGCCCCGGCCGAATGCCCGACTACGGCAAAAGGGTCTAGATCCAAAGCGGTCAGCAACTCTCGAATGAGACGCGCCATACCGGGTAGCGACTGACCCGTTTCAGGGGGTGTTTGGGTAAAGCCATGCCCCGGAAGGTCTGGCAGGATCAGCGTGTAATGCGCGGCAAGGATGGGCGCGATGCCCGCCCACGTATGGCACGATGAGCCAGTCCCATGCAGCAACAAGAGGGGAGGGCCTTGACCGATTGTCTGCAAATGCCACTTCTGATCGCCAACTTGGATGAAACGGCTGTGCTGGCGATTTGGCCAGTTGATCCCTTCCCGGTTCCATTTTGGCTTTCTGTACATCAGTTGCGGTCCAAATTTCGCAAAGCAATGGCCAGCCACAAACAGGGGATAAGCCCTTGCCGTGATTCTATCATGTCCACAGCGTGGTCAGCGCGAATTCGTGCGCCCTCGAAAGTCGAATGTTCCACTACTATCACCCCTGTGACCACCTAAAATTTGACTAGGACGCTATACTGCAAAGGTCGTACAAACCAGAGCTAGTCATTGACAAGCTTGTTACCGACGGCAGGCCAACCCGTTCAGGCGGATCTTAGGAGGAGAACAGCATGAGACGGCAGGCTTTACAATGGAAGTTTCACCCGCAACGAGACCTCCTTCTTGCCGAGGCCCATGCCCGGCCCTCTACGCCTGTTCAAGCGCCGCATCTCGCTTCTCGCATCGCGACCATGTCCGGCGAAGGCGGTGTTGGCGCGGACCGCGCCCACATGGCTGCCCTTTGCCGTAAGATTGGTACATCGGAGCCCGGGCCTGATGCACGCTGGTGCGTCGTCGATGGTGGAACATGGCGGTTGCGATGGGAACGCCACACTGAGATTTCAACATGGACAGTTTTTCGTGACAGCCCTGCAACACCTGACTTTATGTTCGAAGCAACAGCTTTAGACCTTATCCCTCAGGATTGGTTGGCTGGCTTACCCGGGGAAGTCTTGGGCGCGGCACATGTCGTTCTTTCTACATTAGCACCAGAGCATTTGCCCTTTGCAGACAGCGATGTGATCGCAGCCCGCGTCGCCAACGGCACAATCGATGTATTCAGCGATTTTCGGCCAGGACCTGATTCTTTCACCCGCTTTGTGATGGTGCAGTCGGATCCTAATCTGGTAACGGCGGGTCGAGTCTTGCAGCAATTGTTTGAGATTGAAACCTATCGCTTGCTGGCCCTCTTAGCTTTCCCGCTGGCGAATTCGACATCGGCCACCTTGGCGCGCTTTGAAGCCGAAGCTGCGGCTTCTGCCATGCAAGTTGCCGATGAAGGTGGCGTGGAAGCCGACCGGAACCTTCTATCGCGCCTTGCCGCTCTAGCAGGGCAGGCCGAAGCCTTGGTCGGTGCCACCACCTATCGATTTGCTGCTGCACGTGCTTATGAAGGACTGGTGCAAGAGCGGATCGGCCAATTGCGCGAGCAAGCAATTGACGGCCGCCCGACCATATCGGATTTCATGGAGCGCCGATTGGCCCCCGCGATGCGGACCTGTGTCGCCGTCGGCGACCGCCAGCGCGATGTCATCGAACGCATTGCGCGCACAACTCAGATGCTCAATACGCGCGTCGAAGTTGCATCGGAGGCGATTAATGTCGGGCTCTTGGCCTCGATGGATCGCCGCAGCCAAGAGCAATTGCGCTTACAACAAACCGTCGAAGGCCTGTCGGTCGCCGCGATTTCCTATTATTCCTTGGGATTGATCCATTTCGCGATGGAAGGCCTCTCTGAAGCGGTGTTCCACTTCAATGCCAAAGCCGCCACGGGCCTCTCTGCCCCCTTCGTCGTCCTCGGCGTTTGGTACATTCTGCGCCAATTGCGTAAGGACATTTCAGGCGGAAAATAGGGGGTCACGCCCCTCAAACCACACAATGTGAACCGCGACGTAGCGCAATCAGAGAGCGGGGACCTCATGGGACTTTGCGGATCAAGGTCCCGGATCGGCTTCGCCGTCCGGGATGACACCGCCTTTTGAATAGTAACAACACCCATAGCCCCGCGAGGAAAAACCTCCGGGGGTTTGGCTTTTGCCCTTGGGATAAGGGCAGGAGGGCCGGGGCGCGTGGTACGCGCCAAAGAGAGTGGGCCAGATTAACGGACTGGCCCGGAATACGGCGCAAACCGTGCGCCCCGGCTTGATAAGTCTGTGTGCCCGAGGTGGTTCATGACGCCACGGGTGGTTCTGATTT
>JAIXQA010000029.1 GCA_027485915.1 Alphaproteobacteria bacterium | reverse complement strand
CTTTTCTTGTCCTGATGCGGGTCCAGCCATTCATGCTCAAGCGCGCGCAGACGGCCGATCACGGTGATCAAAAACGCCGTCGACCAGCCGAGCAAGATCACGCCATTGGCCGCCTCAATCGCGCCCACCAAGCGCCAATCGCGGGGCAAAATCACATCGCCATACCCCAGCGACACAAAGGTGACGGTCGAAAAATAAAGCGCGGTTTCAAAGTCTTGAAACGCATGCAGGCCAAAATAATAGACCATGGCATAAAGCCAAATTTCAATTGTATGCACCGCAAACAGGCCGAAAACGACAAATAAAATGGCCAAAACCCGCAGCGAAATGTGTCGCGTGTCTGGATCTGCCAGGGGTTGTCTTTGCCGTATCATCAACATCAAGGTCGCCAGACCCACGAAGTGAATGGTCACGGTGGCGGCCACCATCACAGAAGAAATCGCCAAAGTATCCCAAATATCGGTGATAAAGTTCACAACGCCCAAGATCGGCACTCCGCTTGGCCTGCTGCCAAGTTAAGGGCCACTATAGGGCCATGCGCTTGGCACGTCACCCAAATGTCGCGCGACGTTCGGTCGCAATTTGGGTGGTGACGGAACTACCCCAACAATTCACTGTCATCCCGGACGGCGCAGCCGATCCGGGACCTTGATCCGCTAACTCACCAAGGTCCCCGCTCTGCGCTCACGCTACGGCGGGGATGACATGGGCGAGTTAACTCCCTCACCCACCCCGCTTTTGAAACATCCAGCCCTTGGTCAAAAAGGCTTGTGCGCCTTCGACAAACGCAAAGCCTGCCGCCTCAAACAGGGCTTTCATATCGGTCGCAAGGTAGGAGGTGAAAAATGGCTCGTGGAAGCCGACGGGGAAAGCATCCAACAGGCGGTCGAGATTGGGATCATCGCCGGTCTGCAAGGCATCAGCCAGCACAAATTGCCCGCCGGGCTTTAAGATGCGGGCCGCCTCGGCCACCACAGCCTTTCGGATTTTGGGTGGCAATTCGTGGAAGAGATAGACGCATAAGACCCGGTCCACACTTTCTGTCTCAAACGGTGTCGCTTCTGCTGCGCCACTGATGGCGGTCGCACTTCGATAGGGAGTCAGCGCTTTATCCGCTGCGGCAGCATAGGGCGGGCTCATATCAAGGGCGGTTAAGCGCAAGCGCGGGAAATTGCGCATGACTTCGCGGGCCAATTGGCCAGTGCCGCAGGCCAGCTCGACACAAGTTATGGTGCGGTGATCCACACCTTTCAGGCTTTTGGCCAGAAGCGCTAAGGCGGTTGCCCGCCGCATGGCTCCGGCCGAGCCGGTAAAAATCGTCTCGACTTGGAAGTCATAGAGGTCCGCGCTTTCAGGCGTCAGCCAACCACCACTCTGCCAGTGGAAATTCTGCCGGAAATAGGCGGGAAACCCTTCGCCTAAGCCTTCGTCGCGCACTTCAACACCATTCTTGGCCAAGCGGCGCTGATCAATCGCCTTCACATCGCGCAGATAGGCGAGGCTTTTGCGCGTCTGGGCCAGTTCGGTTTTGGCCAGTGGGGCGAGGTAAAGCCCCGCATCAATATGGGCCATATCTTGGCTAAAGGCTGCCATATAGGCTTGCCGCATACGTGCTAGATCGGGCTTAGGCTTATCCGACCTAAAGGGCGCTTCCCCCGGCCGATCAAACGGGGCCGATGTTGCCCGCGACAGCCCATAATGGGCCGCATAAAAGGCGAGCTTTGCGGTCGCCCCCGCGCGGTATTTTAAGGCTTCGATGCGGTCCATGGCCTTAAGTTAGACCTGTAGGGCCGATTGGCCAATCAAAATGTGATCAATCCATCACGCCCGCATCGATCCAAGCCTTCTTCGGCCAGCGCGCATGCACCCAAAACCATTGTTCAGGCGCTTTCAGGATGTTTTCTTCCATGAATTGATTAATCCGCACGACAGAGGCATGCACCGCCTCATCCACCGGCAGGTCAAAGTCCATCATCATGGGTTCTTGGATATCCACCGTGAAGTTCGCGCCCGCCAAGCGCTTGACCGTCATGGTCTGCAAGGGCGCTTTAAAGCGGTAAGCCAGACGCGAGGGCCCGTCTGCCGTCTTGCAAAGATGACCAAAGAATGGGGCTTCTACGCCTGTCTCATATTTCTGGTCATTCATCATGGCGACAGAGCCGCCTTTGGCCAGGATTCGCATCAGGCTGACCCCGCCTGAGGGGCCTTTGGGCGCAAACAAGCGCACGCCATAATCGGCCCGCGCCTTCACAATCGTATCATCGACCCAGATATTATTGGCAGGCCGATAGGTGACGCGGCAATCCACCCCGCGCCGCACAATGGCTGCGGGCATGACTTCCCAATTGGCAAAATGGCCCGAGACAAAAACGCCGGGCAGCCCCGTGCCGACATAACGGTCGAGAATATCTAGCCCGTGAAACTCTGCCCGGCTTTCGGGGGTAAACAGCCCCATGGCGGACAAATGCGGGAATTCGCCAACAACGCGGCCTAAATTGTCCCACATCGCGTCCAGCATCTCGCGCTCTTCAGCCGGGGTGATGCGGGGAAAGGCCAAACGCATATTATATTTGGCGGTCTTATGCGCGCTGGTGATCGGGCCAAGGGTGCGGGCAAAGCCTGCGCCTGCATTGGAGGCCTCATCCAAGGACATCCGGCTGATCCGGTTCCAATAGGTGTGAAACGCCCAAGATTCGATGCGCTTGAAGAAGGACTCGCGACGGCCTGCTGTCATGGAAAAATCCTAATCCTGCCCGAGATAGCTGTCGAGTTTGCCACGCAGAAAGGCCAAAAAGCCCGCTTCATCGGCCAAAACCGCTTCGATGGGCACAACCCGCACCTTGGCTGCGAAATCAGGCGGCAGGCGGACATGGTCTTTTTCTGTCGTAACCAAAGTTGCCCCTGCCGCGCGCGCATTGGCTTCAAGTCGGCTCAGCTCATCCGGCCGATAAAGGTGGTGGTCCGCAAATGGGTATAGATCGAGCACATTCAAGCCCAAGCCACGCAGGGTTGCATCAAACTTCTCAGGTCTGCCAATGCCACAAAAGCCTAAGATAGGGCCTTTAATGGCGATAGGTTTCGCTTCAAGCACGGCTTGAAAGATCGGCCCCTGAAAACCTTCAATATCCTCTAAGGTGTCGTCACTGGCTTGGCCCATGAGAATGATTGCATCCGCGCGGGCAAGGCCAATGGCGGGCTTTTCGCGCAGCGGCCCTGCTGGAATGAGGTGGCCATTGCCAAAGCCCGTCTGCCCATCAACCACCACCAGCGAGATGGTTTTTGTCAAAGCCGGGTTCTGGTGCCCATCATCAAGGATCAGGGCCTTCATGCCCTGTTGTGCCGCCAGTCTGCCCACCGCCGCCCGATCGCGCCCCACAAAGACAGGCCCGCCTTGGGCCAGCATCAAGGGCTCATCACCTACTGCTTCAGCCCCATGCACACCGCGTTCAACCGCGACCGGGCCTTCCAGTCTGCCGCCATAACCGCGCGAGACTATGCCGATCGGGCCATTCAAAAGCTCTGCCAATAGGGTGCGCAAAGTCTGGGAAAATGGCGTCTTGCCCGTGCCGCCAGCAGTCAAATTGCCAATGGAGATGACCGGAATGGGCAAGGCGACGGGGCTTGCCATTGCGATCCGGCGGGCAACACTTGCGCCATAAAGCGCGCCAAGAGGAGATAGAAGCAAGCGCAGAACCGGTGCGGCATCGCGGCCATAGCGAATGGTCCAGAAGGCAGGTGCCCTCATGATTTAGCCCGCCCCAACAGACCCACGAGGGCGGCAACCGTATCGGACATGGCATGGCTGCCTTGTGCGATCACGTCGCGCGCCGCCGCATTCAACGCTTCTCGCCGCTCTGGGTCCCCTAACAGGCCTGCCAAAGTCAACGCAATCCGGTCGGACGCATGATCATCCAAGATTACCGCCCCATCCTGGTCTTCCAAGGCCTGATAGAGATCAAGAAAATTGCCAACAAAACTGGCGCTCACCACGGTTGAGCCTAGTTGGACGGGCTCAACAGGATTATGGCCACCAATACCGGGCTTAAGGCTTCCGGCCATAAAGGTGACCGGGGCCAAACGCATGGCAAGGCCAAGCTCACCCAATGTGTCCCACAGCCAAACAGACGTCTTCGACCCCGGCACGTGGCCATTCGAGCGGCGGACTGGCACCAAGCCCTGTTTGCGGCATTCAATCTCCACATCTTGCGCGCGTTCTGGATGGCGCGGGGCCAAGATCAGAAGGGCATCGGGCGCACCCAGCAATAAAGCCGCATGGGCGGCCAGAAGGACAGTCTCCTCGCCCTCATGGGTAGAGGCTGCTAACCAAACCGGCCGATTACCCAGCTTGCCCGCCAGAAGCTTGGCTTCCTTTGCATTCACAAGGGGTGGGGGTGCTGCCAACTTGAGATTACCGACTGTGCCAATCGGGCCCGCACGGAACAAGCTGAGGGCTTCAAATGTGCGGGTGTCGGCGGGCATAGCCACGTCAAACAGGGAGAATAAGAGCTCTGCCGTCTTGGCCCTGCCCCGCCAGCCCTTGACCGAGCGTGCGGTCATCCGTGCATTGACCAGAGCCAAAGGCACCTTTGCCTCTTTGGTTGCGAGTAGCAGGTTCGGCCAAATCTCGCCCTCGACGAAAACTGCCAGGTCTGGTTGCCACGCCGCGATAAAATTCTTGGTTGCCATCGGCGTATCGACGGGCACATAGCGGTGTAGATCAGGTGGCGAAAGCTTGCGCGCCATCAGATCCGCGGAAGTTCTGGTGCCGCTGGTAAATAGGAAGGACAGGCCCGGATGGGCTTTGCGCAGCTCTTGGGCCAAAGCATGGCCAACAATGGTTTCCCCGACGCTGGCCCCATGAATCCAAACCAATGTGCCCTTTGGCCGCTCAACTGCGGCGGTGCCTAGCCGTTCAGCAATCCGGGTTGGGTCTTCGCGCCCCCGCGCTGCCCGCCTCGCCAAAACGCCCGGCATAAATCGCGCCAAAAGCTGGGTCGCAATCCTATAGAGGGTCAAGGAAAAGGGTAGCGTCTTGGTCACGCGTCAACCTCGTCGACGGGCGGTGCTGGCGGCGCTGGCTCAATCAGCGGGCCGCCTACCAAGCGATCGGCCTCTCGCATGGCCTCAGTCAGGGCGACCTCTAAGGCCAGACGAGCGGCCTCCATATCAGCTTCGGTGGCTTTGGCCGGGATTTCAATGGCCGGGCGATAGACGATGACACCGCGCGAAAACAAAGGCGGCAAATGAAAACGGTCCCAGCTTTTGGCATAGCCGCCACCCTTAACCGCAAAGGCCGAGGGCAAGAGCGGCACTTTGGCCATTTTCGCGACCCGCACCGCGCCAAGCTGGGCGCGCATGCGGGGTCCGCGTGGTCCATCTGGCGTAATCCCAACGCAGCCCCCTTTAGAGGCATGGCTGAGCATTTGACGAAAGGCCTGCAGCGCCCCCTTATCTTCAGTCTCGCCGTCGGCTTTCCTCTTCGAGGAAGAGCCCCGCACCACCGTGCGGCCAACAAGTTCTGCCGCGCGCGCCACAAACTGGCCGTCGGGGGATAGCGAGATCAGCATCAACATCTTTTGAACATCGGTCGGCCAGATCGAATGTGCGCCCATGATGCGCGAATGCCAATAGCACCAGACAACCCCTTTGCCAGACTTCCAAACGGGCTCGGCATGTTCCTTACCGACCCAAGTCCAGCGTGTCGTCACCCGCACCAAAGCCATCCAAGCGGCCAGAAAGCCCGCAAAAAACCACTGGACGGGTGAGGATCGGAAGAAGGCGCGCGAGAGTTTTTTGCTCATAGTCCCCGCTCCATAACGAGCGTTGCGGTCCATGGCGAGTGCGCGGGCGCCACAGCTAAGGCTTGCATGGCAACGCGGGGCTGCCTAGATGCGATCCCACCAGCCGAAAAGACGCGCCCGTGCCCAAATTTGACCTCTCCACGCCTGAACGCCGCAAAGCCGCTGAACGCGACTATTGGTGGAATGACCACGCCTTTTTGCGCGCGCGCTTTCAAAACAAATATCAAATCAGCCCCCGCATGTGGCGCACCAATCAACCCAGCCCCAAGCAATTGGCGGCATGGAAAGACTTTGGCATCAAGACCATTGTCAATTTACGCGGCGATACGGATGCAAGCTTCACCGTCTTGGAGAAAGAGGCGTGCGAGAAGCTAGGCCTCAACCTTGTTTTTCTGCACAGCGAGAGCCGCGGCGCACCCTATGCAGAGCGCTTGATCGAGGCCAAAAAAGCCTTTGAAACCATGGAATATCCTGCCCTGATGCATTGTAAATCGGGTGCAGATCGTGCGGGCACCATGAGCGTCTTTTATCTCTATCAGATGGAGGGCGTGCCGTTGGAAGAAGCGCGCAAGCAATTAAGCTTCAAATATCTTCATATCAGCGCGGCAAAGACCGGCATCCTCGACTTCTTCTGGGCCGAATGGGCCAAGATCGAAGCCACCGGCCGCATCGACTTCTGGACCTGGCTCACCACCGAATATGACCGCGACGACCTCAAGGCCCGCTATAAGCCACAAGCGGCATGGAGTTGGATCGTCGATAATATTTTGAAGCGGGAATAGCGCGCGGGTTTTGGCGCGGTTGGTGAAGGGGTATTGCAACCACCAAAATTGTCATCCCGGACGGCGAAGCCGAGCCGGGATCTTGATCCGCTAACTCACTGAGATCCCCGCTCTGCGCTGTAGCTCCGGCGGGGATGACAGGTTGGGTGTTTCCACCACAAATGGTGTCATCCCGGACGGCGAAGCCGACCCGGGACCCCCTGCCGCAAACTCGCTGAGGTCCCCGCTCTTCGCTGCCGCTTCGGCGAGGATGACAGGTTGGGTGTTTCCACCAAGCCGCCTCAAGCCCTCAACAAAATCCGGCAAATCGATTCAAGGCCTGCTTGGTCTTCTTCGTCAAACGCGGCGAGCTCGGTGGAATCCACGTCCAATACGGCAGCCAAAGCACCCGATGCATCATAGACGGGCACAACGATCTCGCTATT
>JAIXQA010000076.1 GCA_027485915.1 Alphaproteobacteria bacterium | reverse complement strand
GTGGATAAAATGGTGGATAAATGTGGGGATAATCTGCATGCATCTGATTTTACGAGTGATTCATTGAATCACGACTCACAAAAAATTTCTTGTCAAAATAAAAATCAGGCGTAACCTTGATCTCACGGAAACAAGCGCGGGAGTAGAAAGTTAGCAAGGCGACAAAAGAAGAAAACGCCTTTCAATAGGTGGGGTCAACATAGTCTAATTCTAGCGAATACTTCTAAAGGCGAAGCGAAAGCTATACCTAGCGATTGGGTCCGTCGCACTCAACTTGTTGAGAGCAGGCCGCACGGGGAGACCGGTGCGGCCTTTGTGTGTTTTGACACTTGGAATATTGGGCGCTTTTTCATTTCAACTGCGGCGGCGTCGAAATAGATCATGTCGCTACCTGCCATTCAAAAGTTCGCCATCCTGCGAAAGGGCGATGCAATTTGGTTTCGGGGAGCAGGCAGTTTTCTGACTTAGACGACCACTCACCCTGCAGCCGCGCGAGCCCGTGCCGCCAAAAGCGGATCAAGCAGCCAGCTCATGAAGGTGCGTTTGTCGGTGATCACGTCAGCCTTCAGCGTCATGCCGGGCTGCAGGGGGCGGTCCTTCCCATAGGCTTGGATGCCGGGGCCAGTTAGCGCCACGCGAATGCGGTAGACGGGTTCCTTAAACTCGATGGGTGCAGCGATCTCACCGGGGCGCAGGGCGGAGCGAGCAATTTCGCGCACTTCGCCTTGAATGGCCCCAAATTGTTGAAACGGGAAGGCATCGACCATCAGGCGTACGCGCTGGCCTTCGGTGATAAAGCCAGCGGCACGGGTGGGCACCAAGATTTGCGCTTCCATCGGGCTGCCTTTGGGGGCGAGATTGATCAAGGGCACGTTGGGGTTGGCCGCTTCGCCGGGGCGGATATTGAGGCTAGCTACCCTTCCGGCAACCGGGGCACGCACCACATATCCGTCCTGCACCGAAAGCTCGGTCAGCCCTGTTTCCAATTGCGTCTTAGCGCTGCGTAATTGGCTGGCTTCTGAGGCGCGCGCAGGCTCTAGCGCTTGGCGTTGGCGCATCAGGTCTTTGGTCTCGCCCGAGCGAGAGGCGGCCAGTGTTGCGCGCTGGCGGGCAATGTCGGCCATCTCGGCCTGATGGGTCGCACGCAAGGATTGGCGCTGGCGGTCATAATCCTTGGCCTCATCGAGGCGGGATTGTATCTGACGGTTTAGCTCGCCCACTTGGGCACGCGCAGCAATCGTGGCTTGTGCCCGCCGATCAGCTTCAGTGCTGGCCATAAAGCCTTTGGCCACCAAGGTGCGGGCTTGGGCTTCGGCGCGTTCGGAAATGGCCAATTGCCCTTGGGCGAGGTCGCGGCTGGCCTCTAGGCGGCTGGCGTCAGCACGTGCGGCAATGGCACGGTCGGCCAAGCGGGCATCATCCTGGGTAAAGCGATTGGCACTGCCGCGTGCAGCCTCCATCAGCCTAGCATCCTCGGCCCCAAAGCGGTCGAATGTGGCACTCGCCCGTTCGGCTAGCCTGCGACTTTCTTCGGCAAAGCGCTGGGCGCTGGCCGCGGCCTGTAGCTCAATCTCGGTCAAGCGCGCCCGGGTCTGTGCCCGCTGCAGCGGCACAATCGCGCCATCAGCGCCCGACACGTCTAAAGCTAGCCGCATCAATGGCTGGCCTTCGGCTACCATATCACCTTGGCGCACCAGCACAGCATCGGCTACCCCACCACGCGGTGCATAAACAGCAGACAAACCCGCCTCTGGCACAATCCACCCTGCTACGGTCTCCTTGCGCGCATACTCACCGAGCGCCAGATAGGCTGTTCCAATCGCGACGCTGATGACCGCCACGGCACTAAATGCCGCCAGCCGCGCAGGCTGATGCAGCGTCACGCTGCCATAAACACGGCGGCGTTGAGCTTCAATGACGGCTGGGCGGAAGAGGGTCATGGGATGTTGGAGATGTCAGTTTGGTCCCAGAGATTTGCAGGACAACGGGAGGCGATGAATTTAGCCTTTAAATGCATATTGCATCCACACAAACCGCAACTTATTCCGAAAGCGTCAGTCTTGCTTTTTTCACAATGACCGCAAACAGCCAATCTGGATCTATATTGCTCTCCATCTAAAATGCGCAAGCCGTCGGAAATGATGTCAGAGAGTGTGTTTCTCAGAGTCATATGGATTTAACTTCTGACATTGTGCTTTTATTAGCCTCAGCGCTTTGGTGCCAGTTTTTCTCGAGTTCTTGACTCGGCCCTAATAAGGAAAATATCTGAGTTAGCACATCAAATACTATATCTTCTTGAATATCTTCTGGTGCCATCAGAGCAAATCCCTCCCAACCAAATACTGGTTCTTCAGCATTATACACTATTAATGTAGGAAATACCCTCGGCCTAACCAATGCAGCAGGTTCAAAGTCACATGAGTTTCCATATTGTACTGTGTGCACTGCAACCATTTTCTTGCGGTCTGCCATACTCTCTCTCGACAAAACCCGCTCAAAATTCGCCCGCAGGGCGTGACAGGCGGCACACCCCTCCAAAACGAACATAACTATATTCAGCTGAAGTTCCTGTCCCATCAATTCGGCGGCCACCTCAAGAAATTACAGACATGGTTAATCAAAAACATAGTTGTGCATCGCGCAAATTTACGACCTGTCTATTGGAAATACCTTAAGCCAAGTTGCCACAATCACCGCGATACACCACAGCACGAATGAGCCTAAAGTGACAAAATGGGCGATAACTATTATGTGATTATGCAAGGGTTTTCCCTCTTTTTTTGTCATTGTTAAAGCCCTCAGTCAATCTGTTTCTTTGTCGGTGGGGTTTAAGCAGGATGCTTTGAAGGATTGTTTTCCAAGTTGACATATTTGATTTGCATAGCACTAGCTCTTCCAAGTAAGCTCTTTATTTAAAAGAGCCCGCAGAACATCCAGCTCTCACTGCACTGGTCCTAATTGCCATTTGGTCGCGCATCGCCTCGGCCTGTCTACGGTCTGCGGTCAAAAACATAATTCCGCCACCAGCGCCGGTTACGGCCCCGGTTGCTGTCACAACCGCTCCACCTATACAGGAGGGTAAGAGCCCAAGGCCACCTGTTGCTGCCGTTCCTGCGCCACAAACGTGAAACCCTCCTGCTATCATCGCAACACCGAATGTGGCCAAGCCTGCGCCTGTCAGTTCCTCATTTTCCGCTATTGATGCTTCCGTTTTTGCATTTTCGAACGCACCCTCCATCGCGTTACAGAAAGCATCTTGACTTAAATTAGCAATGTCACCCCACTCTGCCGCGCTGAAACCAGTGACAGGCTTCTTGCGTTGTCCGGGCACGACCACCCTGTCGACTTCTGGAGGTGGAGTAGACTGAAGAAAGCCCCCACTCACAAGCTTCAACTCATCCATCGTCAATGCGCGCATATCTCTATCTCCCTGTCAGGTCTCAAATCGGGCCAAAATACCTAACTGTATTTGGTTTCCCTAGCGGACGCCGTCGAAGTTGACTTAGCGGGGGGGGGGGATGTCAAGTGGCAAAATAACGAACTCGCGCTCAATTTGCGGACAATTATTTTGGGTAGTTATGCATGATGCCGGAAGTTGGGCCAACGGAAGATTTGGAGAGTAAGACTCACGACGACAGCCGGACCTGGCTGACCCGCTTGTTCCACTCCGACAAGCTGCCGATGATCCTGCAGGCCGAGGCGGCCGAGTGTGGTTTGGCTTGCCTTGCCATGGTGGCCGCTGCCCATGGCCAGCGCCATACTCTTTCTGACCTTCGACGTAAATTCAGCGCCAGCCTTAAAGGCACGACGCTGAAAAGCGTCATGGATATGGCCGATGGGCTGGTTATGGTGGGCAGGCCCTTGCGGTTAGAAGTTGATGAATTACCGAGCCACAAGCCGCCTTGTGTGCTGCATTGGAATTTGGCCCATTATGTCGTGCTGAAGAAGGCGTGGAATGGGCTAGGTGGGGTATGGGCGATCATTCACGACCCAGCGCGCGGGGTGCGCAAGGTGGCACCGGCACAGATTGGCCGATCCTTCACCGGTGTAGTGCATAAACCGCCGACAGGCCCGCCTCCGGCGCAATCCAGCCTGCCACGGTCTCTTTGCGAGCATACTGACCCAGCGCCAGATAGGCCGTTCCAATCGCGAAGCTGATGACCGCCACGGCACTAAATGCCGCGAGCCGCGCAGGCTGATGCAGCGTCACACTGCCGTATACACGGCGACGCTGGGCTTCAATCACGGCGGGGCGGAAGAGGGTCATTTCATCACCCAGTTTAAAGCATCATTTATCGCCTACTAAGGGCAAGAAACTCTTCACGTGTACAGTCCCGAAGCGCAGTTGAATTTGTTTTGGCACTAAGTTTTGGCCGATTTGGCACAAAACCAACTAACCCACCCCAAGAATTGTTTGACTCGGCCCTTATCTTCAAGGTGCTGGGATCCGTGATAATGTTCCTTATGTCTTTTTCCTTGAACCCATATGATTGAAGCGCCTCATGGGAAAAAGAAACAAAGTTGAGTTCAGATACGCCAAAGTACTGTAACTCCTCATTTGAGATTTGAGCGCTCGCGCAGAGGGGTCTCACAATTTCGACGGCATCTGTGTAAATCTGAGGATCAATGCCAGAGGCCGACAAAATCGAAAGTTCTCGTTTGGCAAGAGCGCTTCCCTTAAGAGCTTCGGGATTCTGAGCACCTAGTTTTTGACTAAGGGTCTCAGCGTGGAACGCACCACTCCAATGGAACAATAGCGCTGTTCCGGGTTCAGCCTTTCGCTTCGGCGATGCAATGTATACTAAGGTACAACCGGAGGCACACTCGTTGTGAATTGTTACCGGTATTCGAAAAGCCTGCACCGCCTCAGCTAAGGCTGTAACGGCCTCGCCATCGCCACCTAAGCTTCTAATCCTAAGTGAATAAGGGTTGCCGGATTTTATAGCAGCTATAACCGGTTTGACATCTTGCTCTGTAATTGGCCCCGAGTAACGAATCTCCGGGCGGTGAGCGCATGATGTTAGCGCCATGCTGATGCAAATCGCACTAAAACAAGAACTAAACTTAGTCAAACTGATCCCCACTGTTTTACTATTTGGAGCTATAATAGAATTTACCCCGGTCACCTTCCCGTGACTGGGGTAAATTGCATTACTTGCAGTCAGATAAAGAGATCATGGGATTGCAGCGGGCGGAGTCCCGAAGGCTCGACCCCAGAAGCGTTGCCGCGCTTCCCGTGACGTGTTTACCGGCACGTAAACATCTACTCCGTCTGGTTGCGGCTCCACTTTGATTTCTGGCTTGTTTGGATCGGCAGGCTCTGTACGCTGAATTATCGGCTGGACCCGACCTGTTCCGCCAGCACTGTAACCAAATCCGATCCAACCACCACCACCGAACGCTCCAGCACCGGTAGGCGTCCGAACGCCCCAAACAAAGACAGTTTCAGGTTTTCGTTCCTCTTCCTTGGGTTTTTCAGCAGGCTTTGAGGGTGTGCTCGGAGCAGGAGGGGGAGGGGGACTAGTTCCGCCGCTAACATATCTAACTTCATCCATCGTCAATGCACGCATATCTCAATCTCCTATTCTAGGTTCTTGAAAGGACATCACATTTCCGTGTCCCATGGCCTGATCGACCAAGTAGAAAGTTGACGGAGCTAGGGGGGGTATGTCAAGTTGCGTCCGTCAACCATTCAGTCAAAAATTGGTGAGTGGTGCCATGGCGTCTTGCCTACCCATTGGGCCTTATACTGAGAGACGATTTTAAAAACCGAAGCTCACGACGATAGCCGTACGTGGCTGACGCGCCTGTTCCACGCTGGCAAGTTACCGGTGATCCTGCAGGCAGAGGCTGCGGAGTGTGGTTTGGCTTGCCTCGTCATGGTCGCCGCCGCCCATGGTCAACGCCACACGCTTTCCGAGCTTCGCCGCAAATTCAGCGCGAGCCTCAAAGGCACGACCCTCAGAAGCGTTATGGATATGGCCGATGGGCTGGGTATCGTGGGCAGGCCTTTGCGGCTGGAAGTCGATGAATTACCGAGCCTCAAGCCGCCTTGCGTGCTGCACTGGAACTTGGCCCATTATGTGGTGCTGAAGAAGGCGTGGAATGGGCTAGGTGGGGTATGGGCGATTATTCATGATCCCGCGCGCGGGGTGCGCAAGGTGGCACCGGCAGAGATTGGCCGATCCTTCACCGATGTGGTGCATAAACCGCCGACAG
>JAIXQA010000006.1 GCA_027485915.1 Alphaproteobacteria bacterium | reverse complement strand
GACACCACCGAGGAGGCCTCATGATCCTCCCTCAAGCACACAGACTTATCAAGCCGGGGCGCACGGTTTGCTCCGTATTCCGGGCCAGTCCGTTAATCTGGCCCACTCTATTTGGCGCGTACCACGCGCCCCGGCCCCTTTGCCCTTTCTTCAGGGGCACACGGCGTCCCCCCGGTGGTTTCCCACGCGGGGATAAGGGTGTTGGGGGTGACACGCTGAAACAGTGTCGCAGCACTAATCTGGAGACGGTACCGCTTTGTCCCGGTTGGACCAGAGGTGCCAGGCAATACCGGCTAAAAGGGCAGTCACGCCAAGCAGGACTGCCCACAAGATTGTCGTTTGCTTAGGGGCGTTGCCGGGGCTGATAGCAGGCAAGGTCAGGGTGTTGAGAGCGGCATCCTCGATGTTGGCTGTTGGAATGCTGCCCGGATCACCGCGCGCAATATCGGCCAGTGGCAAGTACACGTCGGCCGCTTTGGGATGCCCCGCTGCCAAGGTGAAGGGCGGCTTGCCACTTGTCACAAAGGCGATCTCCGGCACGCTGATACCAAACCGGATCGCAGGCGTTGCCGCAAATCCACCGACGCGACGGTCCGCCTCGATACGGAGCATCCGGATCGGCACCTGCTGCAACCCAATCGGGCTTGAATTAGCTTCAGATCGCCCTTGGCCCAGCGACACCCACGGCTCTTCTACCGCATTGCGGCCCAAGATTTGGATCGGCACCAATCCTTCTCCGCCCTTGGCGTCGACGGTAATGGTCTGAATCGGTGCCGCAAAGGGGAGCGCGAATTCTAAGCTATAGGCATCCAGCAGCGGTGGCGGCGCGGCAGAAATGCTGCGCATTGGCCCAGCCTCTAAGGTCGCGCGTGAGGCTGTGATCATGGCTTGGCGAACAGTGACAGGGGCGCGTAATGGCCCATCACTGCGCCACGTCACCCGCAACCTCGTCTTGCCTTGCAACGTGCCCGCGACCGCAAGGGCGAGGTCATTTTCTGCGCCACCTGGTGGGCGATAATCAACCGCCTCGCCAAGCGGGCGCCAAGACTTCAGGTCCTCACTGGCTTCAATGGTAAAAGTAACGGGCTGACCTTCGGGGATGGTGGCGTCCAAAACCAATTGTTGAAGCTCGCCGCTTTGACCTAGCGCATCAAAAAGGACGCCAATCACCCCATTGGTCTGGTCATTGGCGACCGGTTTGCCATCCACTGTGACCGTTCGAACGCGACCTTCGCTCTCAATTTTGAGTGTCACATCGGGCTGCTGTAACGCCGTTTGAGGGCCAAAGATCGGCATAGCGGACAGGTAAACGCTGCGGCTTGGGCTCGGCAAATTGGGCATGCGCGCGATTGGGACCACGCGGCCGTTCCCGTCAAAGACCCGCAGATCAGAGAGGTTGTCCGACTTTGAGGCCATGACGACTCCCAAGGGCAGGCGAACCCGCTGCACTGGGGCTTCGCCGACGGGGGTCAGTGGCAGTCGCTCTTGGTAGGATGCTTGGTCGCTATCCAATCCGGTTGGTGCCGCGGCGCAGGACAGAAAGGCCGCGATGGCGATCAACCATGTCTTAGGCTGGGTCTTCATGAGGTACCCTCTTTGGATGTCTCTGGCTGTGGCTCCGCCTCGGGATTGCTGACCCGGGGTGGTAAAGGCGCGAGATAGCCGACAATCAGCATCAACACGCCGACCGCGATAAAGGCAATGATGCGCGCGCCGCCTCCAGAATTGTTGAGATCAACCAGCATCAGTTTTGCGACGGTCAGCCCCAACAAGCCTGCCCCGACAAGCCACAATTGGCGGTTGGTCCGACGATGCGCCAAGACCATGAGCGGCAGAGCAAGCACCGTCCACAAAATGGCGAGACCTGTTTGGACAAAGAAGCTCTCAAAGAGGGCGGTCCCTGACCAGTCAACGCCTAAGAGTTGATGGGCGATGCGCAGCCAAGCCATGTTGATTGCGATAAAGATGAAGATCGCTACCAAGACCAAGGCCTGATGCCCAGCAATCCATTTTGCTTCCGTCGATTCCAGTCCTGCGGCGATCACATAATGTCGCCACAGCATGAGGGCCGCGATTGCCAAAGCCACTGTCAGTTCTACCGGGTTGAGCAGCGGGACATAGGGCAGGGGTGACGCGTCGCCAGATGCAAGCAAGGTGATGGCAATAGCACCACAGCCAACCAGCAGCGCAATTGGGACAGCGCCCTGCCAGCCATAGGCTTGGCTATGGCGATTGAGCGGCCATTTGCTGGACGGTGTCGCGGGGTTCATGTGGCGCGTTGCTGTCAGTGACAGGGCGATCAAGACGGCTACCATGGTTGCGAGGAAGGCGACGCCAGCCCAGGATGTATCCCAAAGCTCGCCCCGATCGATGGCGAAATCGACGCAATCAGCCAGCAGCAAAACACCTAGCCAAAGGCCGCCAATATGGGTGCCCGTGATTATCGGGCGAGACACAATGGTGTCATGATCATTCACATAGAGCATCCATAGGTGAAGCCCGATGGCGATGATCCATAAAAGCCAATCTGGATTGTAAAGGATGTGACTATACCCACTCAGGGTGTTTAAGAAACAAATCCCAAGGGCAATCAGGCTCGCTGCACTGGGCCAAACGGCCACTTGCCACTGCATACGGCGCCCAAGGAATTGAAAGCCAAGTGCGCTGACCAAATAGGCCAGCATCGTCACCATCAATAAAAGATCCGACGGGAGGATATATGCTGCGACTTGATTGGGCCCAGTTGCGGGCAGCATCCGATGGATCTCCATGCCACACGCCAACCACCAAAACGCAAAGCCCAGGAAGAAGGCGGGCTTTGCCAAGGTCTCTTCAATCTGCCCATAGCTGATCGCAAGCGCTGACCCACTATGTGGCAAGGGCTTTTGCAACCAATAAGCGGTGGCAAGCACGGGCAATGCCACCAACATCGCCCCTAGGAAGGCCGGATTGGCCAACGGGATCGCGGTGACATTCGGCCCCACGCCGGACACATAGAAGAAAGCCGCCAGGCCTTGCAGAACCAAGCCAAATAGGCGCGGTAGCCACCGTGCTTGGCGCATCCCAATCCAGAAAGCACCGGCCCCCTCCAAGGCCCAGACGACGGAAGTCCAACGCGCGCCGAGCGCGAGCGGGACAGCAAGCGTGATGAAGATGATCCCGACAGCCAACAAGGCCTCGCTCAACAAGCGATTGGCGCGGGGCAGAAAACGCGCGGTATAGGCAGACAAGGCAAGGTAAAGACCAGCAAAGCCGAGTGCCGCAAAGGCAGAGCCGAGCGGCCGGTCGCCAATGAGGCTGACCTCCAAGCCAAAGCCGATGAGCGCGGTCCCAAACAGAAGCGTGGTGTCAACCACATTGCCAAATTGGTTTGCTGTTGGACTGGCTTGTCCATCCGGCACTTGGCTCGGCGTCATGCGCGTATAAAGAATGGCTGTAATCACATAGATCAAGACCGAAAGGATCAGGAAAGACTGAGTGGCTACAAATTGCGTGGTGGCAGCCTCGCTCGACACCACCGCCGTCAGAATGCCAAAGGTAAATGCAAAGCCGATCAAGTTTATCACGCGCCATGAACGCTGCACAGCGATGAACAAAATGGCTAGGTTCAGCACGCTGTAATAGGCAAAGAGTCCGACCACATCGCCGCTGCCCGTGCTCAACAAAAGCGGCACCGCATACCCACCCAAGAAGGATGTCGCGGCCAGAGCTTGGGATCGCTGGAGCAAAGCTAGTGCGCAGCCAAAGCCACAGACCAAGATCATCAAAACAAAGGCAGCTACTGGAGAGGAGCCGTCGATCAGTTTGGTCGTTGCATAAAGCGTCAGATAAATGGTTGCGATACCCCCGCCTTGCAGTGCGAGACCGAATTGGGGTCGCGCTTCCCGCGTCTTAAACCCGAAAGCGATCAGTCCGGCACCAAAAAGCCCGACGAGGGTCAAGCGCAATTCGACGGGGAACATGCCTGCCGCGGCGGCGTAGCTGGCCAGAAAGGACAGGCCAACAAACAAGACAACCAAGCCGACGCGCACAATCGTGTTGCCGCCAAACAGCCAGTTTCGTGCCTTATCAAACAAGCCGGGTGGGGGAGGCTGATAAGTTCTGATGCTTTCGGATGTGGCCTGCCGGGTACCCGAAAAGGGCGAGGAAAAGGCCATCTCCTTGATGATTTCTTCTTTGGTTGCTTCCGCGCGGGTGAGGACGGGTTCCGCGACGACGGCCACTTCTGGTTCAAGTGGTGCCGCTGGCGCTGGCGGTGCAAGGGCCACTTCAGGCCGGGGGCGTCTGATGGGTGCCTCGTCTCTCCAGGATCGACCCATGTTTTCGTTCATGACGGGTGGTGGTCGGTCTTCCAACTTGGCGAGCAGCTCGTCGGTTTGTTTGGCAACTTCCGCACGAATGAGCTCCCGCAAGCCCTTGCCGAAACCGGCACCAATGGCGCAGCCGATGAAGAAGCCATGAAATTCTAGGCCTGTCGCGAGCCAACCTATCAACCCGCCAAGCATTGCTGTCCAAAAATACACTGATTGCCCCCGCGATCTCAGTATTGACCGATAAAATGACTAGTTATGAGGAGCTAATAACCCAAGCTTATTAAGTCGAAGTTGCTTGGCATCTGTTTGAATGTGCTTGGTGTCGATATTTGAATAATTACTGCGCTGTTGCACCCCATAGAAGCCCATATCTGAGCTATTCATAACTAAGTTTCCGTAAACGGAACGGGAATTGAAACTAGCGGGGAAGGATGGCGAACCAAACCAATGCTGCGGCCAGAAGGGGTAGCATGACCAAGGCATAGGACGCGATCAAGAGCAGCATGAAGCGCATCAAGATGATAGCTTGTCGTTGCCCCGCGGGTGGATCACCTTCAATTTCGCGCTTTAGCCTGTTAAGCGGCATCATCAAGTCTACAGAAGATTGATATAGGCTGCGCTGGCAACACCCAGCCCTATAAATTCGCCAGGTCGCTACTTGGGCTTCACCTCTCAGATTGCACGGTTAGTCTAGCAGGCTATGGTGCAGGTCATGGCGAGTGCCGCTGAGTGACACCCTGCTTTAAGTCGCATGGCAGGCCGAAATATTGGACTAAAGGCGCGGTGGATTTGGGCGAGCGCTAAATCTTAGCAGACGGTGTCAGCACATCAGACGCCTTGTCCTCGCCCTGTATTTCGACCTGATAGCGGACGGCAAGATAAGCCAGCGTCAGCCAAATCAGATTATTAAGTGTATGCACCAGGAACGGGATCCAGATGGACTCTGTGATCAACAAAGCCCCGCCATAAACAAGGCCGGTGACCCCCGACTTTATTCCATGTGCCGGATTTCCCCCAGTAGTATGCGCCAAGCCAAATATTAAGGCAGATAAGAAGATGAGGCTTAGTTGCTCAACCAGCTTGCTATCCTCAGACAAGCCGATGGCAATAAAGGCCAGTCTGAAGATCAATTCTTCAAAAAGGGCAAACAATGGGGCGAAGACAACAAGGAACGCTCCAAATTGGAGCGGCTTTTGCTTCAAAATTGACGCATAAGGATTGTAATTCTTCGGTGCTGGCAGGCCCAATCCTTTATAACCGACCAGCACAACAATGGTGCACGTCAAGTGGATGGCAAATGTAATGCCGACAGCAATCCAGAAATCTTCGACATCCGCAGGTGGCCTGAAATAGGGTCCCAGTTGTTGGCGTCCATCGTCAGAGCTGAAGATAATCAGCGCTGCCAAAACAAGGACGGCGAAATATGGAATAAAGCCATTCCATTTTTTCCAGAGCGCCACTTTCTGGATGATTAAGAATAGCCCCATCAGCGCAATAGCCAGCCAAAATGCGTTCAAAGATTCTCGTCCTCAGCTCGCTGTATCGCGCCGATGCGACACCATGTAGAAAACCCACATTGCAGGCTTGGTAGTGACTGCCGTCAAGACAAATTTGTGATAGGCCAGATCACAGTTCCGCTAACACGGCTGTCCGTCTTAGGCATTTGCTGCATCGAACGCCACGGTGTCACAGATGGACAAAGTCACACTGGTTCCAAAATCGTCTTAGGTTTAAACACCTGACCGCAGGCGCGGTGGATCAGGGTAACGGGCGACCTGTAGCGTTGTGGCACCCACGCGTCGGCCCAAGCTTGGATGCTGACCAATATCCCATAAAGCGCCAAGCCTTTTTCACTCAAATAATAGCCACGCACGCCATCGTGTCGGAACACGCCCAGCGTTATCAAACGCTCTAGCCGATCTGTTAGAATGTTGGCCGCTATGCCTAAATTGTCGCTGAAATCGGTAAAGCGATGAAGGGCGAAGAAGGCAATGAGGATGATTTCAATGCTCCATTTATCGCCGAAAATGTCGAGCGATTGACGTAAGCCAAAGGTGTTGAAGAATCTGTTTGCACTAGTGACAATTGAGCGGCGGCGAGCGCCTGTCTTTTTGGGGGCGGATCGCAGTTGGGCGCGACTGACCTGAAGGGCGATATCGCGCGCGGTGGTTGCGTGCCCGCAGTGTCTGCATATTAGTGTCACAGCAAGTGGCGCCCCTGTCGGTGATTGCAGCAGGGCGCTAGGCTCTGCCCCCTTATTCCACGTACGGTCCCAATCGACCATATGCTGCAGGACAGGCAAAAGCGCGCGGCCTTGATTGGTGAGCACAAATTCATCGCGCGGCGGCCGCACACTATAGGGGACACGCATCATGACGCCCATATCGCATAGATTTTTTAATCGCGAGGTGACAAGGCGGCTGGCCATGCCAGTCCGCTCGGAAAAGCCGCCAAAGCGTGTTTCACCAGCAAAAGCTGCCGCTACCAGGATCAATGACCATCGGTCACAAATGGCATCCGCAGCTTGCCGCACGGCAATCAATACTGCTTGGATCGCCCGAATGTCAGAAGGTGAGATCGTCTCTCGCGTCATGAAAAATCTGTGCGGGAAAACCTAGTCGACATCAAGATCGAAAGCACATAGCTTTCATTTTTTACTTGCTTAGTGAGAGTGAGTCTGGATACTGGGAAGCCTCATTCTTCGGCCGATCCTAATCTGTAAGGCATGCCCACCATAGCAATGGGCAAGAATGGTTCGATACTGAGTTCAAAGCAGAGGACGCGTTTAAATGACCAAGCTGGATATTCTCAAAGGTCGCCCTGAACCTTCCGTTCAGCAAGTATTTGCGTCTGACGTGATTGCCCCGCCTGCTGTGATGTTGGAAGAGAGCCCGCCCGAAGGCATGAACACCGAAGATGTCTCAATCGAGCGCTATTTCTCCAAGGATTGGCATGATCGCGAAGTCGAGAAGGTTTGGCGCAAGACATGGCAATTGGCTTGCCGGGTGGAAGAGATCCCGAATATAGGCGACCATCTGGTCTATGAGATTGTGCATGACAGCTTGATCGTCGTTCGCACCGCGGCAAACGAAATCCGCGCCTATATCAATGCTTGCCTGCACCGCGGCACCTTGTTGCGTACAACAGGCGGCTGTGTCCAACAATTCCGCTGTCCATTCCATGGCTTTACTTGGGACCTGCAAGGCAAGCTGACCCATATCCCGCAAGACTGGGATTTTGAGCATGTCGACCGCTCTAAAATGACTTTGCCCGAGGCCAAGGTCGGGCTTTGGGGCGGCTTTGTTTTTGTGAATTTCGACCCAGAGTGTGAGCCTTTGGACTCCTATCTCGAAATCCTGCCCGATCACTTTAAAGAATTTGCTTTAGAGGACCGCTATAAAGCCACCCATGTCGCCAAGGTTTTGCCGTGCAATTGGAAGCTGGGCATGGAAGCCTTCATCGAAAGCTATCATGTGCCCTTCGCCCATCCGCAGGTGACGGCTTATTATGGCGATAGCAACACCCAATATGACATTTGGCCAGGTGTGCGTCACGTCAGCCGGATGTTGGCGGTGCAGGGGGTACCAAGTCCGGATGCCCAGAATGTGACTCCGCAAAAGACCATTGAGCACATCCGCCGGGATGTCCCCTTTTATGGGGGCAAGCCGATTGAACTGGAGGAAGGTGAACCAGCGCGCGCCAAGCTGGCGCAGCGTGCCCGCGAAAAAATTGGTCGCGCCTCTGGCCGCGACATGACCACGCTCTCAGACTCTGAAGCCTTGGATTTGATCGAATATTTGCTCTTCCCGAACATGGTTCCGTGGGGCGGGCAAGCCTTGCCGATTTGCTATCGCTTCCGGCCCTATGGCGATGACCCACAGCGTTGCATCATGGAGATTATGCTTTTGTTCTCCAAGGCCGAAGATGGCTCTCATCCTCCGCCAGCGCAAATCCAATGGCTGCGTGAAGATCAAAAATGGGCGGAGGCCGACGGTTTGGGTTCAGCCGCCATGGTCGCTGACCAAGACACGAACAATCTCATGCGCATCCAAAAGGGCCTTCGCACAACCAGAAAGCCTGGCGTTACCTTGGCCCGCTATCAGGAAAGCCGCATCCGCCATTTCCACAACACGTTGGATGCTTATATGGCGAAATGAGGCTGCTTTGATTTGACGTTGGTTTGCGCCGCACCGGGGCGACCGATGGGCCAAGCACCTCACCCTGCTTTGACATAAACCCAAGCCTTGCCGCCCGAAGCAAGGCTGGCCTCGACTCTTTGATAATCTGCAACTTCATAGCGGTCGGCGGAAGCAAGCTCTTCCGGCGTGACCCAAAAGACAGTGCCGTCCACTTTGTCGGTTGGGTCTGTGCTCGCGATCACAATCGGATGAAAGCGCGCGCCACTGATCTGTAAGACCTCCGGATCGGTGATCTCCAACAGCGTCTGTTTAAAGCCGACTAACGCGTCCGCCATTCCCGTCAGCTTGCGGCCAAAGGTTTCCATCTGCACCGCTTCTCGCTGTAAAGTACCGTAGGAAAAAAGGCGGCTCGTCGCGGTGTTTGGCCTCGCTTTGGATGTCATGCAAATTCCCTCTGCCCTCTCTATGGACACCAATAGAGCAATTTCGACCTCTTGAGTCGCTTTTGTCGCATTGCGCTCGCGCGATTTTAGGCGTTTGATGCGGGTTCGAGTTTTCATAAGCTCGCACAAAAGCAAGTCCTACTCAGCCAGTGGCTGTTCAGGGACTGGACCTTGGGAGGAGCAATGGCCACGCCCGTTGCAGAACATATATCGCGTGTCGAGGCCGCGATTGTCGGCGGTTTGGCTGCGAGGTCACCGATTGCCGCTTCGTGGGCGCGTTCAGCGCAGCTCCATCACCTAGACCCCTCTGCCAATCCGAACGCAGGCCGGATCACGGCCCACGAACTCGCTTTAGCGCGGGAGCGTTTGGGGCCCCTTTTACCGATGGCTGCGCCCCATTTAGACCGCCTGTTCCAAATGGTCGGTGGGCTTGGGGCCTGCATTGTTCTGGCCGACGCACAAGGCGTGGCGGCGGATCGGCGCGGCGCGCCCGGCAATGATCGCGCGTTTGAGGAATCAGGGCTCTGGACCGGCACCGTATGGTCTGAAGCAGACGTTGGCACCAATGGTATCGGCACGTGTCTGGCTGAGGGCCGTGCCGTTACCATTCACCGGGATCAGCATTTCTTAGCGCGCAATATTGATTTGAGCTGCTCGTCTGCCCCCGTCCACGGCCCCGACGGAGCCTTGGCAGCGGTGATTGATGTGTCAACCGCGCGCGCTGATTTGGGCGATGCCGTTGCGGGCCTGATCGGCCATACGGTCGCAGAAATAGCCCGCAAGGTAGAAACAGATTTATTCCACCAACACTTCCCGCGTGCGCGAGTCGTGGTGGTGCCGGGCCTCGACCGAGGTCAGGGCGCGCTTCTCGCTGTTGATGTCGATGATTTGGTGATTGGGGCGACACGTGCGGCGCGCCAGCATTTAGGCCTTAGTGGCAATTTGGCCGCGGCCCCTAAACTTCTGGCCGATCTTTTAGGTCTTGATGGCCATGATAGTCTTGAGCAGGCTGAACAAGCCGTGCTGACCCGCGCGCTCGTTCGCTCCTCTGGCAATGTATCAGCGGCCGCGCGCGCGCTCGGATTAAGTCGCGCAACCCTCCATCGTAAATTAGATCGCGCTTAGGCGTACTTTCCTTGCAAAACCTGTCGCAGAATTGCGACAGGTGGCAGGTTCTTCCTCGCGCACGCGGGATGCAAGGCGTGATCCTTAAGCTTAACCTTCCTCCACGGTCGCATCGGCGCGGCTGATTATCGTGAGGAGGAAATCAAAATGAACCAAATGACCAAGATCGAACTGATCACCGGTTCGCCATTCAAGCTACGCTATGATAATTTCATCGGTGGGAAATTCGTACCACCCGTGAGCGGTCGCTATTTCGATAATATTACGCCCATCACCGGCCAACGCATGTGCGAGATTGCCCGGTCTGACGCTGCCGATATCGCCCTAGCCCTTGACGCAGCCCATGCCGCCAAAGAGGCCTGGGGTAAAACCTCGGCCGCCCATCGTGCCAACATCTTGCTCAAGATCGCAGACCGGATCGAAGCCAATCTTGAACGCATCGCCACTGCTGAGACTTGGGATAATGGCAAGCCGATCCGCGAAACCATGAATGCCGACATTCCTTTGTCCGTCGACCATTTCCGATATTTTGCTGGCGTCCTGCGCGCCCAAGAAGGCACGATGTCTGAAATTGACAATGACACGGTCGCTTATCATTTCCACGAGCCTTTGGGGGTCGTTGGCCAGATCATACCGTGGAACTTCTCCATCCTTATGGCCGCGTGGAAGCTCGCACCGGCCTTGGCGGCTGGCAATTGTGTGGTGCTGAAACCCGCTGAACAGACTCCTGCGGCCATCATGGTTTTGATGGAAATCATCGCAGACTTATTGCCGGATGGCGTCCTGAATGTCGTCAATGGCTATGGGGCCGAGGCCGGCGATGCCTTGGTCCGCTCGGGCCGGATCGCCAAGATCGCCTTTACCGGCTCTACTGCTACCGGCAGAAAAGTCGCCGAAGGTGCTGTTGCCAGCCTTATCCCCTTCACCTTGGAACTCGGTGGCAAATCGCCCAACATCTTTTTCTCCGACATCATGGCCGAAGATGACGCCTTCTTAGACAAAGCGGTTGAAGGCTTTGTGTTGTTTGCCTTCAATCAGGGCGAGGTTTGCACGTGCCCATCGCGCGCGCTGATCCAAGAAGATATTTATGACCGCTTTATGGAACGCTGCATCGCCCGGGTTAAAGCCATCAAGCAAGGCGACCCCCGGGACGTCAACACCATGGTTGGTGCTCAAGCCAGCCAGCAGCAACATGCCAAAATCATGTCCTATTTCACCATTGGTCGTGAAGAAGGGGCCGAAGTCTTGGTCGGTGGCGACGCCGCCCAGTTTGATGGCGATCTGGCCGATGGCTTCTACATCCAGCCTACCATCCTGAAAGGCCACAATAAGATGCGGGTCTTCCAAGAGGAAATTTTTGGCCCAGTCGTGAGCGTCACAACTTTCAAGGATGAAGCAGAAGCTTTGGCCATCGCCAATGATACGATGTATGGCCTTGGGGCCGGTGTGTGGACCCGCGACGGCACGCGCGCTTATCGCTTTGGTCGCAACATTGAAGCCGGTCGGGTCTGGGTGAATAATTACCACGCATATCCCGCCCATGCGGCCTTTGGTGGCTATAAGCAGTCGGGCATTGGGCGCGAAACCCACAAAATGATGCTCGACCATTATCAGCAAACCAAGAACATGCTGGTGAGCTACAACCCCAATAAATTGGGCTTTTTCTGATCCCCATTTGTCCTTGAGGCAGGTTAGAGGCGCGGGTGACCCCCGCGCCTTTATCGATGGCGACCAATGACCTGGGCCGGAACCCAGCCCTTATGTTGCAACCTTGCCAATGTCCCCGCTCTCCGCTGATGCTGCGGCGGGGGTAGCGGTGGTTTTGAAGAGCGAATTTGTCTGGAAGCGGTTCTGGTGATCCCTTTGGTCCACCAAACCGCACATGAAATTGTTTTGACGACCCAGAGATCGCGGCCATGCTCGATGATCCATTTTGGTGAAACAGGGTTGCCACCAAAATGGGTCTAGACGGAAAAATCCTCAAGCAATGTCATCCCCGATGGCGTCAGCCAATCGGGGATCTCCTGCCGCAAAGTCCCCTGAGGTCCCCGCTTTCCGGCGGGGATGGCGGCGGTATTGAAGAGCTAATTTGTCTGGAAGCGGTTTTGGTGATCCCTTTGGTCCACCAAACCGCTTTTGATATCGTGCCCGGGCGAT
>JAIXQA010000011.1 GCA_027485915.1 Alphaproteobacteria bacterium | reverse complement strand
AGGCACGTCGCGCCCAAAAGGATTATCATCCTCGGCTGCGAGGATTGGTTCTGCATCAAAATGTACTTCCGGCCCACGCTCAGATTCTTGAGGCAGCACAGAGGCAAGTTCCCGCTTTTCGTCCGCGTTGGGCTTCTCCATCCAATCCAGCAAGCTAGGTTGATCGTCCTTGGCAACAGGCTTTGCGGGCACGGGTATCGTTGCTTCGACCAAAGCCTCGTCAGCCACGGGTTCTGGTTCGTCAAATATGCTTTGGTCCGGGTCTAGCGGTGCGGTGGCACTTGTGGCCGTAGGGGCCGGCTCATCGCGCACAGAACGACCCAGCAGAGGGTCGAACTCGTCGTCCAACTCATCAACAGGCCCCAGTCGCAGGATCGGTTTTGCCATATTTGCCCGACTCTCTCATCTGCCAAACAAGGCTAGAGGCCACGCCTGCTTGTGTTGCGTACGCATGACAAGACCAGCTTGGGCCAAGATCTCCTTTACGGAAACAAGGGCTCCAACGTCAATCCTTGTGACTCAGGCAGCCCAAAGGCGACATTCATGTTCTGAATGGCTTGCCCACCTGAACCTTTGACCAGATTATCGATCACACCCACGACGATGACGCGGCCGGGGATACGGTCTTGGAAGACGGCCAGAATGCATAGGTTGGAACCGCGAACCCAACGTGTATCTGGCGACGTGCCCATGGGGGCGAGTTTGATGAAGCGCTCGCCCTCATAAGTTTTGGCCAATGCGGCGCGAACATCGTCAACGGTTGCACCATCAGCCAGTTTAAGATGGCAGGTCACGAGTTCCCCGCGTGCCATGGGTACCAGATGCGGGGTGAAATTTACCAACACGTCTCCACCAGAGGCCAATGACAATTCTTGCTCGATCTCTGGCGCATGGCGGTGGTTGCCGACACTATAAGCATGCAGGCCCTCGGCGGCTTCACAAAAGAGGTTGCCTTCTTTCAGGCCACGCCCCGCCCCGGACACGCCAGACTTCGCATCCACGATGATGTCGTTTGGCAAAACAACGCCAGATTCCACCAAGGGCTTAATCGCAAGCAGGGTCGCGGTTGGATAACAGCCGGGGCAGGCGATAATATCCGGCTTAATGGCCAGCTCGGCGCGGGCAAACTCTGTGAGGCCATAGACAGCACTGCGGGTCCTTTCGGGGTGCAGATGGTTGCGGCCATAGACTTTGGCATAGGTGTCTGGGTCACGGAACCGGAAGTCGGCTGACAGATCAATTACGGTCACATGGGCGGGCAATTCCCCCAATAATTCTTCGCTCGCCCCGTGCGGCAAACAGCCAAACGCGACATCCACCCCATCCCAACTGACATCTTCTGCTTTCACCAAAGTCCGGTCGGCAAAAGGGTGCAAGTGCGGGAAAAGATCACCCAAGGATCGCCCGGCCTGCGCATTGGCCGTAATCGCGCCGATGCGAACATTCTCATGGTGTGCGAGGAGGCGAATGGTCTCCGCCCCCGTATAGCCAGAGGCACCAAGGATTACGGCATTCAAGGTCTGGGTGGTCATGGGATTTGCCTTCAAAGTCCAAAACGAAAAACGGGCGGCCCGCTAAGGCCGCCCGCTTGAAACATGGATATGTTCGACGCGTAGGTCTTAGCGCTTGGAGAACTGGAAGCTACGGCGTGCTTTCGCGCGGCCATACTTCTTACGCTCAACCACACGGCTGTCGCGGGTCAGATAGCCATATGGCTTCAGAACGGGGCGCAGACCTGGCTCAAAGCGGGTCAAAGCGGTTGCGATGCCGTGACGAACTGCACCAGCTTGGCCTGACAAACCGCCGCCCTTTACGGTCGCGATGACGTCAAACTCAGTCGCGCGGTCGGTAACTTGCATGGGCTGGTTGATCACCATGCGCAAAACTGGACGCGCGAAGTAAGCGCCTTGGTCTTTGCCATTGATGGTGATTTTGCCTGTGCCGCGTTTTACCCAAACGCGAGCAATGGCGTTCTTGCGCTTGCCGGTCGAATAAGCACGACCCAAGGAGTCGATTTCGGGTTCACGAACAACCACTTCCACAACACCTTCACCGGTGCCCATGGAGGCGAGGTCTTCGAAGCTCTTTGCTACTTCTTCCATTATGCGGCCCCGACGTTCTTGCGGTTACGACCCTTGAAATCTACCACTTCTGGAGATTGGGCCTCATGTGGGTGTTCAGCGCCAGCGTAAACGCGCAGCTTGCCGAATTGCGAGCGAGCCAAGGGGCTTTCCTTCGGCATCATGCGCAGAACGGCCTTTTCCAAAACGCGCTCTGGGAAGCGACCGCCGAGCAAACGCGCAGCTGTGGTTTCCTTGATGCCGCCAGCATAGCCGGTGTGGCGATAATAAACTTTGTCACGCAGCTTGTTGCCGGTGAAAACAACCTTTTCTGCATTGATGACCACAACATGGTCGCCAACATCAGCATGAGGTGTAAAATCTGGACGGTGCTTGCCGCGCAAACGCATGGCGATAAAGGTCGCGAGGCGGCCAACAACCACCCCTTCGGCATCTACCACGATCCATTTACGGTCGGCTTCGTGCGTCTTGGCACTGAAGGTCTTCATGGAGTTTGTTCCAAATGAACGTGACCGCCCGAAAGGGGCGGCCACTTGAGAGCGGCGCTTCTAGGCGGCAGGCCAATCAATGTCAACAGCCTTGCTGAAATTGATTTAAAATCAACATGTTAAATATAGGGTACTATAATACCGTACTGTGGGGCCGGCTTTGACTGCGTGTGCCTGTCACTTACACTCTATTGTCGCAACCGGAGTGGAATATCGTTTGCCCCGCCCACATTGCTGCCCACACCAGTCGGTACCGGCACCGGCGAGCCGTCATAGTCCGAATTGATTATCAGTTGGGCAGCATTGCTGACAATCAAGCGGTTGGCGACGATCACACTCCATTGAGACGCCTCCGCCACCGTCCCAGGCGAATCGACCAGCAGATGCGAATTGGGCAAATAAATCGTGCCCAGCAATTCATCGACATTAGGGGAAAGAAAACTCACGGGGCTAGGATTGGCGCGACCGGCGACAATCACAAATCCGGCCCATGTTCCGGTTTCTCGTCCCTTTAGAGAGGTTGACGCGGGTGCCCGCACCGTCAATTCGCCTTCAATCAGAAGCATCACGGCATTTTGGCCTTCTAGTCGGGAATTCTCGCTGAAAATGCTCGGTCTGCAGAAATAATGCTCACCGGGCAGAAGCTTCATCTTGGACGTGCCGCGCATCACAAACTGGGTGCGGTGCATGCCAGGCGATAAAGTCAGGGTATTTTTCGTCCAAACATCTGTCCCGCCGTCCGGCACAGAGTCACAAGCCTTAGGTGGACTAATGGCGCGGTCGAGGAAGGGATCTGTAATTTTGAGTGCCCCAACATTGGGGGTCGGCGTGATGGTGCCGCCTTGCGTTGAACCACTGGTGCGTACAGTTCCCGCAGAAACCTTTGCCCGATCCCTCAGGATCAGATCCCCGTTGGCGTGAACCACGCAGCCTTTGGCGACAAGACCGCTCGTGCCATAGCCCGCAATTGCATTATCCCCTGCCTGGTCATTCTGCCCCAGAATACACAATGGTTGACGGACCATATTCTCTGCAACAGAGCGCACTCGGATCTTAAAGCCCCCTTTTGGCACCAGATTGCCGAAGAAAGAGGGGCGGACAGCAAAGCCATCGACCGTAAAGACACCCTCTTTCTCTGGTGTTGCTATGAAAGCAACACGCGCGCGCTGCGTAAAGGGGCCAACTTGGGTCATCGCAAAGCGCTCGGCGAAATGCTTGGCGTTGCGTTGGCTGGAACCTGATACCATCAAGTCGCGCGCGCCCGCTAGGGCAGCCGCATCCGCCGCCGATTGCATGATGGCCCGCTCATTGTTGAGTGCGACAACTTCAATAGCCATCACGACAGCGATCGCACTTGGCAGCACCAAAAGCCCGGTAATAACTGTCAAATTACCACGCGCACGACCCTTGTTTGTCTGAAATAGCCGCCGCCCAATTCTGTGTTTCAAAGTAGAAAACATCTAATTATTGCGGGCCAAATCGTGCGGATACTTTGGAATTCCTAACAAAGATGGATTGGCGAAGACTTAAAAAAATGTTGTGCATTCGACAAAAGCAAATGGAACGGGCGCTTTGAAATTCGCGCCCTCATGAACAGCACATAAAGTCAAAACCAACTCAAATTTGTTGGCTTAAAATCTGGTAGAAATCGCGAAAGCTTCATCATTTCATGATCCGTCCGTCAAACAGGGACGCTAGGCCCGTGGGATTATTCATGGAGGGGGAGCATTATGGATCGTCGTACACTTCTGATTGGTCTTTCATCTGGTTTGACGGTTGCGGGCGCTCGCGTGCAAGCCGCCAGCCGCCTCAATGCTGTCGCCACACGTCTGGATGCTTCGCGAGTGCGTTTAACGTGGAATGCTTCAGCCGGAACAGCTCGGATTTTAACCTCGACCACGCCAAACGCGAACCCGTTTGGGATGAAGGAAGTTGCTGCGGCGGCCCAAAACGGCAAACTGGAAGTCGCGGCTCCGATCTCTCCGCGGCCTTACTTTTTGATAAGAACGCGTTCTGGCGGGCAAGTTTATGTCGCTGAGCGCCTCCTACCCCTCGAAGGTGGCCGCAATTTCCGGGACTTGGGCGGCTATCTCGCGCACCAAGGGAAAGCAGTTAGCTGGGGGCGGATCTATCGCTCTGGCGTCATGGCGAAACTGACTTCAAATGACACGGCCTATTTGCGCAGCCTCGGCATTGCTGTGATCTGCGACCTCCGTAGCGGTCAAGAGCGAACCAGCGAACCTAGTGTTCTATTGGGCGAGGATGGTGTGAAAGTCTTGTCCAAAGACTATGAAATGGGCTCGTCCTTGAGTAAGCTTATGGCCGCAAAGTCAAAAGACGAAGCTGTTGTTATCTTTGGCGATGCCTATATCGACTTCATTCAGACACTCGCGCCACAATATAAAGAGATGTTTGAAAATCTATTGGAGAATAAGGCCCCACTGGCTGTGAATTGCACCGCTGGGAAGGACCGGACGGGTGTCGCCAGTGCCCTCATCCTTTCCGTACTCGGTGTGGACCGGGCAACGGTTGTCGCCGATTACGCGCTCAGCGAAAAGTTTGTGCCACCATCCTATTACCTAAGCCAAGCATCAGGTGCGACGGCTGGTCAGACCAGTCCATTTGCCCGCTTACCAAGTCCAGTTGCTGAAGTGATTTTAGGATCCGATCCAGCGGTTATGCAACATGCACTTGGCAGGATTGACCGTGAGTTTGGTGGGCCGATTGGTTTGGCCAAGAAGGAATTTGGTTTGACGGACGCCGCAATTGCAAAGTTACGGGCCGACTATTTGGTCTAGTCCCGGCACGACGGTTCGTTCTTGGCCAACCACAATGCATGTCGGGGCGCGAATCTCGCCTTGAATCCACATAATCCCATTGAATGGGGTTAAATCCCATGTTATCCCAAAAGCGAATTGCTTTGGGGGCCATATGCGCTTTGTTTCGACCTATGACGCGGGATTGGATGACAAGCGGCGGGTAACCCTGCCGGCTGACTTCCGCGCCGGGTTGAAGGCCGAAGGCGATGCCCAAGACCATGTGCGTGTCTGGCCCGGCGATGGCGACTGGCTGGAAGGGGCGGATGACCGCTTTATCTCGGCACTGTCTCAGTCGGCCGAAGATATGGCGCAAGACGATCCAGAAGCTGCTGAGGCCGCAACCCTGGCCATTTTGGGCGGATCCCGCAAGCTGGCTCTCGATGGGGCAGGCCGGATTGTTTTGCCCGAAGCGTTTGTTGCCCATGCAAGCCTAGCCGACCGTGTCAGCTTCATCGGCCTTGGGCCTTACTTCCGCATTGCGACACCAGAAGTCGCAGCGCACATGGCTCAGACAGCGCGGGATCGGACTGCGGCTACAAAGGCTAAAATCTTTGCAATGGCGCGGCGCAAAGTGCGGGAAGGAGGCCCAGAATGAGTGGCCATTTGCCCGTCATGCTGACCGAAGTACTCCAAACGCTGTCCCCACAAGCAGGCCAAGTGATCGTCGACGGGACATTCGGTGGCGGTGGCTATACCCGGGCCATTCTGGCGGCAGCACCCTGCCATGTCATCGGCCTTGATCGCGACCCCGATGCCGTTGCGCGCGGCAAGGTACTTGAACAAGATTTGCCCGGTCGATTTACGATGGTGGAAACGCAGTTTTCCAAACTGGATGAGCTGCAAGGCAAGTTAGATGCGGTGGTTCTCGATATTGGTGTGTCGTCGTTTCAAATCGACCAGCCAGAACGCGGCTTTTCTTTCATGCAAGATGGACCCTTAGATATGCGCATGGGCAGGGATGGCCCAAGTGCGGCAGACGTGGTGGCGCAATTGAGTGAGGGTGAGTTGAGCACCTTGTTTCACGTCTATGGAGAAGAGCGTGAAGCGAGGCGGATCGCCCGCGCGATCGTGACAGACCGGGTCGCAACGCCTTATCAGCGAACGTCGGAATTGGCGGGCGTGGTTTCGCGCGTCATTGGCCGCAAGCATCAAGACCATATCCATCCCGCCACCCGGGTGTTCCAAGCGCTGCGCATATATGTGAACGACGAAATTGGCGAGCTTGAAAAAGCGCTTATTGCCGCGGAAGCTGTTTTACCGCCCGGCGGTCGGTTGGTTGTGGTGACCTTCCATTCGCTCGAGGATCGCGCCGTCAAAACTTTCCTGAATGATCGAAGTAAAGAAGCTCCCGGCTCTCGCCATGCGCCCGCGCAAACTGGCCCTGCGGCCACCTTCACCTTGATCAATCGCAAGCCCATGATCGCAACCGAGGCCGAAACAGCAGCCAATCCGCGTGCGCGTTCCGCCAAACTGCGCGCTGCTATCCGTACCAGCGCGCCCGCGCGGGCAGGGCGTGTAACAGGCCTTAGCGGCGTTCCAGCACTCAATCAGATTAAGAGGGCCGCATGACACTGACCCGGACCCATTTGTTTGGATTTGTCGGCCTCGTCGCTTTGGCCTTTGCGCTCTATTGGGCCAAGGCAGAAGCCCAAGCGGTTCGTGAGAAAGTCTTAGTTCTGCAGGAAGAAGTCGATACTGAGCGTCGCGCTGTGCGGACCCTGGAAGCAGAGCTGACTTGGGTTGAACGTCCCGACCGGCTTGAAGCGGCAGCAAGTCGCAAACTGGGGTTAGTACCCCTGACTGCCGACCGCATGGCCACATTAGACGAAATTGACCAGATCGCCCCGTTGCGCACACCAACCCCAGTTGCCACCGCCAAGTCACTTGCATCGACCGAAGTCGCTCCCAAACCGGCCGAATCTCGCGCTGACATAACAAAGGCCGCTGAAGCAAAGCCTGGCCCCGTTACCACGGTAGTGGCCCGATGACAGATACACGTCGCCCGGAGCCCAGCTTTGATTGGCCGAGACCCGCCCCGCGCGACCAGGGCGGCATTGGTACCATGCGCGGGCGGACGATTGCGCTGGCAGTAGCTTTTTGTGCGGGCTTTGGCTTGCTAAGTCTTAGGGCGGTCCAGATTGGCTTGTTCCGCCCGGTTGATGAAGCGGCAACTGCTGCGCGGGCTGCCGTTGCGCCTCCGTCCAAGCGAGCAGACATTGTTGATCGCAATGGCCAACTATTGGCCACATCCTTGGTCGCTCATTCTCTTTATGCAGATCCAAAGCGCATCTGGGATCCAGTAGAAGCAGCGCGTGCCTTGCGCAAAGTCTTCCCGGAAATGGACGAGGCAAGCCTTGTCGAGAAACTCTCCAGCCGCTCTCGGTTTGTCTGGATCAAGCGCCGGCTCACGCCGAAACAGAAGCAGGCGGTATGGGAATTGGCTCAGCCGGGCCTTGAGTTCATTGAAGAGTCCGAACGCATCTATCCCATGGGCCATTTGGCTGGCCATGTGATAGGCTCAATGCATCCCGATGGATCTGGTATCAATGGGATCGAACGCGCGTTAAATGACCGCTTAACCACGGGATCGGGCGCAGAACCCGTCCGTCTCTCCCTGGACATGCGTGTTCAATATATCCTCGAGCGCGAATTAGGCGAAGCCGCCACGGCGTTCCGTGCCGAGGGTGGGGCTGCAGTCATGTTGGACGCCAAAACGGGCGAAGTGATCGCTTCGGCTTCCTGGCCCTTTATGGATCCCAACCGGCCAGAAGCAAATACGCCTAATCAGCAGAATAATCGGGTGACCAATTCGCGCTTTGAAATGGGCTCGACCTTCAAAGTCTTCACCGTCGCGATCGGACTGGAAGACAACATCATTACCCCTGAATCTGTCTTTGACGCCCGCGCCCCGATGCGAATTGGCTCGGAAATGATCTCCGACTTTCATGCGATGAACAAGATCGTCTCGGTATCTGAGATTTTGGCGCATTCCTCCAATATTGGTACCGTACGGATCGCACGTTCAGTGGGCGCGCCGCGCGTGCGGGAGTTCTTTTCCCGCCTCGGTCTGATGGAGGCAGCAGGAGGCGAACTTCTTGAGAATGCCCGGCCTATTTTGCCCAAGCGCTGGAGTGAGATCACTGCGGCAACGGCCTCGTTCGGCCATGGCATAGCCGTGTCTCCCATGGCGGTGGCAGGTGGTTATGCGGCTGTCTCCAATGGCGGCCATTATGTCCGCCCAACCTTTATTGCCCGCGACCCAGATGTTCCCGTTTCCAGCCGCGCCGTTTTGACCCCTGCCACGTCACAAACCGTGGTGAAACTCATGCGCGAAGTCGTCACCAATGGAACCGGCAGGAATGCAGATTCCTTGGGCTATGAGGTTGCTGGAAAAACCGGCACAGCAGAGAAAGCAGGGCCAAATGGCTATGATTCCGATCGTCGTGTCTCCAGCTTTGCTGGCGTCTTCCCCGCCAATGACCCTCGTTACGCCATTGTTTTTTTGTTGGATGAGCCCAAGGGCAATGCGCAGTCTGGCGGTGCCGCTACCGCTGCCTATGCCGCAGCGCCCTCTGTTTCGAGAATTATTGGACGCTCAGCACCGCTTCTGGGGATTGCGCCAACGCGCGCGTTAGCTCAGATGGAGCCGCCGCGCGCGCAGGGCCTCGTGTCAGCGCCAACACCAAAGACCAATCCGTCGCAGAAAGCGACGCAGGGGGAGCCATGAAACTCGCCGATCTCCTCGACCTAGAGTCGGGACATCCAGCTGCAAACCTAACCATCACTGGCCTATCATCCGACAGTCGCAAGACAAAGCCAGGTGACTTGTTCGCCGCCCTAACCGGCACCCTAAGCGATGGCCGCGCCTATGTGGCGCAAGCTGTTGCAGCTGGTGCAGTCGCTGTTCTGGCCGAGCCTGGCTTGCCCGAATGTGGTGTGCCCGTCATCGAAGTACCACAAGCCCGGGCAGCCTTATCAACTGCAGCCGCGCGCTTTTATCCCCGCCAACCCGCGTGTGTCGTTGCCATCACCGGGACCAACGGCAAAAGTTCCACTGTTGATTTCTTGCGGCAAATCTGGACCCATGCAGGCAGGTCAGCCGCCAGTGTTGGTACTTTAGGGGCCATCGGCCCAAAGGGTCGCATTGATCTGGGCTTTACGACGCCAGATCCGATCGCTTTACATGCCACGTTACAAAGCCTCGCTGAGGATGGCATCACCCATATCGCCATGGAAAGCTCCTCGCACGCTTTAGACCAGCGCCGGATGCATGGCGTGCGGTTATCGGCAGCGGGCTTTTCCAATCTGACCCAAGACCACCTCGATTATCACGGCACGATGGCTGAGTACCGCCAAGCCAAACTGCGCTTATTCAATGATCTGTTGCGTGCAGGCCAACCTGCTATTGTGAATGCGGATGCGGCCGAAGCACCCGCATTTGAAGAAGCGGCTAAAGCCAAATCGCTGGATCTGAAACTGGTCGGTTGGCGCGGTGACTTCCTGAAGATTGAAGAACTTTGGCCAAAGCCTGCGAGCCAACGCGTGGATTTGCGCTTTGCCAACAAGACTTATCCTGTCGAAATCCCATTGATCGGTGAGTTCCAAGCTTTGAACGCGGTGATGGCAGCAGGCTTTGCTCTTTCCTTGGGCGAGGAGCCCAGCAAGGTGTTTGACGGCTTGGCTTGTCTTAAAACGGTCAAGGGCCGGATGGAACATATTGGTAGCACTGAAGATGGTGCCCATGTGTTTGTTGATTACGCCCATACGCCAGACGGCCTAGACGTTCTGTTACGCGCGGCGCGTCCACATGCCCCTGGACGCGTGGTCCTTGTGTTTGGTTGTGGTGGTGATCGCGATAAGGGTAAACGGCCCTTGATGGGTGGCTTGGCGGCGAAATTCGCCGATGTTGTCATCGTCACGGATGATAATCCCCGCACCGAAAATGCAGCACAAATCCGCAAAGAAGTTATGATCGGCTGCCCCGATGCGCTGGAGATTGGCGACCGAGGCGAGGCGATCGCCCATGCTGTTGGCCTGTTAAAAAAGGGTGATTGCCTTTTGATCGCGGGCAAAGGCCACGAGACGGGCCAATTGGTCATGGGGCAAGTGCTGCCTTTCTCAGACCAAGAAGCCGCCGCTTCTGCCCTCCTCCAGCGGGGAGGCGCGCTTGACTAACCCTCTTTGGACTTCAACAGCAGCAGCTTTAGCCGTATCTGGCAAAGCGCAAGGCCAATGGGCTGTCAATGGCATTTCGATTGATAGTCGGGCAGTGGAACCGGGTGATTTGTTTGTCGCCCTAAAGGCCGAACGTGATGGCCACCTCTTTGTCCGCAATGCACTCGCCGCTGGGGCTGGTGCAGCACTGGTGGTCGATCCAACCTGCGCAGATGCTGACGCCCCGCTCCTTGTGGTGCCGGATACATTGTTGGCGCTTGAACATCTCGGTACTCAGGCCCGCCGCCGCAATGTGATTGCTACCCGCGTCGCCATTACGGGCTCGGTCGGCAAGACTACAGTCAAGGAAATGACGGCGACGGCATTGGCCGCAACAGCCAAAACCCACCGCTCCGTCAAATCCTACAATAATCATTGGGGTGTTCCGCTAACCTTGGCCCGCATGCCGGGTGATGCCCGCTTTGGCGTGTTCGAGATTGGGATGAATCACGGCGGCGAAATTTCCCGCCTCTCCCCGCAAGTGCGGCCTCACATCGCCGCCATCACCATGGTCGCGCCCGTCCATATTGAGCATTTCGCGGATGAGACCGGCATTGCCGACGCTAAGGCAGAGATTTTCTTAGGCTTAGATGCGGGCGGAACAGCCCTCATTCCAGGCGACAATCGTCATGCTGCACGCTTGGCGGCGCGTGCCCGCGACCGCGATGGAATTTCGATTGTAACTTTTGGCCTACAGCCAGGTTTTGATTCCCGGGTCATCGCGATTGATGAGATGGATCATGGACGTCGTGTCACTGCCGACATCTTAGGTCAACAGCTTAGCTGGTTCATTCAAGAGCCCGGTGCCCATTGGGTGCACAATGGATTATGCGCCTTGACCTTAGCGGTCTTGGCAGGAGGCGATGGACAGGCCGCAGCAGCAGCCCTTTCAAAATTTGGGGCAATGGATGGTCGAGGCGTATCCCGCCCGATCTCGCTGGTGGTGGGCGGATTTTTTGTGCTGGTTGATGAGGCTTATAACGCCAATCCAGCCTCCATGGCCGAAGCAATCACCACCCTTTCTGGTCGCGCTGGTCTGCGCCGCATTGCTGCGCTTGGCGATATGTTGGAGCTGGGCGTGCAGGAAGATGCCTATCATGCGGCCATCGCTGACGATGTCATCCGGGCCGGGATTGATCTGGTTTTCTGTGCGGGTCCGCGCATGAAGCATTTATGGGATGCATTGCCTGAAGCGCAGCGCGGTGCCTATGCCGCCACCGCCGCAGAACTTGCACCGGTGCTCGCGCATGCGGTGCAAGCAGGTGACGTGGTTATGGTCAAAGGATCAAATGGGTCCAAGATGGCCGAAGTTGTGCGTGCACTGCAAGCACTTGAAGCCCCCGCTGGAGAGAGCTGATGCTGTATGAATTGCTGCACCCCCACTTTAACATCTTCACCTATCTGACCTTCCGTACCGCCGGTGCAGTTGTGACGGCTGCGTTCATTATGTTTGTTTTCGGCAAGCCTATGATTGGCTGGTTGCGCGTCAAACAAGGCAAAGGTCAGCCCATTCGAACCGAGGGGCCAGAAACCCACTTTAAGAAGGCTGGGACCCCAACCATGGGGGGCGCGATGATTTTGCTCTCCATCTTTGTGGGTGCACTTTTATGGGCAGATCTCAAAAACCCCTATGTCTGGATCGTGTTGGGGGTTACGGCAGGATATGGTTTCATTGGCTTTTTGGATGATTATGCCAAAGTTGCCAAGCAAAAGACCGATGGTGTCTCGTCGCTTTTCCGGTTAGCCGGCGAGTTTATTGTAGCCTTCATTGCCGTTTATTTCATCGCCCAGCTCCAAAATGCGGGCGACAATGCCCCGCCGGGTTTTGGGACGTCGATTGCCTTTCCCTTTTTCAAGGACCTCCTGCTGAACTTGGGCTGGTTCACGTTGATTTTCGGCATGATTGTGGTGGTTGGCTTCGGCAATGCTGTGAACATGACCGACGGTCTCGATGGTTTGGCCATTATGCCGGTGATGATTGCATCCGCCACTTTTGGCCTGATCGTCTATCTCGTCGGCAACTTTGTGTTCGCCAATTACCTCCAGCTTCACTTCGTACAAGGCGTGGGAGAGATCGCCATTATTCTTGGCGCGGTTTTGGGGGCTGGCCTTGGCTTTTTGTGGTGGAATGCCCCGCCAGCCCAGATCTTTATGGGCGACACAGGGTCTTTGGCACTGGGTGGTCTTTTGGGCATTACAGCGGTTGCGACCAAACATGAGTTTGTTCTGGCCATTGTTGGCGGCCTATTCGTCTTAGAATTGGTCTCGGTTATTGTGCAAGTCACTAGCTTTAAGCTGACTGGCAAGCGCGTGTTCCGGATGGCACCTATCCACCATCACTTTGAAAAATTGGGTTGGAGTGAGCCCACAGTGGTGATCCGTTTTTGGATTATCGCCACTGTCTTGGCCTTGATCGGTCTGACCACGTTGAAGCTGCGTTAGAACTGAAGGACCGAAGCCCATGTTCCCCGTCACCACGTTCAAAGGCCAAAAAGTTGCCGTTTTCGGCTTGGCACGTACAGGGATTGCTGCGGCTTTGGCCTTGAAGGCAGGTGGTGCGCAGGTCTTGGCGTGGGACGACGGGGAAGCAGGCCGCGCCGCCGCCGCTGCGCAAGGCTTAACACCGGTTGACCTGTCCGCCATCGAGTTTGATGACTTCGCCGCATTGGTGATGAGCCCCGGTGTCCCGATTTATGGTCCTAAGCAGCATTGGACCGTCACCAAAGCCCATGAAGCAAGCGTGCCCGTCATCGGCGATGTGGAACTTTTCGCGCGCGAGCTCAACGCCATTCCCGAAGGCCAACGTCCGTCGGTGGTCGCGATTACGGGCACAAATGGCAAGTCCACGACCACGGCTTTAATCACCCATATTTTGTCTTCTAATGGCCGCGATGTCCGTATGGGCGGCAATATTGGAACCGGCGTGCTCGCCCTTGATCCACCGCGCCCGGATGCGATTTATGTGCTGGAGCTTTCTTCCTACCAGCTTGATCTGGTCGAAAGCTTGCGCGCCAAAGCGGCTATCCACCTCAATCTGACACCTGACCATTTAGAGCGCCACGGCACTATGGAGCGTTATGCGGCGGCCAAAAGGCGCATCTTCAACAATCAGACAGCGACAGATTGGGCAATTGTTGGCGTTGATGATGATTGGGGCATGGCCTTGTGCACCCGCATGAATGCTGGGGCAGAACGGGTTGTGGTGCCAATTTCCGCTTGCCAGGCCCTTGGCAAGGGTGTGTGTGCCCTGGGCACGATGTTGTGGGATAATTTGGACGGCCGCAGCCAAATGGTGGTCGATCTTGCCCATGCCCATGCGTTGCCGGGCTCCCATAATGCGCAGAATGCTGCTGCCGCCTATGCCGCGGCGCGCGCGCTTGGCCTGAGCGCCCAAGCCATTACCAAAGCGCTGATTAGCTTTAACGGCCTTGAACATCGCCTGCAAGAAATCGGTCAAGCTGGCCCGATCCGGTTTTATAATGACTCCAAAGCGACCAATGCCGATGCTGCAGCCCAAGCTTTGGCGGCTTTCCCAAGATTGCGCTGGATTGTGGGTGGACAAGCCAAAACGGGCGGGATCGACAGCCTCGCTCATTTGTTTGATCATGTCAGCAAAGCCTATCTGATCGGGGAGGCCAGTGAAGCCTTTGCCAAGACCCTTGAAGGCCAGGTTCCGTTCGAGTTGTGCGGCACCATCGATGTGGCAACCGCGCGCGCCTTTGCCGATGCGCAAACCACTTTAAGCGAAGAGATTATCATCCTATCGCCGGCTTGCGCCAGTTTCGATCAATTTCCAGATTTTGAGGCACGTGGACGGCATTTTGCTGCCTGCGTGAAAGGACTCATTAACCCTGATGATGGCCTATCGGCGCAAGCGCTGGCTGCCGCTGAAACGGCCTAGCGCGACCACGTCCTATTTGGAGCCACCCCATGGCGATGCTCGCTTCTGTCAGACTGCCACGCCCTGAATTCACTTTTGTTGCCGACTGGTGGCGTACGGTTGATCGCCCGATTGTGTTGATCGCGGCCGTTCTGATGACCATGGGATTGGTGTTCAGCTTTGCGTCCTCAGGCGCGGCTACCGGGCGACTGGGTTTCAGCAACGAATATTTCTTTGTGCTGCGCCAAGCGATGTTTGTAACCATTGGCGCTTCGGTTGTGGTGGCTTTGTCCTTTTTGAGCCCGACAGGTGCACGACGAGCAGCCGCGGTGTTTTACCTCTTGGCGATCGCCTTGATGGTCTACATTTTGTTATTTGGGCATGAGGCTAAGGGCGCGCAACGCTGGCTGCGCATCGGTGGCTTCTCGTTCCAGCCCTCGGAAATTCTAAAGCCTTCCTTGATTGTACTAGCGGCTTGGTTATTCTCGAAACGGATGGAGACGCCGTCCTTCCCGGCGGCCCGCATTGGCATGGCGCTCTATGTGTTGCCGGTCGCGCTTCTCATCGCCCAGCCCGACATTGGCCAAACAGGGCTCTTGACCATGGCTTTCCTGACCGTGTTTTTGATTTCGGGCATGTCTTGGGTTTGGATTGCGGCTTTTGCCAGCGCAGCCGTCGTTGGCGGTGGGGTTTTGTATTTTGCGTTCGAGCATGTCCAAAAGCGTGTGCAGGGCTTTTTGAATCCTGAAGCAGGTGAGACGTATCAAACCGACCGCGCACTCGATGCCATCGCTGCAGGCGATTTTTTGGGCCGCGGCCCGGGTGAAGGCGAGATTAAGCATTTCCTTCCGGACGCACACACGGACTTCATCTATTCGGTTGCCGCAGAGGAATTTGGTCTGATCGCGAGTGTCGGCCTTGTGGTTTTGTTCTGTGCCCTTGTGGTCCGGGGTCTTTTGATCGCCAATCGGCAAAGCGACAACTTCCCACAATTGGCTGCGACGGGGCTGTTTGCTTTGATCGGCTATCAGGCAGCGATCAATCTGGCGGTGAATCTGAATCTGATGCCGGCGAAAGGCATGACATTGCCGTTCATTTCCTATGGTGGCTCGTCCATCTTGGGCTCTGCGGTCACGATCGGCTTGGCGCTTGCCTTGACTCGTAAGCGGCCTGGGCAAGATTTGCGCAATGGCAAGGCAACTGGCTGGGTTGGCTGGTAGGGCCGTAAGACCAGCCTTATTCAGCAGTCAATAACCGCCCAAATCGCTTCATTCTGTGCTCAAAGCGCCCTAAAGGACAGGGCCAATTACCTTTCCAAGGATTGAGTACACTCATGGGTCCCCTGATTATTATTGCCGCCGGTGGTACGGGCGGTCATATGTTTCCAGCCCGCGCCTTTGCCGATGCCATTGTTGCCCGCGGTGGCCGCGTTGCTTTGGTCACCGACCCACGTGGTAAGCGCTACACGGAAGGATTTCCCGCCGAAGAAATTCTGATCCTGCCTGTCACCAATGCAGACGAAGGCGGGATCAAAGGTAAAATTGATGCAGGCTTTGCCGTGATGAAGAGCCTCAATCTTGTTGGACCTTTCATCAAGAGTCATGACCCGGCGGCAATTGTTGGTTTCGGTGGTTATCCAACGTTTCCTGTCTTGTTTTCCAGCGGCAAGGTGCCTGTTCTTGTACATGAGCAAAACGCCGTGTTGGGTCGCGTCAATCGTCTGTTCCAAGGCAAAGCCGTCTCAATTGCGTCTGGTTTTGGCCAATTGGACGGGTTGGAACATCCCGAGAAACATGCCGTCGTCGGCAACCCCGTACGTCAGCCCATCGTCGATGCCCGCTTGGACGGCTATCCAGATCTTTCCAGCGGAAATTTACGCATTCTGGTGACCGGCGGCAGTCAAGGTGCGCGTATCTTGGGCAGCATCGTTCCCCAAGCGATTGCTGTACTGCCAGAGCATTTACGTGCGCGCCTATTCGTCTCCCACCAAGTACGCGAGGAGCAATGCGACTTTGCCCGCGACACCTATACCGAAGCGGGCGTTCAATGTGAGGTTTGGCCCTTCTTCAAGGACATGGCTGACCGCTTGGCCAAATGTCATTTGGTGATCGGCCGGGCAGGGGCCTCAACCATTTCAGAGACGGCGGTCGTGGGTCGACCCGCGATATTGGTACCACTGCCTGGTGCCACCAATGACCACCAGACCTTTAATGCCGAAGCCTTGGCCAGTGTCGGGGCAGCAGACGTGATCAAAGAGGCAGAATTCACCGTCGATGCCTTGGCCCAATTACTTGAAAACCGCCTGACGGCCCCAGATGAATTGCAAAAGCGCGCCAAAGCCGCCAGAGCCGTCGGCAAGCCCGATGCGGCAGAAGCTTTAGCAGATCTGGTATTTGCAGCGATTCAACAACAGGCCTAGCTTCACCGGGCTTAGGTCTAGGTGCGCCTGAGGCGAAAAGGGGTAGGCAATGGCTGTGGTCAAAGGACGGGTTGAACCCATCAATATGGTTGAGAGTCCAGCCTCACTGAGTGCCACGCGGATCGCATCTCCGGGCCATGTGCCTATTGCCGCTGCCATGCCGATGATTTTCTCGGTCAATCAGCAAGTCGTTTCTTTTGATGGCCGTTTCCCCGTGGTGGCCGCAGTCGGCGATGAAATTCTTGTGGCGGGCACAATCAAACAAGACGGCATGTTGCACGCCACAGCCTATGAGAATTTGACCCGCGCAGTGGGCAAAACCAGTGTGTTCCCGAGTATCTTGATGCCAGCCCTTTATATCAGCACGGCGATTGGCATCCCATTTTTCTTCTGGGTGATGTCTTTGATCCAAGCAGATTATCGCGATCCATTTTTTCTGATGTTGGCAATCATCATGCTGGGCAGCCTTGCCGCACCACCGTTCATCTTGCACGCGGTCAATCAAAGCTCGCAGCGCGACGCGCAAGAACTCGCCGACTATGCGCGCGACCACTTGCTAAGGCGGCGTGATTAATTCAAGTCTGACTCCGAATTCTTGCCTCTAACCAATCGCCAAGGCTGGCCTGGAACCTTATTGTCATGCGAACCAATTCCATCCCCCTTGATATCGGCGCCATTCATATTGTCGGCATTGGTGGGATTGGGATGAGTGGGATTGCCGAAGTGCTTGCCCATTGGGGCCATAAGGTTCAGGGCTCAGACGCCAAAGATAGTGCCAATCTCGACCGCTTGCGCAAGGCCGGCATCAAAGTCTTTGTCGGCCATGATGGGGCTCATGTGGCTGAAGCCGGGATTGTGCTGATCTCGTCGGCTGTGAAGCCCGATAATGTAGAAGTCATCGCAGCCCGCGATCAAGGCATTCCAGTGGTCCGCCGCGCAGAGATGCTCGCCGAGCTCATGCGCTTGGGCTGGACCATTGCGGTTGGTGGCACCCATGGCAAGACCACCACGACCAGCATGGTCGCAACCCTTCTTGATGCCGCCGACAAGGACCCTACTGTCATCAATGGCGGCATCATCAATGCCTATGGCACCAATGCGCGTGTGGGGTCTGGGGATTGGATGGTCGTGGAAGCCGATGAGAGCGACGGCACCTTTACCAAATTGCGCCCCACCATCGCTATTGTCACCAATATGGACCCGGAACATTTGGACTTTTATGGCACAGCCGAGGCGATGGAGGCAGCCTTTGAGACCTTTGTAGCGTCGGTCCCATTTTACGGATTTGCCGTCATGTGTATCGACCATCCGGGCGTGCAAGGCCTTGTGGCGCGGGCCACCGACCGCCGCGTAGTGACCTATGGCTTTAACCCGCAGGCCGATGTGCGCGCTTTGAACTTGGAAGCCGACCCAGACGGTTCGCGCTTTAGCGTCGCTTTTGCCGCCAAGCGCGGCAGCCCGGCCCACCAGATCGATGGTCTACATTTGCCCATGCCCGGTCTACACAATGTCACCAATGCCTTGGCCGCTATCAGCGTGGCGCGGGAATTGGGTGCCAGCGATGCCCAGATCGCTAAGGGTTTGCATCAGTTTGAAGGCGGCAAGCGCCGCTTCACCAAAGTGGGTGAATGGCAGGGTGTACGCATCATCGATGATTATGGCCATCATCCGGTAGAGATTGCCGCCGTCCTCAAAGCCGCCCGCCAAGTCACGTCCGGCAAAGTCGTCGCCGTCGTCCAACCCCACCGCTTCAGCCGTTTGCAAGCCTTGTTTGAGGATTTTGCCCGCTGTTTCAATGATGCAGACGTTGTTGCCATCGCCGACGTCTATACTGCAGGCGAGGCCCCGATTGAAGGCGTGGACGCCGATGCCTTGGTGCGCGCGACCCGCGATCATGGCCATAAGCGCGCCCTGAAACTCGCTTCCCCCGAGGACCTTCCGGCGCTTCTCAAAGCCGAATGTAGCGCCGGCGATATCTTCGTTTGCCTCGGCGCGGGCGACATCACCGCTTGGGCCAATGGCCTGCAGGCGAAGTTATAGGGGTGAGGGCTTCAGTCTACGGTTTCACCGACCAATATCGCATGGTCCGAGATATTGCGGACAAAATCCTCTTGCTGCGGGCCAGCTTTTTTTGGCCAACCTGCCGTATGAATTTTTACCGGCATATTTTCAAACACACTGTTTGGCGACCCAATGCCAAGATCGGCCAAGGCAAGACCTGGCGAGTGCAACACATGATCAAGATTGCTATCCTTGATCCTTCGGTTCGCATCCTTCCAAGTTGCATCCACATCCTTGGACGCCAAAGATAGGCTGGTAAATTTCGCAAGTTCTGCGATCTCTTCACTGCCGGTTACGACCACCTTTGAGCGCTTGGGGTAATGCAGACCCATTGTGTTGAGGTCTCCCAATACAATCAGTCTGTCTAGATCTTGAGCTTGCTTAGCTAGTGCCTTTCGCATTTTTGCGACGCTTTGGAACATTTTGAATCGATTACCAAACCCACTCGCATCCACACCAGAATCGGTGTGGAGGAACAGGAGTTGCGTCCATTTATCGTTCGACATTTCGCGTAGGGCGACAAGGTGGCCAGGTCGCAAAAACTCGTTTCCAACTTTGAATTCGCGCTTCTGCGTAAACACTTTTTGCGAAAACCGCCCTCGCTTCACGCCGATCAGGATTTCTTGAACCTGCGGGCCATCGGTCAAGTGGAAATCATAATTGGGGAAATGATCTGTAATCAATTCAACGATATTGAGCGCTTCAACTTCCAAGATTCCAAAAACATCGATCTCTTTTCCTGACGGATGTGCAGCCTTCAGTTCATCGGCAACAATTTTCATACGGCCAGGATTATCTTTGAAGTGCTCTACATTCCAGAGTGCAAAGGTAAAAGCCATTCGCTATATTCTCCATCTCAATGCACCAAGAACAGCAGTTTTATGTGACGTCTAAATGACAAAACCTACCCCGGTTGCCTAGTTATAAAAAATTCTCGATAACCCCCCCCATGCCCAATCCATCTGACCTGCAAGCCTCCATCATCCCCGTTACCCCGTTTCAGCAGAACACAACGCTTCTGTGGTCGCAGGCCACGAAAGAGGCGGTGTTTGTCGATCCAGGTGGCGAGGTGCCGCGTCTATTGGGCGCGGTGAAGCATTTGGGGGTGAAGGTGGTCGCAATCTGGTTGACCCATGGCCACTTGGACCATGCAGGTGGTGCGCAGGAATTGTCGCGCACGTTGGGCGTCGACATCATTGGCCCGCATGAGGACGACCAATGGCTGCTGGATGATATCGTGGCGCAATGGGCTAAATATGGCCAGACCTCGGGCTATGAAAATTGTGTGCCGACCCGCTATCTCAAAGAAGGCGATAAGCTCGAGCTCGCCGGCCATCAATTTGATGTTGTCCATTGCCCCGGTCACACGCCCGGCCATGTGGCCATCATCAATAAGGACGCCAAGCTCGCCTTTGTCGGCGATCTGTTGTTCAAGGGCTCGATCGGTCGCACCGACTTTCCCAAAGGCAATTTTGACGATCTGGTTGCCTCCATCACTGGCAAGCTTTGGCCTTACGGGGATGATATCCACTTTGTGCCGGGCCATGGCGAGATTGGCAATTTCGGCTGGGAACGCAAAACCAATCCCTATGTAAGCGACCTCGCGCT
>JAIXQA010000053.1 GCA_027485915.1 Alphaproteobacteria bacterium | reverse complement strand
GGCGACGTCTATGCCAGCCTCGCCGCGCAACACATCGCCATCAACCCCGCCATCCAGCACATCATTCCCATTCCCGCCCAGCAATGTGTCCACGCCAGCCCGGCCATAGATGAAGTCGCTGCCTTCCAGGCCGCGTAGCTCATTATTATCAGCTAGGCCACCGATTATATCGTCAAAGGCAGAGCCAATCAGGCCCTCAATAGACGTATGCACATCTCCTTTGGCCTCACCGCTATTAAAGGTCCCACCGCCCATAAACAGCGTGAGACCGGTGGTGGCGTTTTCGTAAGACGCGAAATCAAAACCATCCCCGCCATTCAGGATATCGGCACCCAACCCGCCATCAAGTGTGTCGGTACCGCCATTACCTAATAGCTGATTGATCGCGGCATTTCCGACAATCTTATCGTTTCCTGCCCCACCTCGCGCATTTTCGATCAACGAACGGACATCCCCAGCGTATTGATAGGCACTTGCGATGTTGCCAGGTGCAAACACTGCTGGGCCGGGTGCGTTGTTAACTTTTCGAAGCAGCCTCGTCGAAAGCAAGTTGGCAGAAAAAGTCGACCAAGTACCAGGGGTCAAATTTATCGACTGGTCACCGGAGAAATTTGAGAAATCGTAGGTGTCAGTGCCGCCGCCGTCCCAAATGGTACGAAATACCGTCGCCCGAGTTGATCCCGGTCTCATTGCAGGCGCGCCGGTTCCAGCCCCATTCACTGTCATTTCACCAGTTGAAGCGGAAAACTGGTAGACTGTATCAGTATTGTTGAAATTAAAGTTAGCGCCATACATGTACTGCAAAGCAGCCAAGTCTAGCAGCATAAAACTTTGTTCTTTCTGATAATAATCACCGCTAAAGTCGCCATCTATTTGGGTCGTTGCTTGCCGATAGGACATAACGCTATACTCAATCGAGTCCAAGGCTAGCGGCATGACCACCAAGCCATCATGAGGATGCGACAAGCCGAGGGCATGGCCGAGTTCATGTCGTATGACGTGCGACACACCCTCTCCCACGAGAGGGTCTGGATTGGAATTGTTTGCAAACCACTGATCACCTCCCTGAGCGACGTCACGCGAGGGATAAAAAGCGTAGGCTAGATTAGAGGGGTCGTCGAACCGCCCCCACCTTAAAGTGGCATTTACTTCGGTTCCCTCGACAAAAGTTAAGGCGGTGAAAGAGGATATTTCGCTGAGCAACATTCGCGTATGAGCTTGATACGCGGGTGAAAATGGCTTGAAGTTGTTTAGGTAATTGGTTGGGTAGTTAGGATTAGATGTCGTGTAAGCCGTCGCCGACGTCGGAAAAGAAAACGTAATGGTTTGACCTGTCCATTTCTCCCCAATCAATAAACCGTCAATCGGCAAAAATCCGGACAATGGGACGCTTTGACTTGTATTGTCCTGACTGGTTCCAGTACCGGCAGACAGCCAGCGCTCTTGTGTTGTTGAGGATTTACCACCGGCAAAGCCACAATAAGAACAAGAGCAACCGCCAGCAAAAATTGGCTCAGCAACAGGGGCTACGTTTGCCGCCCAATCAAAGTCACTCTGATTGCCTGTTGTGGCTCGCCCTCGTGACCGTGGGAGGACCACGCCGTCACGCGTAAGAAACTTATCACTTCGATTAAGGCTCAGATCGGCAACGACGCGTTCGGCCATAACCGGGAAGATAGAATTATGCCTCATTGAGCGCTCAGGCGATCTAAACGAAAGGTCGCCACTTTGGATGTCGCCGAATGAAAAGTCCTTCAAAACACGCTCTAACCTCATATGACTCACGGCAAGCTCCGAAAAAAATCAAGAAATTGACATAATCAATCATCACCAAAGGTGCCAGTCAACTAAGTTCTCATAGGATGTTGGTTGGAGCAGGCAAGGCTTGCATGGTCCTTCACCAAGCAACTGTTTCGAACCAGAAAGTGTTACGCATTCAGTGCGATGAAGTTTGGAAGTTCTGCCTTGCTAAGCAAAAGAACTTGGCGACCGCTAAGGCCGCTCAGGCAGGTGCTGGCGACATTTGGACTTGGACGGCAATCGACGCCGATGCAAAGCTGATGGTTTCGTTCGTTGTTAGAGAACGTTCTGGCCAAAGCACTATGGTTCTGATGGACGATCTGCGCGCGCACTTTTCCAATCGGATTCAACTTATTGCAGACGGACATAAGACATAACTTGAAGCCGTTGAAGTCGCATTTGCTTGCGGGCCTGACAATAAGCATTTCGGCACCAGTCATCGAGAGCGTCAGAACTTGCCCATGCTTGGGAGCATGAGTCGTTTCGCTCGCCCGACACATGCTCTCTCAAAGAAGCTGGACAATCTTATTAAGGCTTTGGCGCTTGATTTTGTTTTCTATAACTTCTGGCGCATGCATAAGAATTGCGCATGTCGCTTGCTATGGCGGCCGGCTTCACCAATCGCCTTTGGTAGCATGATGATAGTGGGTGCAGCCTTCAGAAATCGCACTGGCGTTGATGGAACCTAGCCAGACCTATGTCGGCCAACTGGCTAAGCAATCTCGCCTGCCTTTGCTGATAAAGCTTGGCTTGCGGTTGCTCCAAGCGCATCAATGTCCGTTGGCTTCCACAACATAGGTACCGACGAGGCTGACATCGCTTGAAGCGTTTCAAGAGATCCATCGCCTGTTATCAGAATTGCGGCACAGGACGGCCACTTTCTTTGCGCGATGGCCACAGCAGCGTCCCCGCGATTTGCATTATCGAGATGCCAATCTGAAACAACCAAGTCTGCGGTGAAGTCTTCAAGCTGTTCAAGTTCAGCGAGACTTCCAACTGCACGGACATCTCGCGCGATCAAGCTTAGGAGATTGGCTAGAGCAATACGCGCACCTTCGTCATCATCAACAACCACAATTCGCAATGGAGCTAAAGCCTCCCGCCCGACGCCGGGCTTGACAAAGTCAGGTGTGGCAGGACGACTGCCTGTATATAAGGGTAGATCGACAAAGAGGGCTGCACCAATTTGCCAGCGTGCATCGACTTCGAGATTGCAGTTCATGAGGCGAGCCATAGCCCGCGAAATCGTTAGGCCGAGTCCCATGCCTTGCCCTGCGCCACGCGCAAAAGCACCTTGCACATAGGGTTCAAAGTAACTTGTTGTTGCATCTTTTAGGCCAACGCCATCATCGACCACAAAAAGATGGAGTCGGTTACCAACCCGGCGTGTGAACAAACTAACCCTTGTGCCGCGTGCATGGGTGATCGCGTTATGAACGAGATTTCTCAAGATCCGGGTCAGCAGATGGGGGTCGGCAGTCACCCAATGTTTGCCCGGGAATGCCCGCAGGCGTACGCCGGCTTTTCGGGCGAGCACTTCGTGTTCTCCAACAAGGGTTTTGATTAGGGGTGCCAGTTCGACGGCGGCAAGAGACGCCTGCATCGTCCCGCTTTCCAGTCGAAGATGTTCTAGCATTCGGTCAAGGAGTGCATTAGCCTCTTGGAAAGCATTACGCATGCCTTGCTCGGCGCGAACACGAACCGATTCCTTCGGTTGAAGCAGCAATTGTTGGAAAAACAGCATGGCAGCTTGAATGGGCTGCCTGAGATCATGACTTGCGGCGGCAATAAAGGTGGTACGTTCATCATAGGCACGCTGGGCCTTTTCGAGTGCAGCGGCGAGCTCCGCTGAGATATCTTCAGCCTTCATTTTCGATTTGATCGCACTGCGTACCGCAAATTTTAGAACGAGCGCCACGCCAATCATCAGCACGCCAAATGCGACAAGAAATGCGGCAACTGAGATGGCGTAAATGGAATCTGATTGAAGAAAGAAAACAGCCGTCGATCCAAAAATGGCGACAACACCAAAGGAAATATTGTCGATAGACTCGGCGGTTGAAATGACTTGGCCGCTTATCGTGGCACAAAAGAAGATTACCATGAGCAATTGTAATTGCTCATTCGCATAGGGCAAAAGTAACCAAACCGCAGAAGCAACGGCTAGGTCGAAAAGCAACGCAATAACTTTCCCAACAGGTGCCCAAACGGTTGCGACCTCAACGTCGTCTGGTTTGCGGATGACAATCGTTAAGGGCACGATTGTCATCACGACTGTGACAAAGCCCATAAACCCTGTCCACAGCATAAGATTCAAGCGGGGCGCTATGGGTTCAAATAGAATATGAATGTAGACCATCGTTCCCGCGATCAAGAACGTCATGATCCCAGCTAGGGCAAATTCAATTCGTGATTCAGAAGCGCGAATTCTTTGATATTCGGTCGCCAGTCGCTTTTGTTCGGTCATGATACGCGCTCCCCGCGTGTATCTTTCTACATTCTTCAACCAGCAAGCAACTGCCAAGGCCATTTGGCTAGGTCAAATGGGCGATGCTGATGTCCTTGCAGTCGGATTAGACCAAGTCGCTCATTTATGAGGCCAAGGTTCCCGATGTTATTCGTGTGGCTAATCTATTTCGCTTTTTTTTCGAGCGCCGCACCACCGCCGCCAAGCGCGGAAGAAGGCTCACTGCCGGTTTGTAGTGCCATGACCCATGATCGCTTGCTCGTTAGGGCCAACCGGGATGTGTGCGCACCCACACTTCACAAAAGTGGACGTCCTTTGGCGGTTGGTCTCATGCCGACCCAATGTTCGCGCAGTGAGCTGGTCTACCAAATTGATGTTGTCGGCAATGCAGATCGCTGCCTGCCCGTACCGTCCAGAAAGCAGACAAAATCGTCAACCCCGAAGAAAGAGAAGAGTGCCTCATGAGAATGCAAGTTTTATTGATTTCGACTGTTGTAGCTACCTCAGCAATAGCGCCTGTGTATGCTCGTGAAAACGATGTCCAAGCAAGGCTGGCGAGCCTTCCGGTTTCAACTTTATTCGACAATGGCTCACAGGCTTTACGAAAAGGCGATAGCTTGGCCGCTGCTACCTCGTTTGCTGAAGTTGTTTCGCGCCATCCTCAGGACGCAACCGCTCAAACTTTATTGGCCTTATCCTACCATATGTCGGCTGATAGCCGACCTGAAGCCATGGATATGGCTCTCGCCGGCTATGATCTTGCAGTACGTGCGGAGAAAGGACAATACTGGCCATCTGCTTTGGCCGGGCGAGCCGCGTTCGACCGCGGTCGCTATGGCGAAGCCTTGTCACATTTTTCGCGCGCACTTTTGCTTCGACCAAGTGATGTGAAGCTTGTATCTGCAGTTGCGACGTCGGCCTATATGAGCGGTGACTTAGGGCTGGCAAGAGTCGCCGCCGAGAGAGCGGTGGCCTTATCAAAGCAGTCCGATGTTTCAATCCTAAAAGTCGCTGCTTTGGCAAATGCCGCTTCTGGTGATCAAGAGGCTGCGCAACGCCACCTCGCGACCTTGACCTCGCTGTCCCCACAGGAAGGTGACGTCGTTCGCGCGCGGGTGGATGATCTCCTCAAGACAGCACCTTTAGATGCGCCACTTTCAGAGGGTAATGTCCAAGCCATTGGCCCGATTCCCGTCAGTGATCAGGTCTCGGTGGATGTGGCCATCATCCTATCTCAGAATACCATGCGCGCACGCACAGGGCTGAACCTGCTGGATGGCCTGCGCCTCCAATATGGTGGCACAAGCAATGTATCGGTCAATTCGGACCGTGATGGGGAAACGAGTTATCAACGGGTCATTACGGAATCGATCACAGTCCCCCAGCTCAACTATAATTTGAATGTGTTCAGCCGTGGTGGTCAGACCTATTCCGTGGTGGCCCGCCCGCAATTGACCGCTTACAAAGGCGAGCAAAGTGAATTCTTTATTGGCCGGACTTTGAAGGTCGCTGTCGGCGGCATCAATAGTGGCTCCCTTGAGCAAATTGATATTGGCATTGAAATGAAGGTGACGCCCATAGAAATAACGGCTACCGGTACAAAGGTTAGGATCGAAACTGGACGCAGCTTTCTGACTTCAGATCCGGCAGGAACTTTCAGTGAGGCATTGACTACTTTTAGGCAGAAAGTGGTGGCGACGGCTGAGATTAAATTTGGCGAAACGCTCTTATTGTCGGGTTTGACCGAGAGTGTGGATGACAAGACAAATTCTAAAGCTTTGTTGCTTGGCGACTTACCGGTTGTCGGCAATGCTTTCAATGAACGCAATAAGCTCCAACGGCGCGATGCGGTCTTAGTTCTTGTTACCCCGAGCCCAACTACAACTGTGCAGGGTCGACCCTGGGCACGCCCTGAAGCGGTCGAAAGACTTACCAAGTTTTGGACTCAAGTCATTGATCCCCAAAGTGACGCAAAGGTCGCTGAAGCACAGCTGGCACACGGACGCGCGTTCACCCGCATGTCCAAGACGGATGTGGCTCCACCATTCTATGATCCAAGTCGGGCAGTGTCGGAAGTCATTTCAGAACTGCTTGCCCCACAGCGGTCTAGATAAACTCACTCAGCTTGATATGCTGAAGGACAATCCGAAACTTAATCAGCTATGAGACCGAGGCTGCGAGCGCGAGCAGCAGCCTCGGTTCGATTGGCAGCCCCTAGTAACGCTATGATGTTTGCAACATGGGCTTTAACCGTGGCTGGCGAAATAAAGAACTGACGCGCAATTTCTTTGTTCGAACGACCTTCGGCCAATTGCCTTAGGATGTTTGCCTGGCGATCGGTCAACTTGCCATAAAATGGAACTGCAGCTGCCTTGCGCTCTTCGCTATGTCGGGGAGGGGCAATTTCGGCTGGTTGACCATTGCCGACGGCAAGTTGGCCAACCCGCATCGGCAAATAGGTTCCACCTGCAAGCACTAAGCTTAGGGCTGCCACCACGACTTCAGTCGTCGAAGATTTTGGCAAGAAACCATGAAGTCCTAAATCAATTGCAAGCATCAGATCTGAGTCAAGCTCTGAGCCCGAGAATAGAATGAATTTCGCGCTTGGTAATTGCTGCTTCAGCGCTTGAACTTCCGTCCAAGTATCCTCGCCTGGGACCCGAATATCCAACAGGCACAGGCTAATCTCAGGTCGATCCGCAACGATCCTTTTAGCCTCGCAATAATTCGAAGCAAGATGCACGACAGCATCAAATGCGGTCTCAATGGTCATACCTACAGCCGAAGCTACAATCGGATGATCATCACACACGAGCACTTCCACGTCATCGTCCTTATAAATCAAATGTACAATTAATTTCGATATTGCAGAAGGATCGCGGCAGAAGCAAGCATTGATTAAAGAACCGATAGGCTTTTAAAAGTCGTTAGGCTTCCTTGAACAGTTTTGCGGTGAGGCTGACGGCATCGGCTGTTGGCTTCATTTCGCTGATTGAAGTTTGGCTGGGGCAGCTCAAAGTGTAACCTGGGGTCAAACTCTACGTCATTTTGACAAATGCCCCAATGAGAGTTGCTCTGCCAAGTACCGTTCAAGGTCCAATTACACAATGGAGCTCATTCATTTCCCGTGCGAAGGCGTGGCTCGATGTCGGTCGGCAAAACATGAATGAAGGTAAGTGGCAATGCTCCGTATCATGAGAATAAAAGCCTGGCCCGCCCGCATACCGCAGCTTTTGCATTGGGCGTTCTAGGCCATTGGCAGCACTTGGTCTCGCTTCAGTTTTGAATTGAAGCTCTAAAGAGCCATGGTACGGCCAATTGGCTAGTCCTTAAGCTGCGCAATACGGCCATCAGGCTAACCCATCTGGTGAAGTGACCCTCACAACCTCTGCTGTATGCTGATAGTCGTTGGTTTGGCAGATATCTCCCAAGCCACACATGCAATCACAAGCAATGTAGTGTCAGCTAAGGAAGAGATCAAATTTCGCGCTAAAGTTACAGAACCCCTTAGGTTCGACTTGGGCAACTTTGCACAACAGATGCTCCGCGCCGGCACTGCAACTCAAAAATTTTTGCGGAATTAAACCGAAGGTTACTCCGTCTTCTGTAGCAAAGAAAGGATATTGTAATGACCTCTTTCAATCCCAATCGCCGCGCCATCCTGTGGGCTGGCACCTCGATAGGACTGTCTAGCGTGACACCGTCTGGGCCAGTGCATGCTTTCATTCAGGGGGCAGCCAGATATACTGTCAGGCCCCCCAGTCAATTTTTCAAGCCAACCGCTGGCGGCTTTGGAATGATCGGTCCTTGGGGTGAGGTGCGCGCAACCAAGCTCCAAGAAGGACTGACGCCCTATTATATTGAAACTGCCAACAAAGCAGGCGTTTTCGATTATACGGGCCGCAAGCTGGTCGTTTTGTTCAAAGGGTCCAACGGCGAGATCCTCCTAAGCCCAGATGGGATCACGATCGGCAAGTCCAAGATGATCAAATGGGACAAGGCAGGTGTCGCAGCTCTTAAGGGTGCGCTGAAGGCTGACCGCAGGGCGATGCAGGCTGCGATGCAGATGCGATCGGCCATGGCAACATCCTTTGCAGCGGTGGCGACAGCAGTAAAAGCCTCTCCAGCCAAAGAAGTTGCAGCCAGCTTTTTTAGAGTTGTCGAAGATTTAGGCACCGCGGTGAACTGCACAACCACTACCGTTACTGAGTCAGTAACAACGTTTGTCGAGCGATCGGTGGATCTTATTCAGACCGCCGCCGAGCGCTATGCGGAATGCTTCGACGAAGCCATGAAATCAGGTGCTTGCGGGTTTGCTGCAGGCCTGAACCTGCAAGCAGGTCAAGTTTGTGCTGCAGCATATTGCACCGCGAAAGGGTTCGTTGATGTCGTTGTTGGTGTTCTGACGATCGTAACTGAAGTGGTCGAGGAAGTGGTCCGCGAGGTAACAACTTGTGCCAAGCCACTAGAATACCTCCTTCCAAACAACTGGAATCTGCCTGACGTTAGGCTGCCCGATCTGCCGATGAAGGAATTGAAGGCAGTTGCTGAGGATGTGACCAAGGCGCTCAAGTTCATCGAGGAATTTAGCGCAGATATGTTTGCCTTCCTCGGGCCATTCGGCAGATGCTTGGTCGAAGGCAAATGGACCGTAAACACCGTCCCCTTGCCGTTCATCCAAGGTATCGGTATCCCATTTGGTGCGACAGTGTGCATCTCCGCATCCTGCGCACGCCGTTTAGCGGCGCAGAATTTGGTTGGCGAAGCTTCAGCAGCTTGGGGCGGCGCACTTGCGGCGCTAGCCGCACTCAGCCCGCAATTTGCAGCTGCAGCTGGACCGTTGGGCGTAGTCGCGGCCCCTGCACTCGCTGGAGCGGCTCTTGCCCTATCGCCGGGCGTTATAGCAGCCCTGCTTGCAATCCTCTGCTTCATAATCATGGCCTTATTCTACGCCAGCGCCATTTCAGCCCAGTTGGGTGTTCTCTCTTTAACTTCGCAGCTTCCCGGACTTCCGAACGTTTTTGCGGATGGAGAGGTTTGCATTACCCACCCCACGCTAGCGCTCGCTGCCGTCATGTACGCCACAGCCGGCGGCGTTCCCGCCCAGTTGGTCCCACCAATTGTCCTCGGCTGAACTCTGACCACCCACATTCAGGCCTGCACCAAAAGGAACTTAATTATGAAACGACGTATGACGATTGCAATGCTATGTTGCGCCACGCCACTGCTCACTCTTAGCCCCCTCCTTGTTTATGCGCAGCCAGCGCAAAGTGAGTTTGTGTCTTATGATAATTCGCCCTTTGGTCCGGGCGACCGAAGCATGAAGGTCTCGGTCCAGCTGATCGGGAGTGAGACCAACAGCAACACAGAAGTCTGGGTCATCTATGGTGAGGACCGCACTACGATTGCGGCAGCAACACTCAGCGGGCCAGCCCCGCGCGGACGCATCCAACTCGACACAGTAAATAGTGAAGGCGTCGCCAGCGGTACGTTCATCTTCCCTCATTCTGATCACGAGCGACCTAATTTGACGGACACCAATGCAGTCAAAATCAGTTCAGGGCGGACCGTCCATTACAAATTGATCAAGAAGCGCGGCTCGCAGCTCTCAACTTCGCCGCTTGTTACCTTCACGATGCCCGACAAGCTGACCATCGCCAATTTGGGAGACAGTTACGCCAGCGGGGAAGGGGCCCCTTACGAACATGGGGTCGACTGGGACAATGATCTCTGTCACCGCAGCAGCAATTCTGGACAAGCCCGAGCTGTAAAAACGATCAAGCGAGAGTTTCGTGAGATTGCAATAGCCTTCAAGAATGTCGCCTGCTCGGGGGCAAAAGTGAATGAAGGTATCATGTTATCTCAAAAGAAGCCGACTTGGTTCGGAGAGCCCGAGGATTTGCAGCGGGTTGTAAAGCCACAACTAGCCGCAGTACGCGACTGGATGGGTGAAAATGGCTATGCCGAGCTTAATATTGCAATGGTTTCAGGCGGCGGGAATGACGTAAATTTCGGATATTTTGTGGAAAAATACTTCGTTCAGCCATGGGAGTTTAGAGCAGATACTCCCGAGTACAATAACTTGATCTCAACGATCAACTACAACGTTCCTCAGCTTTACCGAAATCTGCATAATGCATTCGAGGAAAATTTCACCTATGACCGCGTTCTAGTGTCAGAGTATCCTGATCCGACACGCGATGCTCAGGGACAGTTTTGTGACGCCGAACACAGGGCGGTTCACTCAGCCTTCCTCGTACCGCTCAACAACGCAATACAGAACACAATCGCTGATCTTCCAAAGTTCAGTTATGTTGGCGGAGCCATGGCCGAGTCACGGAGAAATGGCCTTTGCAACAGAGACAGACCATTCTTTAACAATCTGGGGGATTCATTGTGGGAGCAGGCCGACGTGTACGGTATCGTCCATCCCAATCGACGTGGTCACCAGGAAATCTTTAAGCCTCTGTATGAAGTTCAATTGCGTGATGCAGTGCGCGATATCCAACGGAAATGGGCAATCATTAAGGCTAAAGAAGCCGCACGCGATGCTGCGAGGGATGCCCGGGCTGCTGCTGCAATGGAACAACTCAAGGCCCGCACCCAAATTGCGCAGGGTTGGCGATTGGGGCAACCATTAAAGGGGATAAAGCCCGTACGCATCGAAGCACCTTTCGCCTTTAGCGCGGCGGACAAACAGGCCACCAATAAGGCGATCGCATCGGCAAAGGCGGCGCACAATCCTGTTCAATCGTCTGACGTTCCTGACAATCGAATGCCTGATGATAACCAATAGTAGTTGCATCCAGCCAGCACCTAAGTGGTAAAGTTGGTTTATGGGTTACCAAGTAATTTAGTCTCATCCTAAGTCGTGTGGAACCAATTAGGATGAGGCTAAATTACAATTTTTACAAAGGCCTTAGCCGACCGCTCTTGTGGCGTACGTTCGAGGTACAAAACGACAGTATCTTCGGGTGCCAGACAAGCTCAGGGGCAGATCACGAGATAACTCTAAATGACGCCGGTCCGAACTCAAGGGAGCACGACACATCAAGGATATACTCTATAACAAGCATTGGTCCCAAGTGGCTCTCGCCCTCCTGGAGCAATTGAGGTTTTGCCATAAGATACGCCGAGACACGAGGTAATGAACTCAATTCGGCGATTGCATACATTCTTTATGAATAGTTGACTGTCGTAAACGGTCTTAAATTGTTCATCCCGCGCTGAATCCGTGACCTGTGCTTCCCGCCGCGATGTGGTCTCAGTCACTTCCTTTAGGCAAGCCTTATCGGCTTGATTAAGCTCATTGCCTGTTTCTCGCCGATCCTCGGCTGCTTTTTTTGCTAAAGCACGCTCTTTTTCGCCAAGATATTGTCTCATTTCGATCTTGCCGTAGGCAATGGCAATCTCTCGCGACGGATAACTGAGTTCGCAGTTTTCATGGTCGATGTAGCGCGCGCGAGATACGCAATAATCTAAGGCACCCCTCTGCCTCAGGGTGAATATATCCGACACAACACTTTTATCCCACAACTGCTTCGCTCGCACGCTTACCAAATAGTATCGATTGCTGGAATCGCTCTCGGTTGATGTGAAGGGAATAACGGATTGCAATTCAAATGTGCCTTTGACCATCTCCTTGCCCTGGCCCAACAAGTACAAGTCTACGTTATCACTCATTGCTGCCAAAGTTGCAGTGTCAACAGTAATAGGTGGGGCACCTTCACCGAAGAGCCTTCTGTTGACGTTCTTGGTCCAATAACAAGCATGAGAATTGCCATCTTCGCACGCTTGAACATACAACTTGTCAGCGCGAACCATATCGCGTGGGACACCGTTTCCCAGTTCAAACATTCTCGCCACTCGGACGCACGCAAATCCCGCGCCTCTTGAATCACAAACTTTTTGGTAAAGCCCGCGAACGTACGTTTTGTCCTCTTTCAGACTCTGCCAGGTATCAGTATCCAACGATAAAGCACGTTGGTAACACGAAGCTAAATCTCCCTCATTGCAAGCCTTCTCAAACGCTTCCATCCGAAAAGTAGCATAATCTGCAAGTTTTCGGCGCTGCCAAATCTCTCTGCAAAGGCGCTCAAAAGACGTATTTAATGGGCGGTCGTTATTGAGTATGTAGTCCTCTGGGCAGCTTTCAGGAACCGCCCGAGCCTCTCGCTCCAATTGAGCTTGCTTCCGCGCTCTATAGGAACCTGGAGGCGGCGGAGCCGCAGCCTCGCGGGCTCTTTGAAGATCACCACGCGATGGTGTTCGCTTTGTATCCGTTGGCTGAGGAGTCGGTTGCGTCGCCGGCTCTCGACGCTGTGTTTCTTGATTGGACTGCCGTTCCGTTTCCCGCTTTTGCCTTTCAGCCTCTCTTTGTGCTTGGCGACATAGATTGCGGGCTTGCCCAGAAAGCAGATCGCAAACACCAAGCGAGTAGCTTTTTGACGTTATGGATGCATTCAAGACTACGGCAAAGACAATTGCCGTGGCTCCCATTATCAAAATGGCAGATAGCGAAACGGCGCGCGAAAAGGCTGCAAGCCTGAAGTTTTTCATGCCAAAAGCATATTGGAGCGATAAGTAGGAGGCAACCCCAAGTCACCATCTTTCTAATCGGAGAATTTTCTCATTCGGAGCTTGAAGCAGCAATCCATTAACCAGCATTTCCCCGATGTCAGCGGGATTGGCACTGGCTTTACCTTAAAAGCAGTTTGTTATGCTCGCATAGGGGCGCGCCAAAGCTACGGGGTACGAGAGACTCCCTAGCATGCATAGTCGTGCTTTTTAATGGTGGAGCCAAGGGGAGTCGAACCCCTGACCTCTTGAATGCCATCGCCCCTTAGTCCGTTTTCGGACTATTTTACGGGTCTTCCAACTGGTTGATTTAAATCAATAAATCGCTCGACAAGTCAAAATGATTTTCCTACTGATACCCTCGAATTACCCGCATTTGGTACCGCGGTGGTACCGCGAAAACGAGCATTCGAGTGACTTTGGCCCGCATTTTGCGTTCCAAAAATCAGAGGAGCATCACCATGGAAGACAGGGTCAAGCTCAGCAAACGCTTCATCGATTCCGTGCAACCGCCGGAAGCGTTGGAGAAGCGTTATGCCGATAGTGATGTACGCGGATTATG
>JAIXQA010000074.1 GCA_027485915.1 Alphaproteobacteria bacterium | reverse complement strand
GTATTCCGGGCCAGTCCGTTAATCTGGCCCACTCTCTTTGGCGCGGACCACGCGCCCCGGCCCTCCTGCCCTTATCCCAAGGGCAAAAGCCAAACCCCCGGAGGTTTTTCCTCGCGGGGCTAATCGTGTTGCTACTATTCAAAAGGCGGTGTCATCCCGGACGGCGAAGCCGAGTCCCTGACCTTGATCCGCAAAGTCCCCTGAGGTCCCCGCTCGAAGCTCACGCTCCGGCGGGCAACAAAAAAGAGGGCCCGGCAGAAACCTGCCGAGCCCAGATTGTTGCTAACCAAATCTGCGATTAGCGCTTGTAGCTCAGCTTCAGATAGTAGAAGCCGCCATTAAAGCCACCAGGTGCAGTGGTTGCATATTGGGCCCCGAGAACGGTCGCATATGGGTTTTTGGTTGGATAGCTGTCCGTCAGATTTTCAGCGCCTACGGTTAACGCGATGGCATCGGTCAAGGCATAAGTGACTTCAGCATCCAAGGTTACCTGCGCGTCGCCATCGATCGGCAGATCGAAGGCATCCGCATGGGCTTCATAGAACTCGCCGAAATAGTTCAGACGGCCATTGAAGTTCCACTTACCGATTGAATGGCTGAGGCCAATATTGCCGCGGAATTTGGGCAAGCCTTCTTCCATTTGTCGCAAGCCAGCATTGCCATCAGATTCCAAGCCAACCAGCTTTTCACCGCGCGTCACGTCTGTCTCGGTCCAGTTGGCCGCAAACGACAAATTGGTCTTGCCGCCGAAAAGATCCAATGGATAAGAAGCCACAAAGTCGACGCCTTGGGTGGTGGTATCCACGCCATTGACGTAGTATTTGAAGGCGGTGAAGTCGGGTGTATCCCCTCCTAAAGCCCGGATTGCGGCGAGCTCGGCGGGCGTCAACGCAGCGAGCTGCGCAGAAGTTAGCGAACCGGTCGGTGCGGCCAACCTAATCCGGTCTTCCATTTTGATATTGAAGAAGTCCAACGTCGCTTTGAATCTGCCCAGTCCAAGACCAGCACCGATCGAGAAGTTCTTCGAAGTTTCAGGCTTCAGAGGTTTACCACCCAGCAATTTTCCCAGTACCGAAGTCGGTGGGATTGTGCCGGTGTTCTGAAGGCTTTGAACGCCACCGGAGCTAACGAGCGAAGTCGTGGTGTTGATGATGTTGGACTGACCCGGCGTTGGCGCGCGGAATCCAGTTGAATAGGTTGAGCGGAGTGTCAAAGCATCGTTGGCATGCACCAGACCCGACAATTTATAATTGGTGGTGGTGCCAAAGTCTTCAAAGTCTTCGCTGCGCACCGCTGCACCCAGGGTCACCATTTCGGTTACGTCCGCTTCAAGATCGACATAGACCGCAACGTTGGAACGATTCCATTTTCCAGCCGTGGATGGGTTGAAGCCTTGGAAACCGTTGGAACCTAAACCAAAGCCTTGGTCAGCCAATGGACCGCGCTCCCACGATGCCTGATCACCCGCCTTTAACTCGAAGGATTCATTGCGCCATTCAAAGCCACCGGCAATGTTCAAAGGTGAGGCGAATGATGCCACGGGCATCGCATACGTCAGATCCACGTTGAAGGTCTTCTCCAATTGAGTCTGACCACCTGGGCGGAAGCTGGTTGGCGTATTGGGACCCAAGGAAGGGTTGATCGTGTTACGAATATTGAAGTCGACATCGCTCATGCCAACGCCGAAGCTGATATCATAATCGATGCCCTTTATCTTCCCCTTCGTGCCGAGGTAACCGGCAAGGTCAGTCAACTCCCCGCCAAAGCGAGGTGTAAAGCCGCCGGGGAACAATTCCACAAAGGCGAAGCAGTTTGGATCGGCTCTCAAGGCTGCAAGCCCTGCAGCGCTTGGCGCAACGGCCGCACAAGGCGTCGTGCCCGGGGTGAGGTCGCCTACCAGCCAAGTCGTCCCACCATTGTTTGAATAGACACCAGCACGGGTATTTGGGTTACGATAATAGAAACCGCCATCGGTTTCTTTCTTCCCATAGTTACCAAACGCATAGAAGGAGCGGTCTTCCCCAGCATCGATACCAGCATTCAAGAATGCCTTAAACTCACTCTTGATTTCAGGAGAACCCCAAGTCTGAACAGGCGTCGCAGGCACGTTTGTGTTGCCAGCTGCGCGCAGCGCAGCTGCATCTCCACGTTGAACCGAGCGACTGGTTTCACCGGCTTCACGATATTCAAGCGTTAAGTTTGCAAAGCCTGCCTCGGTCAGAGCGACGCCGAAATTACCGGCGATTTGATAAGTTGTGCCGTCGCCCTCGTAGAATTGGCCATATTTGGCTTCGACTTCGAAGGAGTCCGTGTCATCGCGCAGGCGGAAATTCATCACACCAGCGACTGCATCAGAACCGTATTGAGCCGCCGCGCCATCGCGCAGAACTTGAACTTGCTTCAATCCGATTGTTGGGAAAATCGAAATGTCGGGCCCTTGGGCACCATCAGAAATACCGCCGCCGAGGAAGGCCACAACTGCCGAACGATGGCGACGCTTGCCATTGATCAAGACCAATGTGTGATCTGGAGCCAAACCGCGAAGGTTGGCTGGCCGAACGATCGAGGCAGCATCGCTGATCGACTGAGTATTGACGTTGAACGAAGGAACAACGTTGCGGATCATGTTGGCAACGTCGGTATCGCCTTGGGCCGCAATTTCAGCCCCGCTAATGATGTCGACTGGGGCGGGCGTGTCAGCAGTGGACCGGACTGCGCGACGGCTGCCAGTCACGATGATCACTTCTTCGGCAGGCGCATCTGCAGCAGCTGGTGCTGCTTGGGCGAGGGCGAATTGGGGAGCCGCTACGATCAGCGCGGATGCGACCGACAGGGCCAACAGACTTGCGCCGCTCAGTTTCGTCGTTTTGTTCATGGATGTTTTATCCTTAATTGTGACTTCTCGAAGTCAGTTTTGTAAAAACACTGACCTTTCGTCGATATCTCACAAAAATGTTATGACAAGGCGGTGATCATCCAAATGTCCAAAATTTCGCACGTGAGTCACGCTAAGAGCGACTTTGAGTCAAACTTGTTGCAGAACAGTCACAAATTAGTGACGGCCGTGCATGATTGTTGTGCAATCGATTGAGGCCGCGACGCGCGCGGTCGACCTATTCGGCTGAGATCAAAGCCTCTGCACGACTCAGGTCGACACTCACCAGCTGGGACACACCGCGCTCTGCCATGGTGACGCCGAACAGGCGGTCCATGCGGGCCATGGTGATTGGGTGGTGGGTGATCACAATAAAGCGGGTTTCGGTCCGTTGCCGCATCTCATTGAGCAAGCGGCAGTAGCGATCGACGTTTGAATCGTCCAAAGGCGCGTCGACTTCATCCAGCACGCAGATTGGCGCAGGATTGGATAAGAAGACAGCAAAGATCAACGCAGACGCGGTCAGCGCTTGTTCTCCGCCACTCATCAAGGTCAGGCTTTGCAGTTTTTTCCCGGGCGGGCACGCATAAACCTCAAGTCCGCCACCCAATGGATCATCGCTCTCCGTAAGTCGCAGTTCGGCTGTGCCCCCATCAAACAGGGCTTCAAACAAAACGCGGAAATGGCCATGGACTGTATCAAACGCGGCAACAAGGCGTTCTTTGCCCTCTTCATTGATTTGGTCGACGCCGCCGCGCAGCTTGGCGATCGCCGAGGTTAAATCGTCTTTGTCCGCCACCAGGGCCGCCAGACGTGCTTCCTGCTCGGTTACTTCTTCATCGGCGCGCAAATTAACCCCGCCGATGGCCTCGCGTTCGTAAAGAAGCTTAGCAAGCCTTTGCTCTGTTGCTTGGATGGTGGTTTGGTCAAACGCCTCACCCATGGCGGCGCGGGCTCGTTTCTCACAATCGGCGGGATCCATCTGGAGGGCGCGGCGGATCTCATCGCTCAACTCAGTCAGGCGCTCGGTGGCAGCCTCTGTCCGAATGGTTGCGGCAGCACGGGCTTCACGCGCTGAAGATAGGGCTTGGCTGGCTAAGCGATCTTGGTCGCGCAAATTTCGGATGTTGGCTTCGGTCTGGCTCATAGCGTCATCAGCTTTTGCTTTGCGCGCTTGCGCGGCGGGAACTTGCGACAAAAGCTCGCGCTGGCGCTTTTCAATCTCCTGTGGTGCATCACTGGCGGCTTGTTTGCGCGCCAGCGCTTTGGCACTTTCCTGATCCAACTCCGCTAAGCGCGTCTCGGCAGCCTTTGAACGGTGCTGCCAAGAAGCCAAATCACGCTTTAGATTTGCTTCTTGGCTATCACGGGCTTGGGCGCGTGACAGGATTTGGTTCAAGCTCGCTTGGGCATGATTGGCTGCGGCGCGGGCTGCTTGGGCTTGGGCCTGAACCTCATCGAGCTGGCTGGTGTCGGCCTCTGGCGGCAGCGCAGCCAGCAGATCAGCCGCCACATCTACCAACATCTTGGCTTGGTGTTGCTCTTCTTTGGCTGCAACCGCGCTGACTTCGGCTTGCTCAAAGCTCGCTCGCGCGCGAGCAAATTCTGCTTCAAGCCGCGCGATCCGATCGCGGGCTCCTGCTACTGCGGCAAAGGCGCGCGGTGCTTCAGCGCGCGCGTGGCGGGCTTGCGCACGTTTTTGATCAGCCTTTGCACGGGCTTCGGCAGCGGCTTTGGCAAGGCCTTGCGCGGTTTGTTGAGCGGAAGGAACTTGTGCTTGCAAGGCTTCTAGTCGCGCGCGCTGTTCGAGTTCTGCTGCGGCTGAAGACACCGCATCTCTTCGACGAACAAACCCATCCCAACGCCGCATGTCGCCTTCACGGGTTACCAAGCGCGCGCCAGTTGGCAGGTTGGTGAGGCGTTCAAACGCGGCACTCTCGACCAAGCCTATGCCAGCAAGACGCGCTTCCAATTGAGCTGGGATCTGGGTCACAAACGAGGTCAGCGGGCTGACGCCGTCCGGCCAGTCAAAGCGACGAACATCCTGGCCGGTCCAAGCAGACGGTGCCTTTGCATCAAGGGCTGCTTGTAGTTCATCTCCAAAGGCTGCTGCCACTGCGCGTTCATAGCCCGGTTGTGGGCGGATCGTGTCCAAGACTTTGCCCCACGAACCCACGGCAGGCTTCTTTGTCATGGCCTCTAGCGCCTTCAACTCTGACATCAGGCGATCTAGTTGATTTTGCGCTTGGCGTGCGGCTTCGCGGGCTTCACTTTCATGGGTGGCCGCTTCTTCTGCTTCTTTTTCGCTTTGATCTGCACGCTCTGCCGCTGCAGTCGCTGCGTCAGTTATGGCCTCGGCCTCTTTGCGAGCGATATTGAGAACATCGTCATTTGGAAGGGCCTGATGCAAACGCGCTAATTCGGTTTCTATCCGGGCAACGGCTTCCTCACGGCGACGCAATTGGCCTTTGGCATCTTCAAAAGCACGGCTTTGCGCATTGCGTTCGGCAACAGCAGCCGCACGTTGCGAAATCACAGCTGTCAAAGCCGCCTCTGCAGCCTCACGCCGTTGGTTTTCTCGCGTTGTGTCGGCTCTGGCTTGTTCAATCTCCCCTTCTAAAGCGCTACGGTCAGGCAGGTTACCTAGGGCTTCACTCACCTGATGCAGGTTCTGCGTTGCATCTTCAAACAGACTTTGTTCGCGCGCTTGGTCATTGCGAATGCGCTGGAGATCAGCTTCTGCCGCAGTTAAGGCATCCCGCGCGCTTTGTAGGTCACGCTCGCACGCAATTCTTTGCCCTTCTAATCTGCGCAAGATGGCTTCAGCCACTGCTTGTTCTTCGCGCAGTCCGCTTAGGCTTTCGTCGGAGTTTTCAGCCGCCGCCGCTGCCCTATTGGCGGCTATGGTTGCATCGGCTAAGTCTTGCTCGGTCTTCCTTTGGCTGTCTTGCGCTTGGGCGAGTGAGGCGAGGGCTTCCCGATAGCGTTTTGCAAAAAGGAAGGTTTCCAGTGTCCGGATTTCTTCTGCAACGGCGCGATATTTGGTTGCTTGCCGAGCTTGGCGACGCAGGCCATTCAACTGGTCCTGCATCGCTTGGATCACATCGTCGAGCCGCTCGAGGTTTGTTTGTGCGCCGCGGAGTTTCAACTCAGCTTCGTGTCGGCGGGTGTATAGACCGGAAATGCCCGCAGCCTCTTCTAGAATTCGACGACGATTCTCCGGTTTAGCATTGATCAATTCGCTGACTTGATTCTGGCGAACTAAGGCGGGTGAATTGGCTCCGGTCGAGGCGTCAGCGAACAAAAGCTGGACATCGCGCGCACGGACTTCTTTGCCATTGATCTTAAAGCTGGATCCTGCGGCACGGCGGATTTTGCGCGATACTTCCAAAACAGGGTCTTGATCAAAAGGGGCCGGGGCGCGGCCCTCACGATTGTCGAGGCTAATTACAACTTCAGCTATGTCCCGCGCCGGTCGCTTATCGGTGCCTGCAAAGATCACATCGTCCATTTCACCGCCGCGCAGGGCACGCGCCGAGGTTGCCCCCATGACCCACCGGAGGGATTCTAGGATGTTGGATTTGCCACAGCCATTGGGTCCCACAATGCCTGTAAGGCCAGGCTCGATCTTCAGATGCACCGGGTCCACAAAGGACTTGAACCCGACCACGTGCAGATCGGTCACCCTCATGGTTTTTTGGCCCTAGGCTTGGCTTTAGCCCTTACATTCGCCTTTGTTGCCTGGGCAGTCGGTAGAGGGGGCAGCGCTGCAATCGCTTCATCTAAAGCTCGTGCGACACTCTCGGCATTATAGGGTGGCGGCAGGAGGTTGATACCCTTTGGTGTCTGGATGAAGAGCGTTGGCGTGCCCTGCACGCCCAAACCTTCGCCTTGCACTGATTGCTGGTTGACCGCTTCTGCATAGGATTGAGTTCGCAAACACAAATCGGCTTGCGCAGCACTCATACCGCTAGACTCTCTAAAGGCCGCGTAGACTGCATCTTTTGCCCCCGCACCTTGCTGGGCAGCTTCAAAGATTATTTTTTGTTTTTTAAAAAAGGCATCCAGAACGCGGTGATAGGCCTTTGGGCCGGCGCACCGGGCCAGACTATGCATCGGATAAGCTAATCCTATCGGCGGCGTGGGAAAGGCGCGGAACACGTAGCGGACATGCCCTGTATCCACATGGCTGGCCTTAAGGCTTGGCAGGACGTGATTGTTGAAGTCTGCACAATGCGAGCAAGTAAGGCTACCATACTCAATCAAAATCACCCTGGCGCGCGCGGAGCCCAATGGCCAATCTGGAACGGGTGACGGTACCGGAGCGCGGTTTGATGCCGCCTTTGCTTTGGTCTCTGACGCCTTAGGCTTTTCGGTCGCTGCCGCAATTCCACCCAAGAATGACAGACCAATCAGGCTGGCCGCCAAGCAAGCAGCCGCCCGTGCTGGCCAAGGTTTGGCGCAACTAAACTCCAGCGACGGGCGGCTTTGTTGCAACGGCGTCTAACCCTATTTTGCCTTAGCCAAAGCCGCATCGATAGCCTTGCTGACATCATCAGCAGTCATTTCGCGGGCTGCAGGGGCCTCAAACTTCTCCCCATTGAGGAAGATCGTCGGCGTGCCTTCAACGCCGGCTTTGACGCCGCCTTCTCGGATATCTACCAAGACTTTGAGCAAGTCTTGATTGGCCATGCAGGCATCAAATTGGCCCTTATCCATGCCAGCCGAAACCGCTACGTTCAAAAGGGCCTGCTCAGCACCTGAAGGGCCTTGTGCTTGCGTGAACAATTCACGTTGGCCGCGCATCAAAGCGTCGATGATCTGGTCGCGTTTTTCGCCACCGGCGCAGCGTGCCAATAAATGGCCTGCGGTCGCCAGTTGGACAGGCTCGGTTGGGAATTCGCGAAACACATAGCGCACCTTGCCCGTGTTGATGTATTTTTCTTTGATGGTGGGCAGCACTTCTGTGTGGAAGCTCGCGCAGTGCGGGCAGGTGATGGAAGCATATTCAATCATCACGACTTTGGCATCTTTCGAGCCTACCGGAAAATCCGTGGCATTCTCAAGCGCACCGCCAGTTGCACCGGCTGATTTGCCGCCAGTAGATGGGCTACAAGCACTTAAGATTAATGCAGTCGCGACAAGGGCGGTTTTGGTAACAAACCCTATGGTGGGGAATTGAAAAGACATCTGGTCACTCCTATTGCGCCTGCTTCCTTGAAGGCGAGGCGGCTTTGTCATCCTATATGCCTCAATCCGGCAAGGTCATCACTTAGTCGATAGATGCGGTGGCTTCGGCCAACCGAGTCAAGGCTGCTTTCAAGCTCGGTTGTGTCACCTGTTCAAGCTGTTCATCCAGTTTTCGCTGCTCACTGGCGTTCAATTTTCGGTTTGCAGGCTTTGCAAGTGCCTTCGCTGGCTGGTTTAAGGGCGCGCGAACCAAGGATAGCTTCTTGATTTTACTCGCCCCGGCCAAGCGAACAAGGCCGACAATCTCTGTTGATCGCATGGAGAGCAGGGGGGCTGCTGCGGCAACGACTTTCAAAACAAGCGTTTCGCCTTTGATCTGATCTGGCTGACAAATGGTTGCAATTTTATCGCCGACGATTTCGGCCCAGCGGCCCTGCAGCTCGCGCGCGGTCATGCCGGCTTTGCGTTGATCCTGCGGTACTAAATTCGCGATGAGGCGGGCCACTGGGGGTGGACCCGCCCAAACCGGCTTGCCCCGGCGTTGCGACAGCCACGCGGTCGCCGCGACTTCGAGACGCGGGTCAAAGCCATTTTCGTCGCCGTCTGGTGAGAATGTTTCCGCCATGCCTAATGCTTAACCTATTCGCACGTGATCTGCGAGGCCTTGATGTATTTGCATATCGAAACAGTTAGGGACAGGAAATGAGTACCCCCAGCCCGGACGCACTGGCAGAACTTCGATACCAATTATTGGATTGGTATGACGCGCACGCGCGTGTCCTGCCTTGGCGGGTACCGCCATTAGAAGGAAAGGGCGGCAAACGACCCGACCCTTACCATGTGTGGCTTTCAGAAATTATGCTGCAGCAAACCGGGGTTATGACAGTAAAGCCGTATTTTACCGCCTTCTTAAAACGTTTCCCAACTGTTCAAGACTTAGCAGCTGCTCCTTTGGATGAAATTTTAGGTCTTTGGGCGGGGCTCGGTTATTATGCTCGGGCGCGCAATCTGCATGAAGGGGCGAAGGCCATCGCGGCGCTCGGCGGGTTTCCCATGGGCGAAGCAGGCTTACGCAGCATCAAAGGTATTGGCCCCTATACGGCGGCTGCGGTCGCAGCCATCGCTTTTGACCTCCCCCATGTACCTGTCGATGGCAATATAGAGCGCGTTCTCTCCCGACTTTGGTTGATCCAAGCGGCTTTGCCTGCTGCAAAGCCCATTTTTCGCGAGGCGGCTTCTAGGTTTGAACATCCCCACCGTCCAGGGGATTTTGCCCAAGCCATGATGGATCTTGGGGCTACGATTTGTACGCCCCGCAACCCAATCTGTGGGCTCTGTCCTTGGTCGAAAGTCTGTAAGGCCTATGAAAAAGGATGCGCGAATGACTACCCAAAAAAACAACCGAAAAAGCTAAAGCCCGTCCGCTATGGTGTTGCCTTTGTGGTTCTTGGTCCCGATGGTCTTTTGGTCCGCCGCCGGCTGAATGAGGGCCTGCTGGGTGGTATGCTAGAAGTTCCTAATCTGGCTTGGCGCGATACGCCCTATGAAACGGATGCATGCGTGCTGCAGGGCTTCGATCCCAGAGCTGACTGGATATCGTGCGACTCCGTGCGTCATGTCTTCACCCATTTTGACCTTCGGATGCAGGTGCTCGCGGTTCGTCTCAGCGAAATCAGCAATCTGGAAGGCTATCATCGTCTTGCGCCCGAGGCCGTGAGCCAAGCAGCTCTTCCGAGCTTAATGCAGAAAATTATTGCTTCGGGCCTGAAGGCTTTGAATTTGTTATGAGTATTTATGCGGCAAGCGACGGGCCTTTTGGCTTTTCTTTTTGCTCAAAAACTGGCTCGCTGGCCTGACGCGCTTCATCATATTGCAGGATGGTCAACTCAAACATCGAGCCGACGCCACTCTCACTGCTAACGATGACATCACCGCCCATTAAGCGGGCGAGCTTACGGGTAATTGCGAGGCCAAGACCAGTTCCACCAAATTTCCGTGTCGTTGAATCATCGGCTTGTACAAAGGGGTCAAAAATTCTGGACACTTGCTCTGGCGTTAGGCCGATACCTGTATCCTTCACTTGGAACAGCAAATGATCGCCGCGCTGCTTGAGCTCTAAGCTCACCACACCATTGCTCGTGAATTTCGCCGCGTTGGAAGCTAAATTGTACAGACATTGGCGCAAGCGGGTTGGGTCGCCAAATGCATGCGTGATTGGGGCTGCTTGCAACGCCAATACATTGTCATTGGCCTCTAGGATTGGCCGAATGGTGTCGGCAACTTCTTGTAAGATTGCCGTCGGAGAATAGGCTATGGCCTCGGTCTCCATTGAGCCCGCTTCAATCTTTGAAAGGTCCAAAATCTGATTGATTACGCCCAATAGATGCTTTCCGGCCCCCTTAATTCGTGCGGCATCCGCGCAGCTTTGAGCTTGGTTTGTGCCCTGAAGGTCTTCTTCCAGAATTTCCGCATAGCCGATGACGGCATTGAGTGGCGTCCGCAATTCGTGACTCATGATTGCCAAGAACGAGGATTTTGCTTTGTTGGCCGCAACCGCACTGGCCCGTTCTGCTTCAGCTTCAAGTCTACCAGAGGCATCAATGCGCAAGCGCTCAAAAGCGCGGGCCAAAGCGCCGACTTCATCTGCACGTTCTTGGAGAGGTGTTTCTTCGCTTAGGTCACCGGACACAAACCGTTCGGCAACTTGGGTCAAAAGCTTCAAAGGCTTCGTCACCCGGAAACGTAAAAAGGCGAATACAAAGACGAGCGCGACAGCAAACAAGATCGATGTTGCCAAGAGGGACTGAGTACGCGCCGTTTCAAGTCGTTCAATGCGCTCTTCCAAGAGTTTGGAAAGCTCTGTTGCAACGATCAAACTGACGTCGTGGAATTGTTTGCGCGCCTGCCATTCAAGGGCTGCGGCAACTTTCGGCTCAAAGATTTCGCTGCCACCGGATAGACGCCGCGTGTAGGTATCTAGCCGATCAAGCGCGCGAATGCCTTCAGCGAATTCACTTTGGAAAATTCCAAGGCGCTCTGAACGCTGTGAATGGCGCAAAGCAGAAGCGGCCGAATCTTCAAGCTGGCTGATAGCGACCCGATACCCGCCGCTCAAGCGCAATAATTCATTGCCGTCGGTTGTGACCTCAGACTTATCATCACTGCGAAAATAGCCCATGGCGGCGGCCTTAGCGTCCAATATGGCTTGGGTTTCTGGGAAGCGAACAATCAGCAAGTCCATGAGGTAATAGGAATCTAGCTCTGGATCCAAAATCAAGTTGGATGCATCACCAACCTGTCCGGTCAGAGTACGTAGCTTTGAGCGAATGGTGTTGACTGGGCCGATTTCTGCCCGACCGCTGGCTGCGATCTCAAGCAAATCCTCAGAGACTTGCGCGATAGTGGCGTCGGTTGAAAATGCTTGCCCGTAACGCGCTTGCGCGCGCTTGAGGTCTGATACAGATGTAAAGAGCTGTGACGTTAAGGCACCGCTGGTTTCGGTTTGAAACATCGCTTGCCCAAGGCTGATGTCGGCCTCATTGATGGCTTTGGCCATTTCAACCCCGCGAAGTTCCCTCTTTGCAAAATCGATTGCCTTTTGTTGTTCTTGAAGAAACAGGACTAGAAGCAACGCAATCGGTGCTAGAAAGGCTGCAACCGCAACCGTTAGGCTGGCTGTCAAATTGAGAGCGCGAGGGGTCACAGTACGAAGGTTCATTACCCCGAGTATACGACCTTGAGGTTATGATTGCGCTAAAATGGCTTATGCAATTGCGTGCAAACGGGCCGCTTTGAGGCGACCCGTTGCGATTTTGAGGTTCTTTAGGGGATATTGTGGTACTAAGCCGCCATGCGGGCGCGGACTTCACGGCGCAGGGTGTCTATCGGCACGAGGCCAGAATCGGTACGTAAATGCCAATAAGTCCAACCGTTGCAGGCGGGGGCATGCTGAACTTGTGCACCAACGCGGTGAATGGAACCGACCATCTCACCTGCCATGATTGATCCATCTGCGCGGACCCGAGCTGCGACGTCACCGCGCGGAGAATAGATTGCGTCACCGGCACGCAACAGACCTTGTTCCACGATCGTGCCAAATGGCACCCGAACTTCATCTTTCTTCGACTTCATAACAGCGAGGTCATCGAGCTGTCCGGGCACAACGCGCGAAATGCGTTGCTCGGCTGCTAAGGCATAGCCAGCGTCGCGCTCTAGACCGATCCAACGGCGACCAAGAGCTTTCGCAACAGCGCCTGTGGTGCCTGACCCAAAGAAGGGGTCCAAAATTAAGTCGCCGGGCTTGCTGGCGGCCATCATGATGCGATGGAGTAGGGCTTCTGGCTTTTGGGTTGGGTGGACTTTTTTGCCAGATATGTCCTTCAGGCGTTCATTGCCAGAGCAAATAGGGATGGACCAGTCAGAGCGCATCTGCAGATCGTCATTGAGAACTTTTAGCGCGTCATAATTGAAGGTGTAGCGCTTTTGGTTGGCAGATTTAGTGGCCCAGATCATCGTCTCGTGGGCATTTTGAAAACGCGTGCCTTTAAAATTCGGCATTGGATTGGTTTTGCGCCAGATGACGTCGTTCAAGATCCAAAAGCCTTGATCCTGCAAAGTTGCGCCGACACGGAAAATATTGTGGTAGGAGCCTATGACCCAGATGGTACCGGTGTCCGACAGGCAGCGTCGTGCCGCAGCCAACCAAGCCTTGGTGAAGGCGTCATAGGTGGCAAAATCAGCAAACTTATCCCAATCGTCATCGACGCCAGCAACTTTGGAATTGTCTGGACGCGTCAAGTCGCCACCCAGTTGCAGATTATAGGGAGGGTCAGCAAAAATCATATCGACAGAGCCTTCAGGCAGGCTGTTCATGAGCTCAATGCAATCGCCAATCAAAATGCGGTTTTCATAATCTGCTGACATGTTGTGCCCCTTGTGTGTGCGGGGCCACTTGAATCCATTAGGGTTAAAAAAGGATTCACAAAGTGAATCAGTGATTCTTTTTTTCTGCAATCCTGCAGTAAATTATTTTTCTGGATTGGCCGCCCCCTTTAGGGGGTGATCAGGGGGCGGCGTCCGATGGATCGCCTCGGGGCTAAGGCGATCCCGGTGACGGGCCTTCGTGCAGGCCCGATCTTGGTTTAGCGACATCTGCGATAGCGGTCTGGTGAAGCACCGGGGCCACCGCGAACGCCTGGTGGGTTTTCCCAATTGGTTCCACGGCCGCCGACTAGCCCGGGGGGATTATTGTCATTATCCAGCCAGCAACGATATTGCTGGTTCCAGAACCCATGGCTTGGGTGCCAATAGCCAAAATGGGTATTGAAATAATAGCCGCCGTAGTGGGGCGCAAAGCTGTAGCGTGTACCCGTATGGCGATAGATACGGTCAGGCGAAGCACCGGGGCCGCCACGGGGCCCAGGTGGGTTTTCCCAATTCGTACCGGGGCCACCAGCGCGACCGGGGGGATTATTGTCGCGGTCTTTGGCCAAGGATGGGGCGCTGGCACCTGTCACGAGCACCATGGCGGCGGCGGCGGCGAGCAAGCTTGGAATAGGTTTCATTTTTCATCTCCATAGGTTGGGTCCCGTCGAGAAGAGAAACGTCGTTAAGCCGACTATTCCGTCTAAAGCTTTTGCCACATTGCGGAAGTTTAATTTTGTTGCCCCGCTAGGACTTTTGCGACGGGCTTGTAGCTTAGTCGGTGAATCGGGCAGGGGCCCAAGCGGGATAAGGCTTCTTGATGGGCCTTGGTGCCATAGCCCTTGTGCTGGGCAAAACCGTATCCCGGATAAAGATCGTCTGCCTCGGCCATCAAGCGGTCGCGCGCGACTTTGGCCAGAATGGAGGCTGCTCCGATCGAAAGTGAGAGATGATCGCCGCCGACCACGCAAAAGGCTGGGCAGGCAAGTTCTGGTGGGCGATTACCATCAACCAACGCGAGGCGGGGTAACTGAGACAGCCCCTCAACTGCCAGTGCCATCGCCTTCAAAGTAGCCTTCAGAATATTTGTAGAATCAATTTCTTCTGCTTGAATCATGACAATTGAGCTTGCAAGAGCTTGGTCTTGAATGAGGTCGAACAAGGCCTCGCGTTGGGCATGGGTCAGGCGCTTGGAATCATCAATGCCTTTCGGGAGATTTTTTGGATTGAGGATTACCGCAGCCGCTGCAATAGGGCCTGCCCAAGGGCCGCGCCCAGCTTCATCAATGCCGCAAACGGTCTCAAGCGGCACGCGCAGCTGTCTGGCATAGTCTGTTTCAAGGGTGAGGTCGGGCATTGCTGCAACACTATGGCGGATTCGCTCAAATATTCGCATCTCTCCCACATCGGCCCCCTTTCTTATCTCGGGCGGATTGCTATGGTCGCGCTATCAGATAGGAAGCACCCATGAGCAGCAAGATCGAGCCAAGCCAGTTTGACGCCTACTCTAAGGCTGAGACCGACGAACCGTTTTTCACGCTTTTGGCCCGTGATCCTATTGCGCCATCCCTGGTCGAGGCTTGGGCCTATCTCCGCTCTGGTCAGATTGGCGCTGCAGAGATTGCGTTTAAGCAAGCCGTAGACGCTGCAACCCATATTGATCCTCAGATGCCAGGCGAAGCGCAAATTCGCTCTGCCTTTGAGGTGGCCGATGAGTGCCGTCAATGGGCGCGCTCTAAAATGGTGTCAGGACGCCGGTAAACCATGACTTCTGCCCCCGATGCGGCAGCTGTGCCGCAAGGTGGGCTGCTGAAGAAACTTCTTCTCTTAGCCGGTCCCGTCGCAGGATCGAACGTGCTCGTCATGCTGATGGGCTTGGTCGATTCCATTTTGGTGGGCCGTCATTCCGCGACAGAGCTGGCTGAGCTGGCTTTGGCCTGGAGCTTGAACGGCACCGCACTAGTTGCCACCATCGGGCTGTTGGTTGGCGTGCAAGTGTTGGCGGCGCGCCGCTATGGGGAGAATAATCCCCGTTCCATTGGCCTGATCTGGCGACGCGGTATCGTGACATCAATCGTCATGGGGATCAGCCTCGCCTTGGTTCTGCATTTTGGGGCGCTCTGGGCGCTCGAGCATTTGGGCCAACAACCAGATTTGGCTCGAGGGGCGGCATCTTGTGCGGCCATTCTCGGCCTAAGCCTGCTTCCTAATGCTGTCTATCTGACCTGTGCCAAGACTTTGGAAGCCTTGTCGCGGCCTCGTGTTGCGCTCGCCCTGATGGCGGGGGCTAATGTGATCAATCTGGCCTTGGCGACTTATCTCGTGCCACTTCAGGGCGCTGACGGGGCCGCGTGGAGCACATTAGGCGCGCGTTTATTCTTAGCTATAGGGGCCTTGATCTGGCTGTTAAACATGCCGGACGCCAAGCAATTCGGCTTTTTAGATTTCACCACCCGCGCCGCACCGGGGGAGGCAAAGGAGCAGGTCTCTATTGGCCTTTCTGCGGCGGGTAGCGGCATTCTGGAGGCGGGGTCTTTCAATATCCTCACCATCATCGCGGGCCTTGCCGGCGTTGTCCAAGTCGGTGCCTTTAATATTGTGATGAACATCATGTCTATCGGCTTTATGCCTGCAATGGGCATTGCGTCTGCAACAGCTGTAATCGCGTCTAACGCTCGCGGTGCGGGAGATCTTGTTGGTGCGCGCAAGATTGCCTGGCTGGGCCTTGGCTTGTCTGGCGTCTATGCGGCGCTGTTTTCGCTTGTGACGTGGATTGCGGCAAAGCCTATCGCGAGCGCCTTTACAACGGACCCCAGTTTAATTGCATATGGTGCCGCTTTGGTGGGCCTTGTCTGGCTAATGGCCGTGCCCGACTTTTTGCAAGTGGTGGCTGCGCAGGCACTGCGTGCTCTTGGCAAGCCTTGGTTCCCCACCATGAGCCATTTTGTGTCCTATGTACTGGTTATGTCGCCCCTAGGCTGGCTTTTTTGTATCCATTTTGAGCGCGGTGCGCGTGGCCTAGTTGAGGCTGTTGCGCTCGCAAGTATCGTGTCCGCCGGAATTTTGGTGGTTCGCTTGCTTGTCTTGGGCCCCATTGCAATGACTGAGAAGACAAAGGCAGCCAATCCCCAAGCCAGTGAGCACTTATCCCCATAAATGACGAATAGGGGATTTGCTTTGGACTCGATCTTGCGGTCTTTCACCCATCTGTGCGGTTTCGGCACAGGATGGGAGATCATCGTGCGCACATTCGGCAAGCGGCAGTTACGCACGGCGGGGGCAACAGCCTTTTTGGGCCTGCTCGGCACATCGGCAGCGCTCTTGCCTATCGCGATCTTCGCCATCTTTAATCAAGGCGAACCGGCACATTGGACCCTCTATGCCGGAGCATCTATTGTGGGTGGTGCAGTTATTGGCTGGGTTCTACGCCGCTAGGTCTTGCCGGAAAAGCTAAGCGCCTAAAATCCAGCCCTCCTCATGCTCAATCGTTTCAATTTGCGCTTCACTGAGGCCCTTAGCGGGACCGAAGGCTGCCGCCAGTCTTCCGGCTTCGTCAAGCGTAGCAAAGTGCTCAGCAATTGCGCGGACCTGCGCTAAATCCTTAACTTCGCCTGGCGCTGGGACAGCCCTAACCATCGATGGGTAGATTTCTGCCATTACGATTCTGACGCCGTCGAGGTCTTCGCGCCCTAATGCCTTATAACCCGTTTCAAATGGCCATATGCGGGCGTCCGGCCGCGCGTCGCGCAGCTTCTTGACGACAGGTATGCCTGTCAAAGCCTGTGAACCGACCGAGCCCGCCGTATAAAGCTTCCAGATCGGGCTCGCACCTTTCGCAGCCAGCTCCGCCAAGCGGTGTTCTGGAAGGTCCCCTGGACCATGTGGTCGGGTTTTCTTCGATTGCAATGTGGTCAAAACATCGCGTGGTGGACAACCCCAGAATGGGAATGGCCCGCCTGAAATCAGTCGGTTCATCATCGCCGCAACTTGGAAACGATTATTAGCATTGTCTGGCTTATCTTTGATTTCCTTAGTCAGAAAAGCTTGCATGGCCGCCCAAGGCATGCCTTCGAACTTCAAGGCCGCGGCAGTCCCTGTCGGATAGCCAAAGGGGAAGTCAAAGCCGATCAAAGTGCGGTCGCCGCGCTTATCAAACTCAGCCAAAAGGCTGTTGATGGCTTCTAATGCAGCTTTGCGGGTCGGTGGATTTTGCGCCTCAAAACGCAATTGTAGCCGCACGTCGCGACGTAGCGTGCCGATCCAGATAGAATCCGCCCCGGTTGCAGGCTTAGCCGCAGCCGACCAGTCAACCATAACATAATTGTCAAAAAGGCGGCTCATGGGTCGTTTCCTATTCAGGGGCGAAAATTGAAGCGGGGCTTCTACAGGGCAAGATGGCGTTCGTCACCCTAGAAATGCAATGCGCAAGGCCAGTCTGGAATTCGAAACACGACTGGCCTTGCTTGATCCGTCATTTTGGATTGGCTTAGGCCAGCTTGACCAACATTTTTCCGGCATTAGCTCCGCTGAACAGCCCCATAAAGGCCGCTGGTGCTTGGTCTATGCCGTTCATGACGGTCTCTTCCCACTTAATCTTGCCATCCTTGATCCAACCGCCCATTTCAGCCAAGAATTGGCCTTGCATACTGGCATAATTAGATACAATAAAACCTTGAATCTTCAGGCTCTTGCCCACAATGTAGACAAGATTCCTGGGGCCAGGTACGGGATCGGTCGCATTATATTGGCTGATCATGCCGCATTCGGCAAACCGGGCGCCAGGGCGGGCTACTTCGAGGGCGACTTCAAGATGTTCACCGCCGACATTGTCAAAGTAGATATCAATGCCTTGGGGGGCGGCGGCACGGACAGCGGCGAGGAGGTCAGGAACCTTCTTATAATTGACGACTTCATCAATGCCTACAGATTTTAGCCAGTCGCCTTTTTCATCCGAACCGCAAGACGCCACCACTTTGCAGCCCTTGATTTTAGCAATTTGGCACACAAGCGAGCCAACGGCCCCTGCAGCACCTGATACAAAGACCGTATCACCGGGCTTTGGCGCGCCAATTTCAAGGAAGCCGCAATAAGCGGTCATGCCGGGCATGCCCATGACGCCTAAAAAGGCTTGTAGAGGAATGCCGTGGGTGTCGATTTTGGTGAAGAGGGCTTTCGGTCCCGTGACAAATTCACGCCAGCCCAACATGTGGGTGACGATGTCGCCCACGTGGAAATCCGGGTCGCCACTTTCGACGACTTCGCCAATCGCATGGCCTTGCAATGCTTCTCCCAATTGGAAGGGGGGCACATAGCTTGGCCGGTCATACATGCGGCCGCGCATATAGGGGTCGACGCTCATCCAATGGTTCTTCACCTGAACGAAACCGGAAGCTGGGCTCGTGCTTTCAACGCTTGCGATCTCGAAGTTTTCTGCGACTGGCGAGCCCTCTGGCCGCGACTTCAGGCGTACTTCTTTGGATGTTACTGCTGGCATGTGCTTCTCCCTGCGAATTTGGCACTCATGTGTGCTTATCAGGTTGGAATGACGGTCTTTTGAGTGGCGGGTCAAGTCATCTTGGTTATGCCACTTGGTGCTGGCTGCAATTGTTTGCGGGAAATTGCTGGTTTGCTGAAGTTTTTTTGAGCGCACGATTGATGGACGCCCGCGTTCTATGCTTGAGCACCACGCGCTTGTGACAGAAGCGTGAAGCCTATGTGACAAATCGGGGCTACAAACCCGCAAGGAAAAGGGGCCGGTGAGAGTTTGTTGAAGGTGGGACTCATAGGAGCAGGCGTTGCGGGGGAGCGGCATGCTGCCGCGTTACGCGTGACATCAGGCGCGACCCTGATTGGTCTTCATGAGCCGGATGTCCGCCGTGCTGAAGGCTTGTGCGCGCGGTTTGCTATTCAGCCGATGGCGCTGGAAGCCTTGCTGGAACAAGCCGAAGCGGTGATTATCGCGGCCCCAGCCGGCACGCATGGTCGCCTCAGCCTCCAAGCCTTGGCACAGGGCTGCCACGTCTTGGTCGAGCGTCCAATTGCCACTTCCCGCGATGAAGCCCAGGCGATGGTTGCAGAAGCTCGCGCGCGGCAGTTGATCCTGCAAGTGGGGCATCGAGAATTGCCCACGCTAGGCGGCCTGGGTCTAGAACCAGCTTTGGCGGGCATTCGCTATTTTGAATCGGTGCGCGAAGCGCCCCCGCGAGAGCATGTCAGTGATGTCTCGGTGATTTTGGACCTTATGATCCAAGATATTTATGTTGCTGCGGTTTTATTTGGTACGCGCGCGGTTTCTGTTCGGGCCACAAAACTTGGTGGTCGCGGCGCATCTATTGATGCGGCTGAAGCTCGCGTGCGGTTCAAGGGAGGCGGGGAAGCGCGGCTTAGGGCCACGCGCACGGCCAGTGTACGCACCACGCAATGGTCCATAGAGACTGGTCAAGGACAAATGAGTATCGACTTTGTGCGGGGCGTCATGACTCACAGCGCGACTTGGCCCAATCCAAAACCATTCTTAGCGCAGGACTCAGACCCGGTGGCCCAAATGCTTGGTGAATTTATAACCGCCTGTACTAGCCCTTGGGCGGAAGTTTCCAATCAAGATGCGCTTACCGCGATGGACCTTGCCCTGCAGATTGAAACCATTCTCAGCGCAAACCTTTGAACCAAGCGAGACATCGGGTTAGTTTAGGCGTATGAGCCAGACCCCAAGCAAGCTGCACATTCTTTCTGCCCAATTGAACCCGATTGTGGGTGACATTTGGGGCAATCTCGATAAAGCCAAAAGAAGCTTAAAGGAGGCTATCAGCCTTGGTGCGGATATCCTTGTTTTCACAGAATTGTTTCTGATTGGCTATCCACCGGAAGATTTAGTCTTAAAGCCAGCGGCAGTAAAGGACTGCCGCGAAGCAACTTTTGAATTGGCTGCTTTAACGGCTGGTACGGCTTTGACCGTCATAATCGGGACGCCTTGGCGGAATGACAACGGTCTGTTTAATGCCGTGGCAATTCTTCATGACGGACGTGTGGCCGACCTGCGGTTTAAGCATGAATTGCCAAATTATGCGGTATTTGACGAAAAGCGCGTCTTTGATGCCGGGCCTTTGCCAACCCCTGTAACCCTTGCGGGCGTCTCGGTCGGCATCCCTATTTGTGAAGACATTTGGTTTGATCGCGTGACCGAGAGCCTTAAGCAGCAGGGGGCAGAGCTTCTCATTGTTCCCAATGGCTCACCTTATCGCCGCCCCGTCAAGCAAGAGCGTTTAGCCAGCGCGCGCTCGCGAGTATCTGAAACAGGCCTTCCGCTCATCTATGTCAATCAAGTAGGCGGACAGGATGAGCTTTGCTTTGACGGGGGCAGTTTTGCTTTGGATGCGGATGGGGCCTGCGTTCAATCTCTCCCCAATTTTGAAGAAAGCCTATCGGGAGCGACATGGCAGAAACAAGCTGATCGCTGGGTATGCGTGCAAGCAGAACAACGCGACCAAGTCGAGGGTGAGGCCGCAGATTATGCCGCGATGGTGCTGTCCTTGCGGGATTATGTGAATAAGAACGGTTTTCCCGGTGTACTTTTGGGCCTGTCCGGCGGAATCGATTCTGGCCTGAGTGCCGCGGTCGCCGCTGATGCCCTTGGTCCAGATCGCGTGCGTTGTGTGATGATGCCCTCGCGCTACACTAGTCAAGACAGTCTGGAAGATGCGGCAGACAATGCGCGCCGCTTATCCATTCCTTATGATGTGATTTCGATTGAGCCAGCGGTCGAAGCATTCGAGCAGATGCTAAGTGGCCAATTTGCTGGCACGCAAACCGGGATTGCTGAGGAAAACATCCAAAGTCGCAGCCGCGCTGTGCTGCTTATGGCCTTATCCAACAAATTTGGTCACATGGTTTTAACGACTGGCAATAAGAGCGAGATGGCAGTTGGCTATGCAACGCTCTATGGCGACATGTGTGGCGGCTATAATGCGCTGAAAGACCTATATAAGATGGAGGTTTATGCACTTTCCCGTTGGCGGAATGCGCATATGTGCCACATCGGCCTTGGTGCGGTTGGCGAGGTCATTCCCCAACGCATTATCGACAAAGCCCCCTCGGCGGAATTACGCGAAAATCAAACGGATCAAGACAGCTTGCCGCCCTATCCGGCGCTTGATGACATGTTGCATGGCTTTGTTGAGGAAGAGGCCGAGATTGAAGATGTGATCGCGCGTGGCCACGATCCAGCCGTGGTGCACCGTATCCAGAACTTGCTCTATGTCGCCGAATATAAGCGCCGCCAAGCGCCTCCCGGGGTCAAGATCGGCACGCGCAACTTTGGTCGCGACCGGCGCTATCCCATCACCAATAAGTATCGCGATAAGCCCTGAATTGTCGGCCCTTAAGGCTTGCGCGCTTCAACGACCCAGATCGCCCCGCCCAGCGAGAGGTAGCCATCCTTGAGACGCGGCAGAATCGCCAATTCCATTCTCTCGCGCACCATCGCAATGGTCTCTGGTGGCAATTGCGCGATTGGAAGGGCTGCGGGGCCAACTTCCATCACGAAATCAGCGGATTTGATCGCACCCTTGCCAAAGCCCATCGACATGGAAGCATCAACCGGAGTGAACTGAACATCGGTCAAACCGGCTGCTTCCAAAATCGCTTTTGTTCGTTCGGGATTGGCAAATGCAAACGGGCTGGGTGCTTCAGGAGGCGGTGGCGGCGGTGGTTCTGCAACGCTGACCAAGACCTGCATCGGCATGGTCACCCATTCGTTCTCTGCCGGGGGACGCCAGCAAACAAACACCACGCGTCCGCCGGGCTTTACTTGCTGAACCATATGCGTGAAGGCAGCTGTGGGATCGTCGAAAAACATCACACCAAAGCGCGAGATCAACAGGTCAAACGGGCTGTCAAATTTAGCTTCAGATGCATCAGCCTCCACGAAGGTCACGCCAGCACGGTCCCCGGCGCGTTTTTGAGCCAAGGCCAGCAAGGAAGTTGAGATATCAACCCCGGTCACTTTGTGGCCAAGGTCGGCAATTATCAAAGAGGTTTCACCCGAGCCACAGCCGACATCGAGAACCTTTTGCGGGGCAATGCCCTCTAGGCCAGAGGCCTGCATCAAGGCTTGCGTGAAACCAGCCAGCATCGCGTCAATATCGACTTGCCGCCTCGTCCAACGTTCCCCCGCAAATGTGTTCCAAAGTTCTTTCTGCGCTTGGTTTTTACCTTCAAACAAGCTTGCTCTCCCGACCGGCCCAATAGCGGTCGCGTAGCAGCCGCTTGTACAATTTACCAGTGGGATAACGTGGCAATTCCGCCATAAAGTCGATGGAACGAGGGGCCTTTACATGGCTAATGCTGGCGCGGCAGAAGGCCAAAAGTTCAGCCTCTAACTCGGGGCCAGCGTCGTCCATATTCATTGGCTGAACCACGGCTTTGACCTCTTCGCCAAACTCTTCGTTCGGCACACCAAAGACCGCCACATCCGCCACTTTCGGATGCGTGACCAGAACGTTTTCGCTTTCTTGCGGATAGATATTGACCCCACCTGAAATGATCATGAAAGCTTTGCGATCTGTCAGGAAAAGGAAGCCTTCCTCATCAACATAGCCAACGTCACCCAAGGTCGACCAGCCCAAAGCATTACGGCTATCGGCTGTCTTTTCTGGGCTGTTATGATACTCAAATTGTGGCCCATTGGCGAAGAAAACAGTCCCCGACTCCCCAGTCGGCACAACTTCACCATCTTCACCAACGATGCGTAGTTCGCCCAAGAGGGCTCTGCCGACACTACCTTTTTTGCGCAACCAATCCTGTGGCGAGATGGTACAAAAGCCATTGCCCTCTGTACCCGCATAGTATTCATGGATGATCGGCCCCCACCAATCCATCATTTGCTGCTTGATTGCAATCGGGCAGGGGGCAGCGGCATGCACGGCCATTTTGAGAGATGAGAGGTCATAGGATTTGCGAATTGCTTCATCGAGCTTCAACATGCGCACAAACATGGTTGGCACTAATTGGCTGTCGGTGATGCGGTGCCGCTCTACTGTGGCCAGATAAGCCTCCGGCTCAAACTTCTCCATTACAACAACGGTCCCGCCAATCTTGTGAACCGACATGCACCAACGCAAAGGGGCGGCATGATAGAGCGGCGCGGGCGAGAGATACTGGCTATCTGCAGAGATCCCATAAATGGCTTGCGCCATCATCTGTAATGCATTGGGCGCATCAATGGGCGCGCCCGTCAGAGGGATTTTGATGCCCTTGGGCCGGCCTGTGGTGCCCGACGAGTAGAGCATATCGGCCCCTGCACTTTCGTCGGCAATTGGTGCAGTGGGTTCCAGCTGACGGACTTCTGCGTAAGCTGTGTGGCCTTTGGTTGCACCGCCAACGACAAGAACCGGGATTTTTACCCCCGCTTGGCTCAAGGCCTCTTCAGCAAGTGGAAGGTAATTTGCGCCAACAAACAGGATTTTGGCGTGAGAATCTGTCAAAATATATGCGATTTCATCGACTTGAAGTTTGGTGGAGAGGCAGGTGAAATAAAGACCTGCACGCTGGGCACCCCAAGCGATCTCAAAATAATCGGGACAATTGTCAAGCAAAACTGCAATCGCGTCGCCTGCCTTCAGCCCTTGACCACGCAAGAGATGGGCGACTTGGTTAGATCTTGCATTGAGCTCTAAATAACTCAGGGTCTGGCCAGAGCCTGCCATGATGATTGCGGGCTTGTCCGGTGTTTGTGCGGCATGATGTACTGGATGCATAGTCGTCTCCCAAGTGCGAGATTCTTGGCGATCTCGGCGCTGCCTTAGTCGTTGCACCCCGCGCTCTCGGATGCAAGTCAGGAACCTGTGAACCCGAAATTGTGACCATTGTGCAACATCTCACCTGTTAAGGCCGCGATTTGCTTCATTGAAGCTATGATTAGGGTGTGCGTTGACTTGAAACTGACTTGCTCGAGGGTCACATGCGACGCCCGTGGATACTCATCCACAAAAGAGGACAAGCAAAAAAATGGACATTTCTATTCGCGCGATGATCATCGCGATGGGCGCTGCCGCTATGGCTGTGCCAGCGGTTGCGCAAGAGGCACCTGCTACCCAGGAAGCCGAAGTTGTTGTTGTGACCGGTACTCGGGTAGCTGCACGCTCTGCACTCAGCACCGCCGCACCTGTTGACGTTGTATCATCCGCACAATTGGCTCAACAAGGTTCTCCAGAGTTGAACCAACAATTGGCAACCGCTTTGCCAAGCTTCAATTTCCCTCGTCCTGCCATCGTGGACGGTACCGACTCCGTTCGTCCCGCCACATTGCGCGGCTTGGCACCAGACCAAACATTGGTGCTTGTGAATGGCAAGCGTCGTCACACCGCATCCTTGGTCAACATCAACGGCTCGATCGGCCGTGGTTCTTCGTCAGTTGACTTGAACACCATTCCAACTGGCATTCTCGAATCCGTTGAAGTACTCCGCGATGGTGCGTCCGCTCAATATGGGTCTGACGCGATTGCCGGCGTGATCAACTTGCGCCTCAAGCAACGCCGCGAGGGTGGCAATGTCACGGTTTCCTATGGCCAGCGCCAAACCACGGTGAACACTGACCCAGCCCCAGCCTTGCCAAACGGCACCACCAACTTCACGGCGGCAAACATCGTTGCAAACCCAAGTTGGCAATCTATCCGTTCGCGCGACGCGAATGATGGTGCGACGACCACGGTGAATGCTTGGGTCGGCCTGCCTTTGTTTGAAAATGGCTCTTTGACACTCGCAGCAGAAATTCAAAACCGCGAGTCGATTAACCGCCAAGGCTATGACACCCGCCGCCTGTATAATTTGCTTCCAAGCGGTGCTCTCGACCCACGTGAAGCGACCATCAACCGTTGGAATCAACAATATGGCGATGGTGAGTTGATTCAAGGCACTTTGTTTGCCAATGCCAGCATTGATCTGACTGACACCACTCGAGTGTATGGCTGGGCTAGTGTCCAAGGCCGCGATTCCACGTCGGCAGCCTTCTTCCGTTGGCCAGCTGACAGCCGTAACGTCGTTGAAATCTATCCAAATGGTTTCTTGCCGAAGATCAATTCCCTCATCACCGATAACTCGTTTGCGCTGGGCCTAGACACTAAGTGGAATGGCTGGGATGTGGATCTCAGCGTGAATCGCGGCTTCAACGAAATGGAATTCGTGATCCGTGATACTTTGAACCGCTCGTTGGGCGTTGCTAGCCCAACCTCGTTCAATGCAGGTGGCTTCAACAACACCCAAACCGTCGTCAACTTGGCGGCAGTAAAGGGCTACAACGTTGGTTTGGCCTCTGATCTGAACGTTGCTGTCGGCCTTGAAGCCCGTCGGGACCATTATGAGATCTTTGAGGGTGAGCCAGGCTCTTACTTCCAGCAAGGTACCTTTGTTGCTGGTTCACAGGGCTTTGGTGGCTTCAAGCCATCTAACGAAATCGGCGTTTCGCGTGACGCGATCGGCGGTTACATCGACCTAGAAGTCAATGTAACGGACGCTTTGTTGGTGTCGGGTGCCGTTCGCGTCGAAGACTACACAGACTTTGGCAACAATGTCAGCGGCAAGGTCTCAGGTCGCTACGACTTCAACGAAGTCTTCGCGCTGCGGGGTTCGGTTTCCAATGGTTTCCGTGCACCAAGTTTGCAACAGCAATTCTTCACCGCCTCCTCCACCAATGTGGTTGCAGGTGTGCCTCTGGAAATCCTAACCGTGCCATCGACATCTCGTATTGGTCGCGCTTTAGGCGGCACAGAGTTGAAACCAGAAGAATCGGTGAACTACTCACTCGGCGGTGTTTTGCGCTTTGGTGATTTCAATGTCACCTTAGACGCCTATCAAATTGAGCTTTCTGACCGCATCGTATTGTCAGAGAACTTGAACCAACCGGCTGTATCGACCTTGTTGGCCGCCAATGGCATCGTCGGCATCAACGCTGTTCGCTTCTTCCTGAACGGTGTGGACAGCACCACCAAGGGCGCAGATTTGGTTGCTAGCTACCGTTTGCGCAACGATTTTGGTCGCTTTGACTTCACCGGAAGTATGAGCGTCAACGAAACCAAACTGGACAAGACCCCAGTCATCCCAGCTTTGGCCGCAATTGGCTTGACCCCAACCCAATTGTTCAACCGTATCAACACCTTGACCTTGACCGAAGGCCAGCCAAAGCAAAAGGCTTCGTTCAACACCAATTGGAGCCTTGGCAAATTCGGTGCGACCTTTAAGGCCACTTATTATGGTGAAGTGACCGAGCCAGGTACCGATGCCGCACGTGATATCAAGCTGACCCCCGAAGTCCTGTTTGACATCGAAGGCCGCTACAAGGTGACCGACAAGATCAGCCTGACCTTGGGCGTTGAAAACGCAACGGACGTTTATCCACGCAAGACGCCAGGCACCACAGTCCTGACACCATCGACCTTCACGACCTTGAATAACTCTGGCGCAACAGCCTTCTCGCGTTATTCGCCATTCGGCTTCTCTGGCCGCTATGTGTATGGTCGCGTTTCGCTCGACTTCTAATCGGCAAGACAGCCGTTAAAAGGAAAGGCCGCGGTGGTGACACCGCGGCCTTTTTCGAATTGGGCCTTCAGCAATCTACCGACGGCAGAGCACGTCTTCCAGATTACCATTGCGATCTTGGCCCGAATAAACCGCGTCGCGCAGGCCTTGGTCGCGGCAGAATTGGTTCGCATCAGCTCGGCCACCAAACTGACCTTGTGAGATGGTCCCCGGAAAGAACACGGTCGCACGGCCTGTTGTTGTCTGCCCATTATAGCGAGGCGGGCTGCTGTAGCCACCGCCCGGAGGGCCAAAACCGCCGCCACCGAAACCGCCCCCGAACCCTGGATTACCAAAGCCGCCGCGGCCGATGTAACGCACCGAGGAAATGCGCCCTTTGAACGATTCAAGATTTGGGATGCGGTCGCTGTAGGTGCGGCAGCGGCTTCCATAATCGGGATCGAGGCAGACTTGCCAGTCCCCGCGCGCGATCAGGCTCCCGGCTGCTTCATCGAAATTGAGTTGGCGTAAATCAGGGACATCGCCAGTAATGGTCACCGCCTGTCCGCGGAAGTCAGTTCCAGCATAAAGGGTGATTGACGGACGGCTGCGGTCAAAGCGTTGGGCTTCAGCAGCAGGGGCGCTGGCAAGTGTGGTCAGGCCAACGAGGGCAAGTATCAGAGCTTTCTTCATCTTCAGTCTCCTGAGGCAAGCTCCAAGTCCAAGTGCTTGGGGCGATGACACTTCTTTAAAGCGCGCCATCTGAACGACCTCTGAGGTTGCCATTTCACTTCCGTTCATGTTCGGCACCACGGCGGAAAACAAAGAAGGGGCAGTCAGCGACTGCCCCTTGGACTTCGACCACCATGCACTTTGCCCTAATAGGCCAAAGCAGTCCCATCCTTGCGACTCTCGGTTGCCGCCTCATATACTCCGGTTCTCGGGTCGCGTTTAATGGCTTGATAGCCCCCGAAATCGCCATCTGCGCCACTCACCGTCCACCCCTTTTTGATAAGGCCCGCACGGGTGGCATCGGGATAACCTGATTCAAGAGCGACACGACCAAGCCCAGGCTTACAGCCGCCTTCGGGTTCGCAGCCCCCTTCATGCCGCCAACGAGGCGCGTCTCCTGCGGATTGAGCGTCTAAGCCATAATCGATCATATTTACGACAATCTGGGCTTGGCCTTGGGGCTGCATCGCCCCGCCCATGACACCAAAAGCCATAAAGGCTTGATTATCCTTCGTGACAAAGCCCGGAATAATGGTGTGGAACGGGCGCTTGCCAGGCGCATAGACATTGGGCGAAGCCGGATCAAGCGAGAATGCCTCGCCCCTGTTTTGGAACATAAAGCCCAAACCATCGGCAACCAAGCCAGAACCCATGCCGCGGTAATTGGACTGGATCAACGCAACCATCATCCCGCTGGAATCTGAAGTCACCAAGAAGGTCGTGTCGCCTTTTTCAAACTGACTGGGGTCACCCGCACTAACCTCAACTTTCGCCTTGGCGGGATCAATCAGCTCAGCGCGGCCTTTCAAATAGCTTGGATCTATGAGCCCTCTGGTAGGCACTTTGGCAAAGGCGGGATCGGCTAAGAACTTGGCGCGATCTTCAAAGGCAAGGCGTTTGGCTTCAATCTGCAAATGTAGGCTTTCTGCCGTGCCGAAGCCAGCCGCCGCCATATCAAACTGATTGAGGATGCCCAACATTTGAAGCGTCGTGACGCCTTGGCTGTTAGGTGGCAATTGCCATATGTCATGGCCGCGATAATTGACCGAGATCGGCTCAACCCACTCACTTGAGTGAGCGGCAAGGTCACTTGCCCGTAGGGGGCCACCAATGCGACGCATATAGGTATCAATAGTCTGTGCGATGGTGCCTTTGTAAAAAGCGTCCCTTCCGTCGCGTGCGATTAATCGGAGCGTTTTAGCTAGATCTGGGTTTTTGAATATCTCGCCGGCTTTGACGCTGCCATTTGCAAAATAGGTTTTGCGCGCATTTTCAAATTCTTCCACTTCACCGGCTTTTGCGCGCTCTTCGAGGCGTCTGAGGTTGTTTGCCATGTAAAAGGCAATCACGGGCGGGACGGGGGTGCCAGCTTCGGCATAGGTTATGGTAGGGGCCAGTATTTTCGCCATCGGCAATTTGCCAAAGCGGCTATGCATCGAAAACCATGCATCGACGGCCCCGGGGACGGTAACAGTCAGGCCACCAAAAGAGGGTCTGCTGGCGGGGACTCGGGTGTTGATTTTGGCCTCGCGTCCTGCACGATCAGCAAGGCTCATGCCCATAGGTGCGCGGCCAGAGCCATTAACGCCATAAAGTCGCTGCGTTTTTGGGTCCCAGATCAGGGCAAATAAGTCTCCCCCGATACCATTGCCGGTAGGCTCCAGCAAACCTAACGCCGCATTGGCGGCAATGGCAGCGTCCACCGCTGTCCCGCCCTGCTTGAGTGTGTCAATCGCGATTTGTGTCGCGATCGGATGGGCGGTGGCTGCGGCCCCATTCATGCCATAGGCAGGGCTACGGGTAGCAAAGACCGGCCCTGCAATGCGATCTCCCGGGCGGACGATAGCTGTAGTGGGACTTGTTTGGGCTTGGACGCTTTGGATGGGGGCAAGAGCGATACCGCCAGCAAGGGCGCAAGATCCTATTTTTTGCCAGAAATGTGTTGAGACTCGCATGCGCTTGGACCCCCTAAGTCGACGTTTTGTGCGACTGTAAACAAGATTGTGATCCACGTCATCTAGCGCGTCTGCCGCCTTGGCAAAGGAGTTAACCTGTGGTTGGATGAGGGTATGATTAAAGATTTTATTGCTCGAACCGCTTCGTTTTTTTGTCTTTCATTTCTGATCGCTTCGCTTGCTCTACCCCAACAGGTAGGCGCGCAAGTCATCCCTGAGACACGTCCGATTGCGGCAACGCCGCCCGGGGCTATTTGGCCTTGGGAGGGTTCTGACTTGAAGCCTGAGGCAGGGACGACGTATGGCGTGTTGCCCAACGGTCTTCGTTATGCCATCCGGCCGAATAAATTGCCGGAAAAACAGGTCTCTCTACGCTTTCGTATCGATGCTGGTTCAAGACTAGAGCGCGATGACCAGCGCGGTTTTGCCCATTTTATCGAGCATATGGCATTTAACGGCTCCACCAATATTCCTGAAGGTGAATTGACCAAAACGATGGAGCGTTTGGGCGCAAGCTTTGGCAGCCACGTGAATGCGCATGTGAATTATTTAGAGACCCAGTATAAGCTTGATCTTCCAAGTGCCGATGGAGGCAGGCTGGAAACGGCTCTGAACATTTTCCGGGAAACCGCCGATCGGCTCTTATTCAAGGAAGATGCCGTCCAGCGCGAGATCGGGGTTGTTATCTCTGAGATGAATGATGGCGAGGGGCCGGGACGGCGTGTTGGCCGCCAGGTTACTGCATTTCTGGGTCCGCAAGAGCGCGCAACTTTGCGTGAGCCTATTGGCTTGCGCGAGATCGTGGAAGGGGCCACATCTACCAAGCTGCGGGAGTTTTATGATACATGGTATCGGCCTGAACGCAGCTTGTTAGTGATTACCGGCGACGTCGATGTGGCCGCCACAGAGGCGCTGATTAACAAGACATTTTCTGACTGGAAAGCCAAGATTCCCGCCAAGCCGAGCGAACCAGATGATGGTTTCTTGACCAAGGAGCCTGCCCGGGCAAAAATAATTGTTGAGCCCGAGCAGCCCTATATCGCCATGGTTTCATTTGTGCGACCTGATAAAACCGATTATGGCAAGCTGGATACTCGCGAAAAGCGTCATTGGGCGGGTCTACACGGGCTGGCGCAAGGGGTCTTTTCACGTCGTTTGCAAAGGCTTCAATTGGTTGATAATCCGCCGACACTTGGCGTGGGATACTTGCAACAGGCGACGCGAACCGGCGATTTAGTGACCCTCTATATTATGCCACGCGACTCGGCTTGGGCGGAAGCAATGAAGCCGGTAACCGTGGAATTGCGTCACGCGCTGCAATCAGGCTTTACGACGGTGGAAATTGCCGAAGAAGTAGCTGCAGGGCGCCAAGCGCTGGAGCGGGCCGTCACTGAGGCATCTACCCGTCGCACCACAGGTCTATCAGCCGCCCTTGTCGGGACACTTGGCAATGACACTGTGCCGACAAGTGCGGCTGACACTTTGGCTTTATTGAACGAGCTTGCAGCCATTGCCACGCCTGAACTCGTCAATCGAGCTTTTGCTCGATGGTGGTCGCAGGATAGCCCGCCACAGATCGTATTGGTCGCGAAAGCGCCGGTTGCTGGTGGTGAGGCTGAAGTGTTGAAGGCCTGGACTGATGCGATGAAGGCCCCTTTGCCAGCACGTGAGGTGGCAAAAGCGGCGGTGTTCAAACCGATCAATCTTGGACAAGCTGGCACTGTGGCGAAAGTAGAAGAATTAGCCCATCCCAAAGCTCGGATTGTTACGTTCAAGAACGGCGTGCGCCTGTCTTACAAGCACACCGACTATACGAAGGATCGCGCTTCGATCCGCATTGGCTTGAATGCAGGATATTTGGCCTTCCCGCCCGATGATCCTGAATGGGTCAGTTTTGCATCGGCCACCTGGGCCGGCGACGGAATTGGGGATTTGACCCTCGACCAATCAATCAGCGCTTTTGCCAATCGAAGCACCAGCTTAGCGTCAGTTCGCATTGATTCAGATACGTTGGAAATGCGCGCCAGCCCGGCAAGTGCGGATTTCCTTGAACAGATGCAGGTCATGTTAAGCCAAGTGCTAGAGCCCCGCCTCGGGCCGCGCGCAGCTAGTATCCGCCGTGATGCAATCCAGCAGTCCTGGGACAGTTATAACCAGACAGCTGAGGGCGTGTTTGATTTCTATGGACTGAGTCTATTTGTGACCGGCCACCCTGAATATCGTGTGCCGGACTTGAAGCGCGTCCTCAACAGCGATGATGAGGCGGGCAAGCAAATGTTGAAGCGCTTGCTCAATGAAGGCAAAATCCATGTCGTGGTTGTTGGAGACGTGTCCTTTGAACAAGTGCTAGATGCAGTCTCACGCACGTTCGGTGCGTTACCGGAGCGCAAAGGCTTGGATCTAGATCTTGCGCAATTGTCGGCGATACGCGCCTTACCAGGCGGGGGACCACCCCGGATTCTTACGCACAAAGGCCCAAAGGAACAGGCAATCGCCTATGTGAGCTGGCGCAGCATTGGGGGCGTAGATCCTTTTGAAGCAGAACGAATGGAATTATTGGGCAGCATTTTACAATTGCGGCTAACCGATAAAGTGCGCGAAGCAGCGGGCAAGTCTTATTCCCCAAGTGGTGGTTGGAACAGGTTGGGCTTTGCCAATCTAGGTGGGTTCTATGCCTTGGCCAATGTTACGCCCGATCAAGTTAAGCTGGTTGAGGGCATTATTGATGGCATTGCCGCTGAACTGGTTCGTGATGGAGTAACGCAAGATGAAATCGATCGCGTTGTGGAGCCTGAATTAAAGGCGGTGCAACGGTCCCGCCAATCTAACGGCTATTGGTCCTATATGTTGTCGGATCTAGATACCCCCCGTTTGCCAGGCTCGGCGCGTGGCTTTGCCCTCGAGCGCGAGGCCCAAACCGAGGCTCGATTGAAGGCGATCACGCGAGACGAATTACACACCATTGCCAAGCGCTATCTCGTGCCGCAGAATTCGATCCGTATCCAAGTCGTGCCCGAAACCAGCGCGACGCAGACGGAAGGCGGAGTGGCACAAGCCAAGCCTTGATCCGGTGAGGGCAGAGATGCATGGCGCAGCGACACAGCGTTGAAGGTCGACATGATGCTTTTGATCGGCGTAGCTTGATCCAAGCTGGGCTTATTGGGGCATTCTGCGCCGGGAGTGGCACGCTGTGGGCTGGGGATTTAGCCAAAGCGGCTTCCGTAAGCGATGATTCCTTGAGGCTACGGTCTTGTTTGCGTGCGGTCTGGGCGGTCCATGAGCCGCAAGCTAGCAGCTTGAGTGTGATGGTGATCAAAACCCCTTTCCTGTTAGCCGATGGCTCTACACCGAGGCAGGTGCGGTTATCGTCAGGTTTTATTGCCGCATGTGGTGGGCCCATCCGCACCGGGGCTTGGTTTTCGTATGTTTTAGCTAGCCTCCGGCCCAATATTTCCGGGCCCGAAGCAGATCGATTGGCACTGACAGTTTTTGCACATGCGGGCTATGATCCTCGGCTTTTTAGGGACTTGTGGCAGGATTGGTCCGTTTCCAATCAGTTGAGTAATCACGGACCAAAAGGTGATTGGCCGATCTCAGTTGCCCGCCTGACCGCCCTCGCTGCCGATCTCGCCGCGATGGGCTATCTACTTTAGCTCTATAAGCTGAACGGCTGAGGCGAATCGCCATTTTGAACACTAAACCCCTTGAAGAAATGGGGCGGACGGTATATCCCCCGCCCCCTTGCATGTGTGCCGTGGTAGCTCAGTTGGTTAGAGCGCCAGATTGTGGCTCTGGAGGTCAGTGGTTCAATTCCACTTCACGGTACCATGCCAGTTTTGCCTTTTGGCCACGCAAGGCCCCAAGAGGCCTTTTAAGTCGTTCATTTTTGGCTGAGGCTTGAGCCTTCCCCATGACACAGCCGATTCAATGAAATCATCGCGGGATTCTCTCATATTGATCGTTGGGGCAGGTCCAGTCGGGCTTTGCGCCGGTATCGCGCTTCTCAAAGACGGTCTTCGGGTCACATTGGTCGATTCAGGATCACCCGGTGCAGGCTGGGCTTCAGGTGGCATGCTGGCCCCACTCTATGAGATGGCGGCTGACCCAGCTTATTCTGAGAATTTTGTGCAATTTGCGCTTGAAAGCGCCCGACTATGGCAGGAATTCGCCGCAGAGTCTGGTATCAATCTACAGAGCCCAACCCTATTTCTGGCGCGTACCGAAATAGAGGTCGAGGTGTTGGAAAGTTTGGCACAACGTGCAGCGAAGCTTGGGCTAGAAGTCATTCCGACTGACATTCCTCAAAATATGCAAGCGCGCATGGCGATCAGCGCACCTAGTGAGCGCGCGCTTGAGCCACGGGCCGCCCTCAAAAGCCTTGTGGCTCAGTTTTGTGCGCTCGGGGGAGAGCTTGTTCTCGGTCAAGCAGTGTCACTTGCGCCCCACCGGCTTAGCCTTGTGGATGGTCGCACTCTTACGGCGCAGGCGATTGTCCTTGCTCATGGTTTTGGTGCGGCGGGTATGAAACAATTTGTGCCAGCTTTGCAGACGTTAAGCCCGGTCAAAGGCCAGATGGTGCGGGTGGCGCACATGCAATTGGAAAATCCGGTTGTGCGCGCGGGCAGGCTTTATTTTTTGTCACGCAGCAATGGTTTGGTGATTGGGGCGACGTCAGATCCACAAGCACCGCCCGAAACCGATGTCGACCTTGATCCAATCCTGGCCCTCTTGGCCGAGGCAAAAGCCTTGTTGCCGCCTGTGGCAAAAGCGGCCGTTATCGAATCATGGGCAGGGTTGCGCCCTGACACATCTGATCATTTGCCCTTGGTGGGGCACAGTGGGGTAGAAGGGGTCTATCTCGCCACTGGAACCTATCGGAACGGCTGGCTGCTGGCCCCCGCTATTGGCACCTATTTAAGCCAGCTTATATCTGGCAAAACATCGGATAGCGTTTTGATGAAACTCTTGGCACCCGCACGCTTTACCAGTTAAAAGGCGGGTCATAAATGTCCGGACAAATGCACGGGGGAAAAAAAGTATGAGCGGCTTTGAATTGAATGAAGAGCACCGTGCGATTGAAGAAGCTGTGGGCCGTATCTGCGCTAAGTACGATGATGCTTTCTGGTCTGAGACGGACGAGAGCGGTCGTTTCCCAGAGCCCTTCGTTGCCGATATGGCAGACGGTGGTTGGTTAGGTTGCGCCTTTCCTGAAGCCTATGGCGGAGCGGGGCTTGGTTTGGTCGAAGCGGCTATCGTGATGAAGACGGTTGCGCAGTCTGGTGCCGGCTTTTCTGGCGCATCGGCAATCCACTTGAACATTTTTGGTCCCAAACCAATCGAGAAATTCGGAACTGAATCACAAAAGCAGGCCTATCTACCCAAACTTATCACCGGTGAGCACAAGATGTGCTTTGCGGTGACAGAGCCCAATGCAGGTCTAGAAACCGCAGCTATCACTACTCGCGCCGTGCGCACCAACGAAGGCTATACGATCACGGGCCGTAAGATATGGACCACATCTGCCCAACGCGCCGACAAAATCCTGATCCTAGCGCGCACGACGCCGCGCGAGGAAGCTGCACGGCCCACTGATGGCCTCAGCCTGTTCTACTGCGACTTTGATCGCTCAGCCATTGATGCAAAGCCCATCCCCAAAATGGGCCGCAAAGCGGTTGAATGTAACATGCTGTTTATTGAGGATTTAAAAGTCTCCCATGACGCGTTGATTGGCGAAGAGGGCAAGGGTTTCAAATATATTCTCTCGGGCCTGAATCCAGAGCGGGTATTGTTTGCCGTTGAAGCCATTGGCTTGGGCCGCGCGGCGCTCGGCCGTGCTGCCCAATATGCTAAGGAGCGGGTCGTGTTTGGTCGGCCTATCGGCATGAACCAAGGCGTCGCCCATCCGCTTGCGAAGTCTTGGTGCGAATTGGAAGCCGCAGAGCTCCTCGCTATGAAAGCAGCTGCATTGTTCGATGCCGGTCTTGATTGCGGGGCCGAGGCCAATGCTGCCAAATATCTGGGTGCCGAGGCTGGCTACCATGCCTGTGAAGCGGCTGTGCTGGCCCATGGTGGGATGGGCTATGCCAAGGAGTATCAGGTTGAGCGCATGTTCCGCGAATCAATGATCGCCCGCATTGCACCGGTTTCGCGAGAGATGATCCTTAATTTTGTTGCAGAGAAGGTTTTAGGTCTACCAAAATCTTATTGATTTCATGCTATTAGAGTTGTGCTAAGAGAGTCTTAACCATATTGAGACGATCTAGCAGCTGTGGACCGGGTCGCCCTAATTGCGACTGAACGGCTGTAGGAGACAAGCAAGTGACACCCGAATCCATCGGTGGCTCACCCGTGCGCCAAGCTATTGCCAATGCTTCGCGGACCACGGGAATGGATTTTCAGTTTTTGTTATCGACAGCTGTCCGTGAAAGCTCGCTGAATCCTAAGGCGGAAGCTAAAACTTCCAGCGCAACCGGGCTGTTTCAATTTCTTGACGCGACTTGGCTGACGACCGTGAAGCGCCATGGCGCCAAACACGGCTTGGGTGCGGAAGCGTCAATGATTGAGATTGGGACTAATGGGAGACCAAACGTGTCGGACCCTGGTCTCCGGCGCGCGATTTTGGATTTGCGCTTCGATCCGAAGATTTCCTCGCTCATGGCTGCTGAGTTTGCCAGTGATAATGCAGATTATTTGCGCGGTCGCACAGGGCAAGAGCCGCAGCCCGGTGATCTCTATGCCGCCCATTTTCTGGGTGCAGGTGGTGCCGCGGAACTGGTCAACGCGGTGCGTGAACGACCTTGGGCAAGTGCTGCGGACCTTTTCCCGAGTGCCGCCGCGGCCAATCGCCCAATTTTCTACAAGAGTAGTGGGGCAGAGCGTACAGTAGCAGAAGTGCTGGATAATTTGCGTGCCACCGCCAACCGGCAAGCGCCTGCAGTGAGCCGGCATGAATTGGGCGATGAGCCGGCCCATTTGTTCGGTCCCAAGAGCTACGCAGCGGGATCGATTGATCGGGCGATGGCAAGCAGATTGATGGCTAGCTTGATGGACAATGAGTCGTTCAATGGTCAGCCCAATGACTTCATGCGCTTGTTGGGCCAGCTCGCGGATGGCGATGAGAAGTCTCTTGCGGTGTTTAACCCAACGATGCTCGCACAGCTTTATGGGGCAGGGGACCGGAAACAGGAAGAAGCAGGCTTAGACCTCATCCAATCCTTGCAGGGCATGAAGTCCATCGCCCAAATCTTGTCACCAGATGGTGGATCTAGAAGCAATTCGGCTGATGATTCAACGCTCGGCTTTGATTTGAAAACACCGATCTAAGCTGGGTTAAAGTCGCACACCCTAACCAGCCCTGCGCAGCGCCGTCGCAATGCCAATGCCGATCATCGCCGCACCTAAGTAACAATAGCCGCAATGCTGGCCGGCTAACCAAATGAGGTCTTGAAACCAACTTTGTGCGCTAAAGCCCGCAGCATGGTGACACCAACTCCCCAATGTCTGCGATGTTCCAGACAAATACGGCCCAGCAGCAATCAATAGCGCACCAACGCCAACAAGTGCTATTGCAAGAACGTCGTTATTTATTGAAATATTTTGATTTTTTTGGGCTCTGTCGCTGACTGGCTGATTTATGCGCATGGAACCAAAAGCCTCTTCACGTGTTTGTGAGATTGTCACTATGCCTTAAGAGCCCGACAACATCCAGCAAAAATGGCGCGCAGACCCTGCGACAAAATAACCCTTTTATTTTTGTGGAAATAAGGCTTATCACGAATCTGTGACCGTAGTGCGGATAGACCGCACTGGCTTCTGGGGGCCTGTCTAACGATGGAACCAAACCTACTCAAAACGAAAGCGATGCCGCGCTTCGACATTATTTTTACATGTAGTGTCGCATTTCTGGTGGCCCTTTGGGCTGTCTTTGCCACATCGCATGCCGAAGACCTTGGAATGGCTTTCCATGGTTGGATTTTCCTCGGTGCGGCCATTGCAGCCACATTGGGCTTAGTCTTTACTGCCCATGGCACCGCGCTTCAAAACGATCAGTCGACCTATAGCGATGGTGTAATCCGTTTTGGCGTGATTGCCTCTACCTTCTGGGGCATTGTTGGGATGTTAGTTGGGGTTGTGATCGCCTCACAACTTGCGTTTCCAGAGCTACTTTATTTCAAGGACTTCGGCTTTTTGAACTTCGGACGTTTGCGGCCTTTGCACACGTCAGCGGTGATTTTTGCCTTTGGCGGTAATGTGCTTTTGGCAACCAGCTTCTACGTCGTTCAGCGCACCTGCCGTGCTAGACTGTTTGGCGGCATGCTGCCTTGGTTTGTTTTCTGGGGCTATCAGCTGTTCATCGTTTTGGCAGCAACTGGCTATTTGCTCGGGGTGTCGTCTGGGCAAGAATATGCCGAACCCACATGGCATGTTGATTTGTGGCTGACAGTTGTGTGGGTTGCCTACTTATTGGTCTTTTTGGGCACTTTGTGGAAACGCAAAGAACCTCATATTTACGTCGCCAATTGGTTCTATTTGGCCTTTATCGTCACCATTGCGATGTTGCATGTGGTGAACAATTTGGCGGTGCCAACCTCAGCCTTCGCAACGTCGTCCTACCCCTTGTTTGGTGGGGTCCAGAACGCCCTGACACAATGGTGGTATGGCCACAATGCTGTAGGATTTTTCCTGACTGCAGGCTTTCTGGCCATCATGTATTACTTCATCCCTAAACAGGTGAACCGGCCGGTTTATTCCTATCAATTGTCGATCGTGCACTTCTGGGCGTTGATCTTCATTTACATCTGGGCTGGTCCCCACCACTTGCATTACACAGCGTTGCCCCAGTGGGCGCAGACCTTGGGGATGACATTTTCCATCATCCTGTGGATGCCTAGCTGGGGTGGCATGATCAATGGTCTGATGACCCTGTCTGGCGCTTGGGACAAATTGCGGACAGATCCCGTTTTGCGCATGTTCGTGGCGTCCCTAGCCTTTTACGGCATGAGCACCTTCGAAGGCCCTGTTATGTCGGTGCGGGCGGTGAATTCGCTCTCGCACTATACCGATTGGACCATCGGTCATGTGCACTCCGGTGCGCTGGGGTGGGTCGGCATGGTGTCCTTTGGAGCGCTTTATGCCCTCACACCCTGGCTATGGAAACGCGAGCGACTTTACTCCTTGAAGCTCGTTGAGATGCACTTCTGGCTCTCCACCATAGGCATCTTGTTCTACATCTCCTCCATGTGGGTGTCGGGCATCCAGCAAGGCCTTATGTGGCGCTCTTATAATGAGTTCGGTTTCTTGAGCTATTCCTTCGTGGAAACCGTAAAAGCTATGCATTTGCCCTACATCGTGCGGGCAATTGGCGGCCTTCTATATCTAATTGGCACTTGCATCATGGCCTATAATTTGTGGCGGACTGTCGACGGGGCCGTGGCGAAGAAAGAGCCACTTACCCTATCCAATCCAAATCTTGTCCCCGCTGAGTAGGAGCAACGATCATGCTTTTTAAAAATCACGGCATCATCGAACGCAACTCCATGATCCTTCTGATTGGGATTCTGCTGGTTGTATCGATTGGTGGCATTGTGCAGATCGCGCCTTTGTTCCGTATCGAACAAACCATCGAAAAGGTGGAAGGCGTGCGTCCTTACACCCCACTCGAACTGGCCGGCCGCGGTGTCTACATCCGCGAGGGCTGCTACACGTGCCACAGTCAGATGATCCGGCCCTTGCGCGATGAAATCGAACGTTATGGCCATTATAGTCTAGCGGCCGAGAGCATGTATGATCACCCCTTCCAATGGGGGTCAAAGAGGACAGGGCCAGACTTGGCCCGCGTTGGGGCAAAATATTCCGATGCTTGGCACGTTCAGCATCTCATCAACCCACGTTCGGTTGTGCCTGAATCCATCATGCCGCCTTACGCATTCCTCGAAGGCCGGGAAATCGGCATCAAGGATGTGGTTGACAAGCATATCGTTGCCCAAACCCGGGTTGGAGTGCCCTACACACAAGCCGACATCGACAACGCCAAAACCGACTTGATGGCTCAAGCCGATCCCAATGCCGATAGTGAAGGGCTGCAAGCCCGCTATGGCGGTAAAGTCACGGTTCGCGACTTTGACGGTGACCCATCCAAAGTCACCGAGATGGATGCTTTGGTAGCCTATCTCCAAGTTCTCGGCACGATGGTCGATTTCAAAACCTATGAGCCGAAGAAGGCTGAAAACCTGCGCTAGCGAGGTGTCTATGTCATACGAACAATTATCTGCCTTCGCGCAAACTTCCGGCATGATTTACTTCATGGCCATTTTCGCTGCCGTTTGCCTTTACGTTTTTTGGCCAAGTAACCGCGCCAAATTCGACAAGGCGGCCCGTATGCCACTTGAGAATGAGGATATCGACCATGTCCGATAAGAAACCAAAGGACGACATCTCCGGCGTGGAAACGACTGGCCATTCTTGGGATGGCATTACGGAGTTAAACAATCCTCTGCCGCGTTGGTGGGTCCTAACCTTCTATGCCTGTATTGCCTGGGCTGTTGTCTATTGGGTAGCCATGCCCGCCTGGCCGACTATTTCGGGTCACACAAAGGGCCTTTTGGGCATGTCAGACCGCCGACAAGTTGACCTAGAAGTGGCGGAGCTTGTTAGCTCACGGGCACCTCAATTTGCCCAACTCCACGCTACCCCGATTGAGATGGTGAGCAAGAACAAGGAATTGTTTCAGTTTGCCCAAGAATCCGGGCGTGTTGCCTTTGCCCAAAATTGCTCAACCTGTCATGGCGCAGGCGGGCAGGGTGCCAAAGGCTTCCCAAGCCTCGTCGATGACGTCTGGCTGTGGGACGGGTCGATTCAGGGTATTCGTTCAACCTTGCAAACCGGAATCCGGACAGACCATCCTGAAGCACGGTTTAGCCAAATGCCAGCTTTTGGGCGCGATAAATTATTGGAACCCCAACAAATTGCCGACGTTGCCCAATATGTGTTGACGTTGTCTCGCCAGCCAGCCGATGCAAGAGCTGCTGCCCGCGGAGCAGAAATATTTGCCGCCAACTGTGTAGCCTGCCACGGCGCAGAAGGTAAAGGCGACCAAACCCAAGGTGCCCCGAACCTTACCGACCGCGAATGGCTTTATGGTGGCACCCTGCAGGATATCACAACCCAGATCAACCTGGGTCGCGGGGGCGTCATGCCTACCATGTCGCAGCGTTTAGATCCGGCGACTTTGGATGCTTTGGCGGTGTATGTTCACTCACTAGGTGGCGGCACCTAACGGTGCCTGCCGCCGCAGAGGTCCTATGAAACTGATTGACGCCTTAGACCGGCCTAGCCAAGACCCGCTCGCGAGTGGTGAAGCAGCGCATGGGGTCGTACGTTCCGATGCTGTGGCGGTGAATAACGCCCAGCAACGGGAGCTTTATGAGAAGCGTCAACAGATTTACCCCAAGGCTGTTCGTGGCGTTTGGCGGAGGACAAAATGGGCGATCGTAGCCTTGTTGTTAGGCATTTATTATCTGGTGCCTTTCTTGCGCTGGGACCGTCCCGGTGCCGCGCCTGACCAATTTCTATTGGTCGACTTTTCCGGGCGCCGCTTTTACTTCGGCCCGATCGAGATTTGGCCGCAAGAGCTTTATTATGTGACAGGGCTATTGATCTTAGGTGCGATCGGGCTGTTCCTCGCCTCGGCTCTATTTGGTCGAGTCTGGTGTGGCTATGCTTGCCCGCAAACCGTTTGGACGGACCTCTTTATCGCGGTAGAGCATTGGTTTGAGGGGGACCGCAACCAACGCATACGCCTTGATAAGCAGGCTTGGGATTTCAACAAGGCTTGGCGGAAAACTGGCAAGCATGTTGCTTGGCTCATAATTTCCTTGGCAACGGGGGGCTGGTTTGTTGCCTATTTCCACGACGCGCCCACGCTGTTTGCTGGTTTCTTTACGCTCCAAGCGCCGATGTCCGCCTATGTTTTTGCGGGCCTTTTGACTGCGACAACTTATGTCTTTGCAGGCACACTGCGTGAGCAGGTCTGCACCTATATGTGCCCATGGCCTCGGATACAGGCGGCCATGCTGGACCAAGAGGCATTATCGGTTACCTATCGATATGACCGTGGCGAGCCTCGTGGGCCTCATAAGAAAAATGATACTTGGGACGGTCGTGGCGATTGCATTGACTGTCGCCAATGTGTGGCGGCTTGCCCTGCCGGGATTGATATTCGTGACGGTTTACAAATTGAGTGCATCAATTGCGCTTTGTGTATCGATGCCTGCGACGAAATCATGGTCAAGATTGATCGGCCAAGAGGTTTGATTGCCTATGACACCATTCAGAATATCGAACGTCGCGAGGCGGGCGAAAAGTCGAGCTATCGATTTATTCGGGGTCGAACTTTGTTTTATGCGGTGTTGTTTGTGGGTATTGGCGGCTTGATGCTGGGCGGCCTGTTTATGCGCACAACGTTGGATGTTAATGTGCAGCGCGACCGTGCCCCCTTGTTCGTGCCCCTTTCTACCGGCCAAGTTCGCAACGCCTATACCGTCAAAGTTCTCAACAAGGCCGACCACGCGCGCGATGTCCGTATTCGGATCAAAGGCGTTAAGGGCGGTCACTTACTGGCCAATGAACTCCCGGTTGTTGATAACAGTGTCGTTTTGACGGCAGGCCCGGACCGTGTTGCCCAAGTCCGCCTGTTTGTGGTTGCAGACCCAGAACACCTTAACCATCGTTCCGTGCCGGTGATGATCGAAGTGACATCGCCCAATGATGGCGAGGTCGCTAGATCAAAATCGGTCTTCATTCGTGGAGAGCAATCTGAGGAGAGAGATGACGATGACTGACCTAATCGCGACGTCTAAGCCCTTTCGTCTAACCGGCTGGCATGTCTTGGCCATGTTTCTCGGGCTGTTTAGTGTGATGCTGGCGGTCAATATCTTATTCGTTGTATTGGCGTTGAAGACATTTTCGGGCGAAACCGATCATGCCTATATTAGTGGTCTAAAATTCAACGAAACCTTGGCGGCCAATGCCCGCCAGGCAGAACTTGGTTGGACCATGGCACTCGGCTTAGAGCGACCAACCGGAGGCGGTGCCGTGCTCGAAGCGCGCCTAACAGACCGCAACAATCGGCCCTTAAGCGGTGCCAAGCTGCAAGGCACAATCGGGCGCACCACGGACGCCCGTGAAGACAAAGTCTTGCGTTTTGTGGAAACAGCTCCTGGTATCTACCGGGCAGTGGTTGCGCAAGTGAGACCCGGGCGTTGGAAGTTCACCGCCTCTGCTAAACTTGACGGCGCGCCACAATTTTCAACGGAGACAACGCTATCACTACGCTAACACCTTCCCAAGAAGATACGCTCGGTTGTCCTTCAGGCATAGAGCCACCCACAGCCATGGCAGCAGCGGCTGATCCTCGCGCCTTTGTCCAACATAGCCCAGCGCAGGGGTTATCGTTGGAATTATTGGTACGTGGTGCACGATGTGCAGGCTGTTTGCGCAAAATCGAAACTGGCATGTTGGCCTTGCAAGGGGTCTCTGAAGCGCGCCTCAATTTGACGACAGGTCGGCTCAGTGTCAGATGGCAGGACGACCGAATGGACCCCCGCACCATCGTTCAGCGAGTGATTGATTTGGGTTATCAAGCCCAACCTTTTGATCCCAGCAAAGCCCAAGCCATCATCGATCAGGAAGGGCGACACCTTCTGATTTGCATGGCGGTTGCCGCTTTTGCTGCGATGAACATCATGATGTTCTCTGTCCCCATTTGGTCCGCCCATTTCAATGGTGAAATGGAAGAGGGCACGAGGACCATGTTTCATTGGATATCAGCTTGTATTGCCCTGCCGACAGCAGCCTATGCCGGTATGCCCTTCTTCAAGAGTGCGTGGAATGCTTTGAAGAAAGGGCGCGCAAATATGGATGTTCCCATCTCTTTGGGTGTTTTATTGGCTTCGAGTCTGTCTGTGATGGAGACATTGCGGGGTGGCGCGCATGCGTATTTCGACGCCGTCGCTATGCTGCTCTTTTTCCTCCTAATTGGGCGTTATCTTGATCATGCGCTTCGGCAAAAGGCACGCCAAGCCGCGAGAGACCTGTTGGCCTTGCAAGCCGTTACAGCCTCGCGTTTGGAACGGGATGGTAGTAGCGTCAGCGTTGCTGTGGGCGAAATTCACCCGGGCGACCATCTTGTCATCATGCCTGGCGACCGCATTCCTGTTGATGGCACCATCCTTGAAGGGGTCTCGGAAGCCGATTTCTCGCTTATAACAGGTGAGACTGCCCCGGTTGCTCTAGGGCGATACCAAGAAGTTCGGGCAGGGGCGTTGAACCTGTCTGGTCGACTGGTTTTAGAGGCAAATGCCCGTAGTGATGACAGTTTTTTGGCGGAAATCGCTCGGCTTGTAGAGATGGGCGAGCAGAGCAAGAGCATTTATGTTCGCTGGGCAGACCAAGCGGCTAAGCTTTATGTACCCGTTGTGCACGCATCTGCATTTTTGACAGCTGTGACATGGCTTATTTTGGGGGCAGAGCCACGGGTGGCCATACTCAATGCGTGCGCAGTGCTGATCATCACCTGCCCTTGTGCGCTTGGACTTGCCGTCCCTGCAGTGCAAGTGGTGGCGTCTGGGCGCTTGTTTAAGCGCGGGATATTGCTGAAGTCGGGCGACGCCTTAGAGCGTTTGGCCGACGTTGACTTTATTGCCTTTGACAAGACTGGCGTGTTGACATTGGGCCAACCACGATTGTTGAACTCCCCGGCCTTCACCGAAACGGCTTTGACCCAAGCCGCCCTATTGGCGCGCGCATCGCGCCATCCTCTCGCCCGCGCCATCGCGCGAGCAGCAGGGCCAGGCCCTGCGATTGACAATGCGCGCGAAGTCCCCGGATGTGGGGTTGAAGCCCAAATTGAAGGCCTACGAGCCCGTTTAGGCCGTGCCTCCTGGGTCGGTGTGGAAGAAGCCCAATCGGAAGAAACAGAGCTTTACTTTGCTATTCAAGGAGAAGATCCGATCCGCTTTAGTTTCGAGGACACGCTCCGGCCCGATACTATCCTGACTATCGCCGCGCTCAAAACCCAAGGCTTCGAAACGATTATCTTGTCGGGTGATCGACAAGGTGCGGTGGCGCGGGCGGCCGAAGCTGCTGGGATCGATACCTATTTTGGTGAACTCACGCCATTTGAAAAAGCTGCACATCTAGATCGCCTAAAGCTACAAGGTCACCGTGTCCTTATGGTGGGTGACGGCCTAAATGATGCACCGGCTTTGGCGAAGGCCTTTGTGTCGATGGCACCAGGTACCGCAGCAGACGCCAGTCAATCGGCGGCAGATCTTGTGTTTCAAGGCGATCAGTTAGGCGCAGTTCTTGAAGCGATCGAAGTTTCACAAACAGCCAAGAAACGGGTGATGGAGAACTTCTGGTTTGCGGCTCTCTATAACTTCATTGCCGCCCCAATCGCCATGTTGGGCATGGTGACCCCCTTTATCGCTGCGATTGCCATGTCATCGTCGTCCATCATCGTAACCTTGAATGCGCTTCGCCTCGCATCGGGTAGGAAAAAGGAGGTCTAAGCCAATGGATGGTATGATATTTTTGATACCCATTGCCTTATTCATGGGCTTCATTGGCCTATTGGCGTTTCTTTGGAACCTCAAGAACAGGCAATATGACGATCCAAAGGGTGCCGCGATGCGCATTCTCCATGATGACGATTTTCCCTTACCTTAGAACCAAGCACGGAGACCTGCATGAGCCAGTTTGAGATCACGCTTGGGGAGAACGAACGGGTGCAGATTGTGCGTCTGATGCCTGACGCACATTGGTTGTGGCTGGCAAACGGCTGGGTCGATTTTAAGGCAACTTGGCGGTATAGCATGTTGATAGGCCTAATCCCGGTCGTAGTTGCTTGGGTGATGGCCATTGTCCTTTGGCAAGCGAATATGCTGGGCTTCCTGCCCGCAGTTTGTGGTGGCTTTGCCTTGGTTGGTCCGATTCTCGCCATTGGCTGCTACGAGATTTCAAGACTTAGGGCGGCGGGTGAGCCAATCACCCTGAAAGCCATATTCCGGCCGCGCATTGTCTCTCCTGGCCAAGTGGCCATAATCGCCTTTGTCCTTATGCTGATCTTGATGGTCTGGGCTCGACTGGCGAGCTTTCTTTTTGCGCTTGCGTCGAGTGCGCGCGTCCCGGCCATGCATCTGGATTTTGTGGACTTCGCCTTGCAGACCCCTGAAGGCTTAATCATGGTAGCCGTCGGCACCTTGGTTGGTGCCGCGGTTGCCACGATTGGTTATGTCGTTTCTGTGGTCTCTATTCCACTCGCTGCAAGTCGACCTGTTGACGCCCTAACCGCCATGTTGGTTTCGGTGATTGCAGTCTCGCGCAATAAAGGCGCAATGGCGTCCTTTGCCTTTAACATCGCCATGCTGGTCGCTTTGTCGCTCGCAACCGGCTTTATCGGATTGATCGTGGTTTTTCCTTGGCTCGGTCATGCAACATTTCATTGCTATCAAGCAATAACTGGAGAGACTGTAGCAAAGTCGGCCTGACGCGGTCGCACCATAACAATCACAAAGTCCAAAGGACTGTGTATCTGGGGGGATTATGGAAGGCTCATTGCCGCTGATCATCGTCCTGACTTATGCGGCACTTCTGTTTGCCTGCGCGTCTTGGGCCGAGGGGCAAAGTGGGCAGGGATTGAAAGCTCGCCTACGCGGACCCGCCTATGTGTTGGCCTTAGGCGTCTATTGCACAAGTTGGACGTTTTATGGCGCGGTAGGCAGTGCTGTCGCCGATGGTTGGGCCTATGTGCCAATCTACTTGGGGCCTATCTTGGTTTTTGTGTTTGGCCGCGATTTCTTGGTCCGGATGGTCGAGGCCGTTAAAGCCGATGGGGCAAACTCAATATCGGAGTTTATTGGTGGGCGATTTGGGTCAAGCAGAAGCGTTGCGGCCCTTGTCACACTCTTAGCTCTCTTGGGAGCAATACCCTATATTGCCCTTCAACTTAAGTCGTTGAGTAGTACCTATATATTGGTATCTGGGGCACAAAATTCCCCTTGGATTCTGGTCTGCGCTGCCTTCTTATTGGCCGGCTGGGCGATGCTGTACGGAACACGTCGATATGAAGCCTCTGCCAGAAATGATGCTGTATTGTTTGCCGCAGGTTTTGAGTCCTTCTTAAAACTCGCCGCGCTTTTGGCCGCAGCGTGCTTTGCTCTCAACTTGCTCGCTCAAGCCCCACCCGAAGTGATTACCCGCACGCAAACCAGCCTGATGACGACTTTTAGTCTAAGTGCAATCAACGCAGACTTTTTCATCATCACGCTCTTGTCGATGGCCGCAATTATCGCCTTACCGCGCCAATTTTACTTTATGGTGATTGGCGCGCTTACCGGGCGCGATGTAGATCAAGCCCGCTGGCCATTTGTGTCTTATATGGTGGCGACTCTGTTGGTGGTCGTACCCTTGGCGGGGGCCGGGATTGCCCTTTTGCCGGACACCGCAAGGCCAGATCTTTACGTGCTACAATTGCCCATGAGCCAAGGGGCGCATCTATTGGCGATATTTGTTTTTGTAGGCGGATTTTCGGCCGCGACTGCCATGGTGTTGGTCGAAACAATTGCCCTATCCACGATGGTATCGAATGACTTGGTAGCCCCAGCCCTCTTGGGGCGCGGGGGGCAGGATGGGCCCCGTGACTTTGGCAAGATCATGCTCGTGGTCCGTCGCGCCGTAATCGGGGCGATTATGGTGTTTGCGCTGCTCTGGGCGCTGGCCATTCCCGACAATCAACGACTGGCTTCAATTGGACTTGTGGCCTTTGCCGCTATGGCACAATTTGTCCCCGTCTTAATCTTAGCTGTCTATCGGGGCAATCGCGATGCGGTAGCCGCCCGCTACAGCTTGGTCGTTGGCTTGATCGTTTGGTTTTATACTTTGGCTTTGCCCCAGCTTCTGGGACCAAATTTGCTGGCCCTTTTAGCGACAAGCCCGCTTAACCCTTACCATTTGTTCGGCATTGGCACCCTAAGCCCAATCAGCCATGGGGCGGTATGGAGCCTTGGCCTAAATCTTCTTGTCTATGTGTTGGTCACAGCACGCCGTGTACAAACAAGCGCGCTGCCCGGCCTGCTGAGGTCACCGAGTGAGCATACATCCTTGCAATCGGCACGGAGCGAGGATTTGAAGGCGTTGGTTGCCCGCTTTGTGGGGCCTAACCTCGCTCAAGAGGCGTTTGCGAGTTTGAGAGATGGAGCCGTGGTTAGCCGAGCTAGCGCGCGCAAAGCAGAGAGATTGATCGCTGGGGTTGTAGGCTTACCATCTGCCCGCGCGCTCATAGGGTCGCGCCTATTTGGTGCGCGTCTTTCTGCAGATGAAGTGTCGCGCCTCCTTGATGAAACGGGCCAAAGCCTGCGCTTTTCGAAAGACTTATTGGCGGCGACCTTGGAACATATTGATCCAGGTGTCAGCGTGGTTGACCGTGACTTGAATATTGTTGCCTGGAATAGCCGCTACCTATCCTTGTTCAATTATCCAGACGGGATGGTCTATGTTGGCGCACCGGTCGCCAGCCTAATTCGGTTCAATGCTGAACGCGGCGAATGTGGCCCTGGCGAAATTGAAAGCCATGTTGAGCGCCGTCTTAATCATATGCGCCGCGGCCAAGCCCATAGTTTTGAGCGCATACGACCTGACGGTCGCGTGATAAAGACAGTGGGTGGCCCCATGCCTAGTGGGGGCTATGTTATGTGCTTCTCAGATATTACCGCTGAGGCAGAGGCTTTGGCCGGATTGAGACGGGCGCGAGCAGAATTGGAAGCGCGTGTTGAGGAACGGACGCAGGATTTACGTGAAGCTAACTTAGCCTTAGCGACTGCAGATGCCGAAAAAACCCGCTTTCTGGCTGCAGCGAGCCACGATCTATTGCAGCCGATCCATGCTGCGCGCTTGTTTTCTTCAGCTCTGGCGCGCCAAATTGGCAATGACAATCAGGATCTGCTGCGCAAATTGGATTTATCGATCCAATCGGCAGACACGTTGCTTCGTTCGCTTTTAGACATATCTAAATTAGATGCAGGTGGTGTAGTGCCCTCCCTTGAGCGGGTTCAACTTAAGCCGCTCCTGCGAGATCTTGTCGATACGATGATGCCCCTCGCACAAGAGAAGGGTCTGCAGCTCAAGCTCCTTGGCCGCGACCGGCAAGTTGAAACGGATCCGACGTTGCTGCGGTCGATCCTACAGAACTTTTTGTCCAATGCTATTCGCTACACGCGCGAAGGGGGCATCGTCGTGGCGATGCGCGCGCGCGGGCAAGCAATTCGCATCGATGTGATTGACACTGGCCCTGGCATTGACCCTGCCGATCATGGGCGCATTTTCCGCGAGTTTGAGCGCCTGCCCCATGCCCATGGTGGCGGCATAGGGCTCGGCCTCGCGATTGTTGAGCGGACGGCGCGTGTACTCGATGTGCCGATTTCGCTTGCGTCGAATTTGGGTCACGGTAGCCGCTTCAGTGTGACCTTGGATGCGATACCTCACGTGCAAAAAGAGGCTCTCCAAGGGACCGTTCGACCCGTTTTAAAAAGCTCAAACAATGGTCGTTCGCTTAAGATACTGGTAGTAGAGGACGATCCTGCCAATCTCGAGGCGATGCGCGCTTTTCTGGATAGCCGTGGCTTTGCTTATACTTGCATCGATAATGCTCATGAAGCTCTTGAGGTGGAGGGGGCCTTTGATTGCGCGCTGGTAGATTATCATTTGGGGAGCGCGACCACAGGCCTTGATGTCATTGAGGCGCTACAGGTGCGTCACCCGAAAGCCGGTTTTGCCTTGACCACTGCTGCACCTGAGCAGGTATTCCTTGAGCGTGCTCAAGACTTGCAAGTGGCCGTGTTCAGGAAGCCGGTTGACCCTTTGGCTCTGGACCAATGGCTGCAAGAAATACGTCTCAGATCAGGCAGGGGTAAGTCCAAGCGCTTTGGCAGCAAGGACAGCTTGCGTGCGGTTTTGGACGTCTAGCTTTTTGAGAATCGAGGTCATGTGCGCCTTTATGGTCGCTTCACTGAGGCCCAGATCATGCGCAATTTGCTTATTGAGGCGACCCTGCATGACACCCAGCATAACTTTGAGCTGCGTCGGTGTCAGACTGGCGATTTCTGCCGCGACTGGGTCGATAAGCGGGTCTGACGGGGCGGCTAGACGTTGGCCGGCCAAAGCGTCAGAAATTGCAGCCTCAATGACCGATAAGTCGGAATCTTTGCCGATAAACCCAACTGCACCAAAGCGCAGCGCATTTTGAGCAGTGCCGGCAGCGGCTTCACTTGAAACCACCAAAATAGGCACTTGAGGCTTTTCAGCATGGAGAAGTGCGACGCCGGAGAAACCTTCAGCGCCAGGCATTTTGAGGTCCAGCAAAATGAGTGCGAGGTCATCAGCAGCTTGGGCTTCAACGAGGGCTGACGCCAAAGTCGCCCCTTCCACTAAACGGGCATCCTTGGCCACATTCCCTGCCGCCATCGCGAGTGCTTGGCGGAACAGGGGATGGTCATCGGCAATCAGGATGGTACGTGACATGGCCGCTATCGTGAAGCGATCAAGGCATCAACTACCGATGGGTCGGCCAAGGTGGAAGTATCCCCCAAGCTGGACACATCGCCTTCAGCAATTTTTCGCAAAATGCGTCGCATGATCTTGCCGCTGCGGGTCTTTGGTAGTCCCGGCGCGAAATGGATCACATCGGGTGTCGCAATCGGGCCAATCTCTTTGCGTACCCATTGGATCAGCGCCTTGCGCACGTCATCACTTTCGGTGGCATCTGAGTTTAGGGTTACATAGGCATAGATACCTTGGCCCTTAATGTCATGCGGGAAGCCGACGACGGCAGCTTCTGCCACTTTGGCGTGCGCAACAAGAGCGCTTTCAACTTCTGCTGTGCCCATGCGGTGACCGGAGACATTGATCACATCATCAACCCGTCCCGTAATCCAGTGGTAGCCATCCTCATCACGACGACAGCCGTCACCGGTGAAATAATAGCCGGGATAGGCGGAGAAATAAGTTTGGAAGAAGCGCTCATGATCGCCCCAAACAGTGCGCATTTGACCTGGCCAACTGTCGGTAATGCACAAATTGCCCTCTGTTGCCCCTTCTAGAATTTTGCCCTCGCTATCGAGCAAGACGGTCTTCACGCCAAACATCGGCAAAGTAGCCGAGCCAGGCTTTAAGGCGATCGCCCCGGGCAATGGTGAAATCATCGCGCCGCCAGTTTCGGTTTGCCACCAAGTGTCTACAATCGGGCAACGGCCTTCGCCCACGACGTGATAATACCATTCCCACGCCTCCGGATTGATCGGCTCACCCACACTGCCCAGAAGGCGCAAAGACTTGCGCGATGTCGCCGTGACATAGTTATTGCCCTCGCGCATTAAGGAGCGCAAGGCCGTTGGGGCCCCATAGAAAATATTGACCTGATATTTGTCGACAATGTTCCAGAAGCGGCTGAAATCTGGATAATTTGGGACGCCTTCAAACATCAGGGTCGTTGCGCCATTCGCGAGTGGGCCGTAGACGACATAGGAATGCCCGGTCACCCACCCAATATCTGCTGCGCACCAGAAAATCTCGCCATCCTGATAATTGAAGATGTACGAAAAGGTCATCGACACCCACACCAAATAGCCGCCAGTGGTGTGTAAGACGCCCTTAGGTTTGCCCGTACTGCCTGAAGTGTAGAGGATGAACAGAGGATCTTCAGCGCTCATGGGCTCTGGCGCACAAATGTCTGAGACGCCTGCGACAGCTTCATGATACCAATGGTCGCGACCATCCTGCATGGCAATCTCATTGCCGACATGCTTGATAACCAGGACATGCTGGACTGATGGGCAATGGGTAAGCGCTGCATCGACATTGGCCTTCAGGGGAACTGTCTTGCCGCCGCGCATGCCGGCGTCGGCGGTAATCACGATACTTGAATCGCAATCTTGAATCCGCCCGGCCAAGGCCTCAGGTGAGAAGCCGCCAAAGACAATCGTATGAATTGCCCCAACACGCGTACAGGCGAGCATGGCCATCGCAGCTTCGGGTATCATGGGGAGATAAAGCGTAATACGGTCGCCCTTCGTCACGCCGAGATTTTTAAGGGCATTGGCAAAACGGCACACATCGCGATGGAGCTCCCTATAAGTAATTTTGCGTGACTGGGTGGGCTCATCGCCCTCCCAGATGATGGCAATCTGGTCTGCCCGATCTTTTAAGTGGCGATCCAGACAATTTTCAGAGACATTGAGCACCCCATCTTCAAACCATTTGATGCCGAAATCGGCTTCAAAGAAGCTCGTGTTCTTGACTTTGGTGAATGGCTTTATCCAGTTGAGGCGTTGGGCTTCTTTGGTCCAAAATGCATCGGGATTTTCGATTGAAGCCGCGTAGGCCTCTTGATAGCCTTGCTCCGTAATGCGTGCTTTTTCAGCCCATTCGGCTGGAACTGGATAAAGAGCTGCCATGGTCGTCTCCCTCGTCGGCCCATCAAAGTGGGCGATGTTTCGGTCTCTTTTAAAGTCTTTTTGTGCGCACCGCACCCTAGACCAAAGTCTATCGGGACTACGACTAAAGTCTAGCTATCGCAGGAGCCTGTGACCTGAGAGGTTAGCACCAACAACCCGCACTGTAGCTGCTTTGTGCTCGCGACGGGCTGCTGAAATATCGACCGAGGGAACAACCATGCTTAACACCAAACGGCGTCACCAATTATTGTCTGGGATTGCCCTAGTTGCTTTCGCGGCAACAAACGCGCACGCAGACACACCCAAGGAGCAAGAACTTGAAGCCCGTGTTGCCGCGCTTGAGCGCCTGTTTGGTGCAGTGCAGTCAGAGCTTGCCGCCACCAAAGTAGAAAATGATAGGCTTCGGGCCGAGGCAGCCGCATCGCAAGCGCGGACGGCTGAGCTGTCAGCGTCAGTCGCTACCATCCGTGTTGCGCCGGCTCAAGCACCAACACCTATTGCGGCCCCTGCAGATGGTTTCAAAGTTGGGGCCACAAGTATTAAGCTCGGTGGGTTCTTAAAAACGACGGTAGACATCACTCGTTGGAACGATGGTGATGTGGCAACCGGCAATCTTGGCCGCGATTTTTATCTGCCGCAGTCCACACCCATCAATGGCGTACGTGAAAGCGTCGATAATGACTTTAATGCGAAACAGACCCGCCTGTGGCTCTCAACCGAAACGGCAATCAATGGTCACACACTAAAAGGCTATGTTGAGGGTGATTTCCAGACTTCGCCCGGGACACAAGGCAATGAGCGCACAACCAATGGCTATAATTTCGCGCTGCGCCGCGCCTATTTTCAATATGATCGTTTCACCTTTGGCGAAGATTGGACGACTTTCCAGAATGTCGCGACTTTACCGGAATCCACGGATTATATTGGCCCGACTGAAAGCATCGTCTTCGCCCGTCAAGCGTTGGTGCGTTATTCTTACCCCTTGAACAAAGCTACCACGGTTCATTTTGCGGTCGAGAATCCGGAAACCGCAAGCGCCAATCTGGGTTCACCCACTTTGATCGAGAATGACGATGATTCCGTGCCGGATTTCGTCGTCCGATTGAACCATAGCTTTGCGACCGGTGAGATTTCTGTTGCAGGGATTGCCCGGCGATTGTCGGTCGATAATGGTGCAATTGGTGATACTTCGTCAGCTTATGGCCTAAGTGTCACCGGCAAAATGACTTTGGATGCCGCCAAGCGCTATGAGTGGAAGTTCATGGCCACCTATGGCAGTGGCATTGGTCGCTATGTTGGTTTGAACTTTGCACCTGATGCGGTTTTCGTGCCAGCAACTGGGCAACTCAAGAATGTTGACATTCTAGCTGGCTACTCTGCCCTAAAGGTCAATTGGACACCAAAGCTCCGTTCTAGCCTCACCGGCAGTATCCAGACAGTCGATTATGACAATGCCTTCGCGCTCGCCAGCTTAGCCAATTTCAATAAGCAGGCCTGGAGCGTATCGGCCAACCTATTCTACTCCCCCGTCAAAGGCGTGGATTTGGGGGCAGAGTATCGCCACGGTGTACGCGAGGTCGTCAGCGGCGCAAATGGCTCACTCGATAGGCTCGAGTTCTTGGCGAAGTATAGTTTCTAACAGAAAAAATGGAGGGAGAGAGACATGGCTAAGATAGAATCCATGCCCATGACAGCCGGAGGCCAAGCGGCCGCACCGGCGAAAGGGCAGAATGAAAAGCTGGTAATTGCGGCATCCTCACTCGGCACGGTATTCGAGTGGTATGACTTCTACTTGTACGGCCTTCTGGCCACCTATATATCCGCCCAATTCTTTTCGGGCGTGAATGAAACCACGGGCTTTATCTTCGCCCTTGGCGCGTTTGCCGCCGGCTTTGCCGTCCGCCCATTTGGTGCCCTTGTGTTTGGCCGTATTGGCGACATGGTTGGCCGAAAGAACACCTTCTTGGTGACCATGGGCTTAATGGGCCTTGCGACCTTCTCGGTCGGGCTTTTACCATCTTACGCCACAATCGGCGTCGCAGCCCCCATCATTCTAATTGGGTTGCGTCTGTTACAAGGCCTCGCCATGGGTGGCGAATATGGTGGTGCAGCGACCTATGTCGCTGAACATGCGCCCGAAGGAAAGCGCGGTCTCTATACCAGCTGGATCCAAACTACAGCGACCTTAGGCCTGTTTGCTGCCCTGTTGATCGTCATTGGCACCCGTACCTTGCTCGGCGAGGAAGTGTTTAAGGCCTGGGGCTGGCGCGTGCCTTTCCTCGTGTCGATGATCTTGCTGGCTGTATCCATGTGGATCCGGATGCAACTGAACGAGAGCCCAGTCTATCAAAAGATGAAGGACGAAGGCAAAACTTCTAAGGCACCTCTGACGGAAGCTTTCGCTAAGTGGAGCAATCTGAAGTGGGTCATTATTGTTCTCTTCGGAGCCGTCGCTGGCCAAGCCGTCGTGTGGTATACAGGCCAATTCTACGCCTTGTTCTTCTTGGAAAAGATGCTGAAGGTGGATGGGGCTACGACCAATATTCTGATCGCCATTGCCTTGATGATTGGCACCCCTGGTTTTGTACTCTTTGGTTGGTTGTCGGATAAGATTGGTCGCAAGCCTATCGTCTTGGTTGGGTGTGCTTTGGCAGCGCTCACCTATTTCCCAACCTTCCATGCCTTAACGAAAGCGGCTAATCCTGCGTTGGCAGCGGCTCAGGCCAGCGCACCTGTGACCGTGGTGGTGAATGACGGGGATTGTTCGGTTCAGTTTGACCCAGTGGGCAAGAATAAATTCGACTCCAAAAGCTGTGACATTGCCAAATCCTTCTTGGCCAAGAGCGGTGTCAGCTATTCGAAGGTAGATGCCCCTGCAGGCACAATTGCCTCGATCAAGATTGGCAATGAAACTTTCATCGCCCCTGATCCAGAAGTGGTCACTGGTGCCAACAAAAAGGCTGCCATCACAGCTTACCAAGATGGCGTAAAGGCGGCATTGGCCAAAGCAGGCTATCCTACTAAAGCTGATCCAGCTACCATGAATAAACCCTTGGTGATCGCCATTTTGGTTTATCTCGTGCTGCTAGTAACCGCTGTATACGGGCCAATCGCTGCCCTCTTGGTGGAGATTTTCCCGAGCCGAATCCGCTATACCTCGATGTCCTTGCCCTATCACATCGGCAATGGCTGGTTCGGCGGCTTCCTGCCTACCACGGCCTTTGCCATGGTCGCAGCAACAGGGGACATCTATTACGGGCTCTGGTATCCGGTTTTAATCGCAGGTTTGACAGCCGTTCTGGGCTTATTCTTCTTGCCTGAAACCTTCAAACGTCGTTTAGATGAGTAGTTGCTAAGGCTAGGCTCGTTGTGAAGACCGGCTGCCATCGGTAG
>JAIXQA010000051.1 GCA_027485915.1 Alphaproteobacteria bacterium | reverse complement strand
CCGGACCAACCAACATGGCCGGGGACGGGGCCTGTGATGCGCAACCGCTACCTTGCGCCAGATGCGACCCTTGCGAGAATGGCCAAACGGCTGGCTTTGATGGTTACGCTGATGCTGTCGTGCGTGCTGGCGGCGTGTGCACCCTCCATGACCCAGCGGATCAAGGTCACGGTGACGGTTGAGGATAACGGCACGATTTATACCGGGTCAGCGGTCCAGCAATGGACGTGTACCGAGACGAATAATGCATTGGGCGGCATGTCGATTGGCGGCTGTGACCTGAAAGCCGAAGCAATCCCAATCAAGATTGGTGAGAAGGGTTGGGTCTTTATGCTTCTTTCAAGCAATGAGCAGGACGGGTTCTTGGCCTCGTATTACCCTGGCGCAATTCAGGCTGGAAGGTCTAAGGCAAATCCTCAACTGCCTTGGAGTGTGCCGTTTGATAAGGCACCCATGTTTGTAAGATTTCGCGATCTGAATGATCGGATGACGGTTGAGCTGGTTCGGCCAAATGCCTTCAGCGAGGCATTTGGCGAAGGTGTCACGCTGGTTTCTATAGGATGCGAGGTCACGGACGACAGACTGACCAAAGGTAAAGTTGAAAAACTTCTGCCATGGCTAAAGGAGCTTAGCTATCACAAGTTTGATTATGCGATCCTAAATGATCCAGATAATGTTCCTACTGAAATAAGCGGCGAAAACTTTGTGTGGGGATTATGATTATGACAAATTATTCTGATTTGTTGAGCGCTGCGCCAAGCGTGCCAAAACTCATCCAGTGAATTTGGAACGCGTCAAAACGTCCGCTTTCGCCCCTTCCCGCCCCCAAAGCAGACCATCCGCTTTCGGCCAACTATTGCCAATCTTTGCTAGGATGAATCAGCCGTAACTGTGCTGAGACAGGATCGCATTTTCCGTGCGTGATCGAACCAGAAAAACCTGCCAAGCCGACTACTGGCACTATGGTTGACCAATTCACTTCGCAATAAACCGACAAGGGTCATCGTAAGTCACACTTTGAATGCGCGGGGTATGCTGGACGTGCAGTTTTATTTGCAGTTCCCGTCACCCACCAAAGCCGCCAAACTTTGGTAGCAAATTGGTAGCAAACTAAAAATAGGTATCTAATTCGACCTATTTCGAAGCTTGGACCTGCATGCAAATTATTGATTTTTAACGAAAAACTGGTGCCGCAAACAGGATTCGAACCTGCGACCCCATCATTACGAATGATGTGCTCTACCGACTGAGCTATTGCGGCACGTTTTCGATGCGGGTGGGCCCGCGTCTTTCCTTTGCTGGTTTGGGCAAAAGATGGGGCCTGATACAACGACGCAGGGTTTTGAGCAACTGTTCGTGAACACGCTCTTGCATGGTGACCTTACTCTCCCAATCTATGGGAAATGGCTTGGGATGAGTGCCGGCCGCCGAGGAGACATGAAAGATGTTTGACGCAAATAAGATTTTCGCAGCGCTACAAAGTGAGCTGCCTAAGGCGATTTCTGCCATCAAAACCGAAGGGCAGGCCGGTGTAGATCGCGTCAAAACCGATGCCGACGCCAAGAATATCGCGCTGGGTGCTGGTGCAGCTGGTGTCTTGGGTGGCCTGCTTTTGTCAGGCGTTGCAGGCAAGTTTGGTCGACAAGCGGCAACCCTTGGCGGTCTCGCCGCACTGGGCACTTTGGCCTATAATGCCTATCAGAAGCATCAAGGTCAGGCCGGTTCTGAAACCGCGCCTAGTGGAGTGTTTTTGCCAAGCAATGCCCAAGAACAAGAAGCCGTGGGTAAAGCCACTATTCGTGCCATGATCTCGGCCATGAAAGCAGACGGTCAAATTGAGGCGACTGAAAAGGCCAAATTGTTTGACCATTTGGCCAAAATCGATTTGTCGGACAGCGAAAAGGCCTTCCTGTTTGATGAATTGGCTAAGCCATTGGATATTAGCCAAGTGGTGGCGGATGCGACGACGCCTGAACTCGCCCTCGAGATTTATGCCGCATCACTGGTGGCGATTAACACCCAAGGCCAAGCGGAAAAAGCCTATCTATCGGATTTGGCGAGCCGCCTAAAGCTGGATCATGCGCTGGTTGCGAAACTGCATGATGAGGCTTTGTTGCCCGCTTAAGGCACCCAGCCCAGCAGAAAATCGGTCGGCCCAGCCCAGGCTGTGGCCGACCTTTCATGCCGCTTCTGAGGCCGACGATTGGGTGGTGAAAGCGTGGATCGCGGCTGCAGAGCGGGCCGCGCGCAAGCCGTCGCGAATATCTTGGCGGCGCAACAAGCGCGAGATGCGTGCCAAGGCCTTTAGATGGTCGGCCCCAGCCTCTTCGGGAGAAAGTAGGAGGACAACTATGTCAGCTGGCCTGCCATCGGGTGCTTCAAAGTCTACAGGTGGGTCCAAGAGCGCCAAAACCGCTGCGGGGGCCTTTAAGCCCTTGAGGCGTGCGTGGGGAATAGCAACGCCTTCGCCAACGCCGGTGCTGCCCAAGCGTTCCCGCTCCAGCGTCGATTCAAGCGTAGCTGACAGGTCTACCCCATAGGCGGCGACTGCCGCTTCAGAGAGGGCCAGCAGGACTTCATTTTTCGTCTGTGCTTTGATCCGGAAAACGATGGCGTCAGCACGGATAAGGTCTGCAAGATCTGGCATATGGTCTTTTCTCGAGTCGACTTGCACCCCCGCACAAGCCAACTGGTTTGAAAAATACTGCGTCGTAATCAGCCCGATACACTAGGGGCTGGATCAATCCAACCAATATTCCCATCTGCACGCCTATAAACAACGTTTAGGGCGCTGGACCTCGGGTTTCTAAACATCAAAAATGGGGCTTCGCCGAGCTCTAGCTGCATCACCGCGGTGGCCACCGGCATGGTGCGAATCACGGTCTTCGTCTCGGCGATTACAGCGGGGCCAGCGGGGACGCCCTCATCCTGACCATCGTCGCCCTCATCGATATCGTCGGACTCAATGACATTATAACTGACTTCTTCGCGTGGTAGTGGGGCGTGGTGCTTAGCGTGGTGATCCTTCAGGCGGCGCTTATAACGGCGAACGCGTTTTTCGATTTTCTCTAAAGCTGCAGCAAATGCGGCATGCGGCTCTGACGCCTCACCATTGGCCTCCAAAGTAATGCCAGAATCGAGATGGACGATGGTCTCAACATGATAGAGGTGGCGCTGCTTATCCAAGGTCACGATAGCTTCGCCGTCGCGCGACACATATCGACCCACGCCGACCTCGAGATCTTCTTGGATTTTGCCCCGTAAAGCTTCCCCCACATCGATGTTGCGGCCTGTGACTCTGACTGTGAGATTGCCCATCTGAAGTGCCTCCCTAGAACTGGGTGCGGTGTGGATCCACCGTCACATCAGTGTTGCATTGGAACTTTGCTTTGGGAAGATGATTTTGCGCTTAAGTGCGGCCATATCAAGGCAATGTGAGCCGCACTATCCAGATAAATCACATATTTATCAAAATATTAAACGTCTTATTCAACTAAACCGTCAATCGAACAAGCAAGCGCCTCAACCAGCACGGCTCATGCTACGACGGCGCTGTACCGAAGAGGGAATCCGCAAAGCTTCGCGGTATTTGGCGACCGTCCGGCGCGCGATGTCAACGCCGGTTTCACGCAGGATTTCAACGATGCGATCATCCGACAGGGGCGCTTCTAGCATTTCACCATCAATCAAGCTCTTGATCCGATGACGGACTGCCTCAGCCGAATGCGACTCGCCACCATCGGATGCATGAATAGCCGTCGTGAAGAAATATTTCAGTTCAAACACACCACGAGGGGTCGAGATGAACTTATTGCTGGTGACGCGTGAAACGGTCGATTCGTGCATTTCAATCGCGCGCGCCACGTCCTTTAAGATCAGCGGACGCAAATGGGCAACGCCATAGGTTAAGAAGCCGTCTTGTTGGCGAACAATCTCTTTCGCCACTTTCAAAATCGTACGGGCGCGCTGGTCGAGGCTCTTGACCAGCCAATTGGCATCGGCTTGTGCCTCGGCCAAATACGACCGCTCATCCTGCGAGCGCGCTTGGCGTGACACACTTTCGGCATAGGCATTATTGACCAGCACGCGGGGCAGCGTCTCGGAATTCAGCTCAATCAGCCACGTGCCCATCGGCCCTTCGCGGACGAAGACGTCCGGGATAATGGCGCTTGATTCCGCACTGCCAAAGGTTGCCCCAGGCTTTGGTGTCAAGGCGCGGATCTCTGCAATCATATCGGCCAGATCGGCCCCATCCACACCGCAAATGTCGTACAAGCTCTTCAAATCATGCCGCGCCAACAGGGGCAAGTTTGCTAGAAGCGCTTCCATCGCCGGGTCATAACGGTCGCGCTCTTTCAGTTGTGCGGCCAAGCACTCTTCGACGCTGCGCGCGCATACCCCAGTTGGGTCAAAGGTTTGTAGCGTTTGGACCACAAGCTCTAGCGCTTCATGGTCGATGCCAAGACGCTCTGCTACCTCGGTCATATCAGCACGCAAATAACCTGCATCATCAACATGATCGATCAAATAGCTCGCAACCATGCGGTCAACGGGGGATGAAAAGGCTAAAACAGCCTGACTCTCCAAATGATCGCGCAAAGATACTGTTTGGGTCAGACGGCTTTCAAAATCTTCCAAATCTTCAAAGCCACCGCGCCCTTCACCAGCCTTGCTCCAATCGACGGTCGAGCCGATGGCTTCACTGGCTGGCATGTCCGCATCGCCGTGCACATCTTCATAGCTGGCATCGAGGGCAGATTCTGCGTGGGGGTCTGGCCCTTCGCCATTGGCGCACAATTCTTGTGGACCATCCGAGACGGGACTTGAATCGCGAGGGTCGACCTCGGGTGTATCTTCAATGCCGTAATCTTCGGCATCATCGACGCGCTCTAGCACCGGATTGCGCTCTAATTCCTGCTCGACATAGACAGCCAGTTCAACGGTGGACATTTGCAACAGCTTGATCGCTTGCTGCAATTGGGGCGTCATAACAAGGCCTTGGCCCTGTCGAAGCTCCATGCGCGGTGCGATAGCCATTCAACTCGTCCCCGTTATGCCTTAAAATCCGCTCCGAGGTAAACACGGCGGACATCGGGCTGGTGTAACACTTCGTCTGGCGAACCCTCAAAGAGAACCTCGCCGTCAAAAATGATAGTCGCACGATCAATAATATTCAGTGTATCTCTGACATTATGATCAGTGATTAACACACCAATCCCGCGCTGCTTCAAAAATCCAATCAAATCGCGGATATCCGCGATAGCCAGTGGGTCAATTCCGGCAAAAGGTTCGTCCAAAAGGATGAAAGAAGGATCGGTTGCTAGCGCGCGAGCAATTTCCAAGCGTCGTCTTTCCCCACCGGACAGGGAAGTTGCCCGCTGTTTGCGCAGGCGATCGATTCGCAATTCGGTCAAAAGCTCGGTGGCGCGGGCCTCGCGGATAGAGGGATCGGGCACAATGGTTTCAAGTACAGCTAGAACATTGTCTTCCACGCTCATACCACGGAAGATCGAAGGCTCCTGCGGCAAATAGCCAAGGCCTAAGCGTGCCCGCACATACATGGGCAGTAATGTCACATCTTGGCCATCGATCGAAATATCGCCAAAGTCAGGCTGAATCAGACCCATAACCATATAAAAGCAAGTTGTTTTGCCGGCACCATTGGGCCCTAATAAGCCCAAAACCTCACCGCGCTTGAGGCTGAGCGAGACACCATTGACGACCTGGCGACCCTTATAGGCTTTGCCCAAGTCGTTCGCGATCAAGCCCATTTCATGCGGCGACCTCGTGCTGGCAGCAGTGTTGGGTTGGCTCATGGTCGAAAGTCCTTCGAGCGTCCGGCACGGTCAGGTCGCGAACTCATTTCTTGGCTTGGCCGCCATTAGTCGCTTGGCCATTGTTCGGGAAGATTACCGCGCGCACGCGTCCATCCATGCCGCGCATGGTTGAAGCACGAGTTTTGGTGTTTAAAGTCAGCATCGAGCCCTTCAGGACGCTTTGGCCTTGAACAGCAACAACATTTCCAAAAAACTGTACGGTGTTTGCAGGGGCGTCGAAAATCGCCCGATCGCCGCGGATTTTTTCGGTCGGGGTGACATAGAAGGTCTCCCCCTCGGTATAGACTTTGTCGATATCACCATTGGACCCATTGGTGCCCCGCAGATAAGTCACGCGGATGCGCGGGGCTCGCAACACAGCTCCATCCTGAGCGACCGAGGCATTGCCCACCAAAGTGCTGACACCCGCCGCAGGGTCATACACCAAATCGTTGGCAGCTACTTCAATCGGACCATTGCCGCTGGTGGCCTGCGCCAGGGCTGTGCCACCCACAAGGCCGAGGCCAAGCAGCATCACGAAACTGGGTGCGGCAAACTTCTTTAACTGGGTCATATCAAGTCCATTGATAGAGATTCGTCATTTCTAGCCACCAGACGCCTGTGCCTGACGTTGAAATTATCATTTTAGCTGCGCCGTTACATTACCTGACAGCTGCAGCCGCTTACTTGCGGTATTATACTCATAGCGGTCTGCGGCCGCTGTGCCTAGCTCTGAGCGAATGCGTGTTGCGCCTGTGCCGGTCAATGTTCGGGTTTCTTTGTCAAAATAGGCCCGTTCAGAGGTTGCTTCGCCGTCCTTAAAGGTCACACGGGCATTTCCGAGGAGTGCAACAGCGCCATTGGCTTCATCCCATTGTAAGGATTGGGCGGTCGCAGCTTCGCCACTGGGCAAGGTAATTTGGGTGCCGCCTTCAAGTGTCAGAACCGATGGATCGGATGTCCACAGGGCCGACACACCTGTGGCCCGCTCGCCAGCTTTACGGGCGAAAACGACATTGCCTTTTAGCGACAAAGTCTGCGCGTCTTGTGACCAAATCCCTTCGTCGGCGGTTGCAACACTGCCATCGGCGGTTTCTAATTTCGGCTTTTCAAGGCGGACTGCACTCGTAGGGTCTGAAACGCTGCGGGTTGCGCGCGCACCGGTCACTTTCAGGCGTTTGCCTTCGCGCGTATTGCCGACAAACTCGGGGGAATCCATCACGAATTGGTCCCCCTGCACCAGCTTGCTGGTATCAATCGCCGCCCCTTGTACCCCCCGCACAATCACACTGCCAACCAAGAGCAGCGTCGATAAGGCGGCACCCCCGAGAAAAACCAAGCGCGTGGTTTTCACACGGATGGTACGCAGGCGCGCGTCATTCGGTGTCAGGCGCCGCCGTACTGGCTGTGAGGCGTGAGCGTCAATACTGGTCATGCGTGGGAAAAGATGTCTGACTCAGACCAGCCCATCAAGTCTAAATCGGCGCGAGCTGGCAGGAAATCAAAGCACGCTTGGGCGATTTCGAGGCGATTTTCGCGCGTCAACATTTCCACCAATCGGGCTTTGGCGGCATGCAAATACAAGACATCGGAAGCTGCATAAGCCAATTGCGCATCGCTCAACTGCGCGGCACCCCAGTCCGAACTTTGTTGTTGCTTGTTAAGCTCCACGCCGACCAATTCCTTCACCAAATCCTTCAAGCCATGGCGATCAGTATAGGTCCGTACCAGCTTCGATGCGATCTTGGTGCAAAAGATCGGCCCTATAGTGACACCCAGATACTGTTTGCACATGGCTACATCAAAGCGGGCAAAATGAAATAACTTCTCGATCTTGGGGTTCGCCAAAAGCGCCTTGAGATTCGGGCAATCATAAGTTGGCCGATTGAGGCGGACGATATGGGCATTCCCGTCGCCAGCGCTTAATTGAACGACACATAGGGCATCGCGCACCAAGGAGAGGCCAAGTGTTTCAGTATCCACCGCCACAACTGGCCCTAAATCCAAGCCGTCTGGTAAATCGCCCTCATAAGAATGTATCGTCACTTCTTAAGCCTCTTGTGGTCCTAGAATTTGGGTCATGAAGCGCCGATGAAGGATCGCGTCACAGGTTGATTTCCTCTCTAAGCCTTTTTGTCCTGCATCGCAAAAGATGTTGAATGCAGAATGCAGGCGTACATAGGTCTGCCACTTTTCTGATGGCATGAGGCCGCGCATAGGCTATGGCCAGAACTGTCTTGGAGCCCGGTGGTCCTGAATGAGTGAGGGTGTGTAATGCGCGGCGAACGCGACACAGATGCAGACTGGAACCGACTTGGTGCGGAGGATCCCTTCTGGGCCGTGATCACAGATGAACGCTTTCGAGCAGGCAAGATGGATTCCGGCACACGGGACGCCTTCTATCAAACCGGCTTTGGCGATATCGAGCATTTCCATGCGGTTTTGCGGCAGCACTTTAACGCCCCTGACCATTTTGAAGCTTGTTTGGACTTTGGTGCTGGGGTTGGGCGCTTGTTGGTGCCCTTGGCGAAGCGTTCTACGCGCGCCGTTGGCATTGATATTGCCGAATCCATGCGCGCGATGTGTCAAAAGCATTTGATTGAACTTGGCGTTTCGACGGTTAGCCTCGTCGCCACCCCGAAAGAGGCCGCGACATTGGGTCTGTTTGACTGGGTCAATTCCTACATTGTGCTGCAACACATTCCGCCCTCGCGCGGCATCGCTTTGATTGGAGATTTGCTTGCGATGGTAAAGCCGGGTGGTTTTCTATCCTTGCAGATCACGACCCATCGAGACGCCCATCTTCTGTCGCAAGACACCGCAGGGCCGCTCCGGAAGCTGCTGCGCCGCTTTCGTGACAGCCTATTTCCGCGCCATGATGTCGGACAGATTACCATGTTTGATTACGACCTTGACCAAGTGCTCGCGCTAATCCGTAAAGCTGGCTTCCAAAACCATCATTTGGAGCCGACCAATCACGGCGGCCATCATGGCTTTATGATTTATGCGCAGAAAGGGACGGGGTAGGGGCGATAGCTATTCCCCGTTCACAGCCGAACGCGTGATCGGAAGCTCAGAAACCTTGTTGATTCTGGGCCACACCAGTTGGGTGTGGCAAGTTCTTTCAGAATACGCCATAGTTTGCATGCAATACCACTTTCACCGGTTTGGAACACACATATGCTGACGCAAGGTGACGACTATCCTATCCATCAAACCGCTGAACCAATTGCCTATTCAGGTACCGATCGCAATTTTTACGACCGGTATTTTTTCAATGGATATCAAAGCGATGGCAGTGGGTTCTTCGCCGTGGCTTTTGGCATTTACCCGCATCTCAATGTTGCGGATGCGCATCTTTCGTTTATTCGCGACGGCGTCCAACATTGCCTGCACGCCTCGCGACTTCTGGCGATGGAGCGGATGGACCTCTCGGTTGGGCCGATCCAAATTGAGATTGTCGAACCCCTGAAGATTTTGCGGATTCTGGTTTGTGAGCATGAGGGCATCAGCGCCGATTTGACCTTTACCGGGCGCGCCTTTCCCGTCGAAGAGCCGCGTTTTACGCGCCGCATCGGCCCGCGAACCTTTATGGACTATACAAGGATGACCCAGAATGGGCACTGGTCGGGCTGGATCGAGATGGATGGCGTGCGGGTAGACATTGCCGGCAGTGTTGGCACGCGCGACCGCTCTTGGGGTATTCGACCTATAGGTGTGAGTGACCCTCAGCCGAGCGTACCTCAACAAATACCACAATTCTTCTGGCTATGGAGTCCGGTGAATTTTGCCGATGCCAGTCTGTTTTTCCACATCAATGCCGACCAAACCGGAAAGCCTTGGAATAGTCGCGCGGTATGGTGTCCCGATCATGCGGGCCCGGCCGGCCAGATTGAGACCGAGCGCGGGTCGATGTCTCTCACCCTTATGCCGGGGACGCGCCATGCGAGCTCGGCCAACTTGATAATCGAAGCAGACGGGCAACCCAGCCGCCAAGCCACCTTTCAGCCAATCACCACCTTCTTGATGCGCGGGCTTGGCTATGGCCATCCCAACTGGGGGCATGGCTGCTGGAAGGGCGAGCTTGTCGTCGAACGCGAGGATATCGACCTGTCCGTCATCACGCCGGGCCGCCCCGACCACCTGCATATTCAAGCACTATGCAAGGTGACCCTGTCGACGGACGGGCAGACACAGACGGGCACTGGAATCCTCGAACAATTCATCATCGGCCCCTATGCCCCCTTGGGACTAACAAGCCTTGTCGCAGACTGACCCCATTCCCGCACCGACCGACATTAATGCCCTTTGGCTCACCCAGAATTTGGGGTTGAACGTCTCTGCCGTTTCCGCCCACGCGGTTGGGACAGGCCAAGTTGGCGCAACCTATCGCTTCGTGCTGACACACGCCAATCGCGACGCGAGCGGCCCCGCTTCGTTAATCGGCAAATTCATGTCGGAAGATCCGGTCAGCCGGGCCACGGGCATCGCGCAATTGAGCTATGTGCGGGAAGTCAAATTCTACCAGCATTATGGCAACACCAAACCGCTGCCGATCCCAACGGCCAGATATGCAATGGTTGACGAAGCGACCCACGAGTTTGCCTTGCTGATGGACGACTTTCCCGCCCATCGGCCGGGCAATCAACTCACGCCCGCGACTTTGGAAGAAGCGAGGCTGGCGATGCTGGCCGGTGCCAGCATCCATGCCGCTTGGTGGGGTGACAGCGGACTCGATACCCATGCGTGGCTCAACGGGTCGCAAGCAGCCTCTGGCATGAATGTCGACGCCTTGTTTGATATGCTGTGGCCCGCCTTTTGTGCGCGCTATGCCGACCAGATCAACGACCAAATCCGCGCAACGGGCGAGGCTTATCTCGGCCGGATCAACGACTGGATCACCCAACGCCCTGGACCGCGCTGCCTCACCCATGGCGATTTTCGCCCTGACAATATGTTGTTTCACGAAGCCGATCTCGCCCACCCACTTGTGATTGTCGACTGGCAAACCGCCGGGGTCGGCAATGGGGCCACCGATATCGCCTATTATCTAGGGACCGCTTTGACACCAGAGATGCGCCGCACGCATGAACTGGATTTGGTCCATCTATGGACCAGCCACTTGTTAAAGGCCGGGGTGCCCAAGGCCGACACGCAAAGCCTATGGGACATTTATCGCCGTGATGCCTTGGCCGGATTCCTGATGGGCGTCTTGGCATCCATGATCGTCGAACAAACGCCGCGCGGCGACGCCATGTTCCTTGCTATGTGTGCCCGCGCTGCATCCATGGTCGAAGACCACCGCTCGTTTGAGCTGATCTAGAAGGACTTCGTCAAACAAGAAAGTGGTGCCCAGAAGAGGACTCGAACCTCCACGCCTCGCGGCGCTGCTACCTGAAAGCAGTGCGTCTACCAATTCCGCCATCTGGGCAACGGAAGCGGGGATTTAGAGGACATGGGCGCAGGCGTCAATTGGCTTATCATTGATTTGGGTGTCATTTCGCCCCGTGCGGCTGACTTGCGGGGGCGGGCACGGCTCGGCTAAAGTTTTGCCCATGGCAAAGCTGGTGATCATGGGCGTTTCAGGCGCGGGCAAGACGACATTGGGCACAGCCTTGGCTGCCCGCCTTGGGTGGCGCTTTCTGGATGCCGATGACTTTCATGCCCCGGAAGCCAAGGCAAAAATCGCCTCTGGTGTGACCTTAGATGAGGTGGATCGCGCAGCTTGGCTGGCCCGGATTAAGCCGGTGTTCGACGAAGCGGGGGTACCGACGATCTTGGCGTGCTCCGCGCTCAAAGCTGTGCATCGCACCAGTTTGTCGCCGGATTATCTGGTGCATCTGGTGATCGGCACCGACCTTGCCCACACACGACTGTCGAGCCGACAAGGCCATTTTGCGGGCCCTAGCATCCTTGCCTCTCAATTTTCGACCTTGGAGACGCCAGACGATGCACTGGCTGTCGACGCTGCGCAGCCGACGGCTGCGCAGGTCGATCAGATCATTCAGGCTTTTGCACTCAATTCTGCGTGAGCGATCAGAATGGAATAGCGCGGCGGCGCTTAGAATAAGCGGTGTAGCCTGCGTTCACCCCAGCGCGGAAGCCAAGGCCTGTGCGCATTGGGGCCAAGGTCACGCCTTCGGCGCGCTGATAGGTCACGGCAATCCCGGCAATGAAGAAAGCTGCACCCTCCACGCCTGGATAGCGACGGTAAATGCCATCTGGGTTTTGCAGATTGTAGACGAGGGTGAAGACTTTGCTGGCATTGCCCCCCGTGTCGAGCCCAATCGATGGGCCTTGCCAGAAGATCTTACGCTCTTGCCCGTCTTTCATCACCAAAGTGCCCTGGCCATAGCGCAGCCCAAAGCCCACCGCAGCGGCATACTCATCGCCGCGGATATAGCCGACCGGACTTCCTTGATCTTGGAACACGCGCTCAACCGCTTGCCCAACGCTGCCCGAGGTTTTGCCAAAGAAACTTCCGGCCGCATCGATGATTTCCTGCTGGGTGAAGCCGTCAGGATTGGCCTTTTTCGTGGCGGGCGCAGTACCCGATGACATGGTCGTGTCATCCGGCGTTGGCCCGGTGGTTTGCGCGAAGGCAGGGGTTCCCAAAGTCAGGGCTGCCGCGCAGAGAATAGCAAGTTTCCGATCTAACATGATGTGGCTCCAATAACGCCCCTCGGCTTGTTAAAACCAAACATGGTTAGTTTGGCGTTAAGATGGCCAAGCCGTGTTCAGACCTTGGACAGGATTGGGGTCAGGGGTCGTCGTCATTCAGGTCATATGGGATTAGGACGGGTGGATCGTCGAGTTCATCGCATAGGGCGCGATCGCGCGTGACCAAAGTCCGCCCACTGGCTTGGGCCGTGGCGACAATTAGGGCATCGGCCAAGTCCAGCCGCCTCTCCTGACGTAGGCTGGCCGCATAGACCGCGATATCGGCATCGACTTCGATCAGGTGAAAGCGGTCAAGCCACAGGCGCATGGCATCTTCTTTGGCAGAGGGCACGCCAGACATCACTTCAACCCAGCTGATGACCGAAATGGCCGCCCTACTATGGGCTGCGATGGCTTCTGTTGCGGCGCGGTGGCCCTGCAGGTGGTCGATCAATATATTGGTGTCGAACAAAACCTTCATCGACCCCACCCCGCGGATTGGTTTCAAGCCTATGTGCTTTTCGATAGCCATGGCCCTGCAGCAGCACAAGTCCCCCGCATGGCCTACCCTTCCCCTTCGCCCTCGGGTCAGCTAAAAGCCCCGCCAACTCCTCAATTGACCGACAGAAAGACACACGCGTGGCACATCAGCATATCTTCCAAATGCAAGGCCTTACCAAAGCCTATCCAGGCGGCAAGAAAGTATTCGAAAACATCTGGTTGTCCTTTTACCCAGATGCGAAGATTGGTGTGGTGGGTGTCAACGGCTCGGGTAAGTCTAGCCTTTTGAAAATCATGGCTGGCCTCGACAAGGACTTCACGGGTGAAGCTCGTCCGGCCCAAGGCACCAAAATGGGCTATTTGGCGCAAGAGCCAGACCTCGACCCTACCAAGTCGGTGTGGGAGAATGTGATTGCCGAATGCCCTGAAAAGATCTTGTTTGATCGATTCGGTGAGATCTCCATGAAGATGGCGGAAGATTATTCTGACGAGTTGATGGAAGAAATGACCGCCCTGCAAGAGCAGATTGATGCGGCCGATGCGTGGGACATTGATGCCAAGATCGAAATGGCGATGGGCGCGCTGCGCTGCCCTGACAATGACGCCGATATATCCAAGCTGTCAGGTGGGGAAAAGCGCCGTGTCGCGTTGTGCCGCCTGTTGCTGTCCAAGCCTGACATGATGATGCTGGACGAACCGACCAACCATTTGGACGCAGAATCGGTTGCTTGGCTTCAGCACCATTTGGAAGAATTTCCAGGCTGCGTCATCCTCGTCACCCACGACCGCTATTTCCTTGACCAAGTGACGAAGTGGACGCTGGAACTCGACCGCGGCAAAGGTATTCCTTACGAAGGCAATTATTCCAGCTGGCTCGAGCAAAAGGCCAAGCGGATCGCGCAGGAAGAGCGCGAGAGCGATGCCAAGTCCAAGATGATGGCGAAGGAATTGGACTGGGTGCGCCAAAGCCCGAAAGCCCGCCAAGCCAAGTCGAAAGCCCGTCTGGCCCGCTATGAAGAAATGGCGGATGCGGCCGAGCGCGAAAAGCAGAGCTTTGCCACTATCCAAATCCCACCCGGACCCCGTCTGGGCACAAATGTTATTCGCTTTGACAATCTGTCCAAGGGCTATGGCGATCGCATGTTGATCAAGGACCTCACCTTCAAACTTCCACAGAACGGCATTGTAGGTGTGATCGGTCCGAACGGGGCGGGTAAGTCCACTCTGTTTAAGATGATCACCGGTCAGGAACAGCCAGACAGCGGCTCCATCACCGTGGGCGAGAGCGTGAAGCTGGGCTTTGTCGATCAAAGCCGCGACCATTTGGATGACAATAAGAACGTCTGGGAAGAAATTTCCGGTGGGCTGGACATTATTGACGTCGGCGGCCGTGAAGTGCCGTCGCGCGCCTATGTTGGCACTTTTAACTTCAAAGGTGGCGACCAGCAAAAGAAAGTCGGCCTGTTGTCGGGTGGGGAGCGTAACCGCGTTCACCTCGCCAAGACGTTGCGGTCGGGTGCCAACGTCCTTTTGCTGGACGAGCCGACCAATGACTTGGACGTGGAAACCCTGTCGGCGCTGGAAAATGCGCTGGAAGCTTGGCCCGGCTGCGCCGTGGTTATCAGCCACGACCGCTGGTTCCTCGACCGCTTGGCCACCCACATTCTCGCCTATGAGGGCGACAGCCATGTGGAATGGTTTGAGGGCAATTTCGAAGCCTATGAAGAAGACAAGAAGCGTCGTCTGGGCCTGACCGAAATCATCCCAAGCCGGATTAAGTTCCAGAAGTTCGCGCGGTAGACGGCCACCAATTAGGGTATGTCGTCCCTAATCCGTTGCAAAAGCGTTGTGAGCGGAAGGGGTGGCAACTCTAAGCGTGATTGCGCGGCAAGGTTTGCGACATGAGACCGGAAGTAGGGCCAGACTGCAAACTTCGCGGTGCTTTCAAAGAACTGGTTTGCGTTATGTGACGTAAACGCCTTTGGGACTTCAAAGGCGACAACATAGCTAGACTCGCAGTCAAGGGCAGCTTGGCTTGCGTCTGGCTCATCTACCGCCAAATTAGCGGTGATCAGTAACCTACATAGGACCTTACCGACGAGACGGCCTGTCTCGGGGGAGAAGTGTGGCGCTTCAAGTATGGATTGATTGGTAAATTTTTGAAGCTCATCCATTTCTCGCAGCATTGACAGATCAAACGCCCACTTTGATTCTGTAAGCCTGATGTCGAGTAATTTAGCCTCTTTGACGGCTTCGTTGTATGTGTCTTTAGAGGGTGCGCGCGCAGGTTTGGCCATCGTTACGCTGCAGCCTCTCTCGGCAAATACTTGGATTCAAAGCTATTGGCCGGTTCGAGTGGCGTTGATTTGATCCATTTAAATGCCTCCGAATTCGCCTCGGTCAGACTGGCCAGCTCACGGTTACGTTTTTCAGCCCGCGCATTCATTTCGTCAATTTTTCGACAGGTGATCACAAGTTCTTCGCCCATTGCATAAAACAATTGAGCGGCGGTTTTGATGGTCAGATTGCTCGGATCGCCGCGAAAAATTTGGCTAATGCGCGCTTCAGAGACATTAAGATCCCGCGCCAATTGAGCCTTGCGGATTTTCTTCTCCTCCAGAAGTCTAATCGCCATGGCTTGAACGTGCGCAATCGCCCGTTCTTCGGCCAAGATCATCTCATACTCATGATGCTTCATTGGGTTCTCCTAAACCTTCGCGCCCGCCAACAGCTTGTTTACCTTTTTTGCCACTCTGCCGGCCTTTGTTAGGTCTCCGGGGTCGGCCTTTTGCGTCTTCTTTACGGCAACATTTGTAGCGAAGAATGTTCTTTTCCCTCTGATGGAACCTTGAACGCCGTAAACTCGGGATTGCTTCTCTTTGAAGGCCCAAACTTTCAATCCGTCATGACGCCCTTCATCATAATTCAGCCTCTTAGGTGGGATGGAACCATTCTCCATCGTGCAATACATTTCTTCCATCGTTGCCTGAATCTTCGCCCGGTCTCGAAGTGGAAGCGTTAAGAACGCCTCCAAGCATTGCTTGTTCATCCAGACTGAAGCCACCGGCCCGTCACAGAACATCTCCCACGCTTCATCGTCGGCTCGCGCTTCAGACATAGGCCATAGACCTTAACATATAACTTAACTTGCTTGCCGTAGGATACAAGAGGCTATTATGCCACACCTGCATAAGCATTTGATTTCGGGCAAATTCGCCCCCTTTTAGTTAGGTGCCTGAATTTCTGTGGTAATAAGTACGAAAACTAACAATATTTAATCATAAGAGCATTTTGACTGAAATTCAATTACAGCTAGATTTTTTGTGCGTGTAGATGCGAACCCGAACCGAAGAAGTGCGGGGCTAGGCGGTCACAAAATTACGGGTAGGCCCGAAGTTTCTTACAACACGAACCGGCTCAAATCGGCATTTTTCGAGAGGCCATCGACTTTTTCACGCACATAAGTGCCCGTGATCTCGATGGTCTCGCCGCCGCGGTCGGTAGCGTGGAAGCTGATGTCGTCCAGCACGCGTTCAAGGACGGTGTGCAAGCGGCGGGCACCGATATTTTCGACGCTGGTATTCACCGCTACGGCCACATCGGCAATGGCATCGACGGCTTCTTCGGTGAAGGAAAGCGTCACGCCTTCGGTGCCCATCAGGCCAACATATTGCTTGACGAGACTGGCTTCAGGCTCTGTCAAAATCCGGCGAAAATCATCGCGGCTCAGAGCTTGCAGCTCAACCCGGATCGGCAAGCGGCCTTGCAGTTCGGGCAATAGATCGGACGGCTTGGCCACATGGAAGGCACCCGAGGCGATGAAGAGGATGAAGTCTGTCTTCAAGGCGCCGTGCTTGGTTGAAACCGTCGTGCCCTCAATCAGCGGCAAGAGATCGCGCTGCACGCCTTCGCGGCTGACATCAGCCCCCTGACGCTCTGCCCGGGCACAGATTTTGTCGACTTCATCGATAAAGACCACGCCTTCGGTCTCGGCCAGCAGCAGGGCCTCTTGCGTGATGGAATCCTTGTCCAGCAGCTTATCGCTCTCTTCGGTCACCAAGGGCTCATAGGCTTCGGCTACGGTGGTTTTGCGCGTGCGCTTCTTGGTGCCAGACAGGTTCTGCAGCATCGTGCCCAGATCAATCATCCCGCCCGGTGCACCAGGAAACTCCATCATCGAGGCGGCGGGAGAGCTCACGTCAAAATCAAGCTCGATCTCTTTGTCGGCTAACAGACCGCCGCGTAGTTTTTTGCGGAATGCTTCCCGCGTGCCTTGGCTGGCTTCGGTACCGACAAGGGCGTCTAGAACCCGGTCTTCTGCCATGGCTTCGGCTTTGGCGCGCACATCTTTGCGGCGGCGGTCGCGCACCAGATGGATGGCGGCCTCCACCAGATCACGGATGATCTGATCCACGTCACGGCCGACATAGCCGACTTCGGTAAACTTGGTGGCTTCGACTTTCACAAAGGGTGCCCCAGCCAGCTTGGCCAGACGACGGGCAATCTCGGTCTTGCCGACGCCCGTGGGCCCGATCATCAGAATATTTTTTGGCGTGGTTTCTTCGCGCAGCTTTTCTGGCAAGCGCTTGCGCCGCCAACGGTTACGCAAGGCGATGGCGACGGCGCGTTTGGCGTCGGATTGCCCAATCACATGCCGGTCGAGCTCAGAAACGATTTCGCGGGGGGAAAGATCGGTCATTCTACAGTCGCCAATTGTTCAATGGTCAGATTGCCATTGGTGTACACACAAATATCTGCCGCGATCGCCATGGCTTTGCGGGCAATGGTTTCAGCGTCGAGGTCTTGGTCATAAAGAGCGCGGGCAGCGGCTAAAGCATAGCCGCCACCAGACCCAATGGCAGCAACCGCATGGTCGGGTTCCAGCACATCGCCTGTACCGGTCAGCACATAGGTGCCATGTTTATCCGCGCAAATCAGCATGGCTTCTAAGCGGCGCAGATAGCGGTCGGTTCGCCAATCCTTGGCCAGTTCAACACACGCGCGCAGCAATTGATTTGGAAAGCGCTCTAACTTCGCTTCTAGACGCTCAAATAAGGTGAAGGCGTCGGCCGTTGCCCCGGCAAAGCCCGTCAACACGGTGCCGCCTGCTAAGGTGCGAACCTTGCGCGCGCCGTGTTTCATAACCGTATTGCCAACCGAGACTTGCCCGTCGCCCACGACGACCACTTTGCCGCCTTTGCGCACTGCCAAAATCGTTGTGCCGCGCCAGTCGGCGGCAGGACGTTCAAAATCGCTCATCCCTATGTAATGGCGTTTGTGGTGGCTGACTTCAAGGCGCGCGCGTTCCACTTAGCTGGTGCGGCGCAGTCCTTCGATACTGGGCGCAGGGCTCAAGCCATCGGCGCGGGCCGCCCAATTGCGCGCATGGGCTTCAAATTGGTCTGCTGACATGGGGGAGCCAAACAAATAGCCTTGGCCCAAGGTTGCACCGCGCTTCTTTAAGAAAGCGGCTTGTTCTTGGGTTTCCACCCCTTCGGCAACCGTCTCATAATTTAGACCCCCTGCCATGGCGATGATGGTTTCAATCATGGTCGGCGCGTTGCGGTCTTTGCCCAGGGCGCGAATAAAGCTCTGGTCGATTTTAAAGACGTCGAATGGCATTCGGGTAAGCGCGGCTAGGTTGGAGTGCCCGGTGCCAAAATCATCAATCGCGATCCGCACGCCCTTGTTGCGCAGAGGCGCTAGCAAGCGGATCACCCGATCAGGGTTGCTCATGGCGATGGATTCAGTGATTTCCAACTCAAAGAGCGACGCGGGCAGGCCCGTCTCAGCCAGGATGTTTTGCACCTTTGCCGTGAAGTTGTCGTCATTAAACTGCATGGCCGACACATTGACGGCGACGCGCAGGGCGATACCTCGGCGCAGCCAAGCGGCAGCCTTTTTCGCCGCGTCGCGCATGATGTAATCGCCCAAAGGCGCGATCAGGCCGGTTTCTTCGGCTGCTGTGATAAATTTGGTCGGCGAAACCATGCCTTGGGTCGGATGGTTCCAGCGTACCAAGGCCTCGCAGCCATGAATGCGGCCTGTGCCCAAATCCACTTTCGGCTGGAAATAGGCCATGAACTGACCTTGCTCAATGCCGGCGCGAATTTCGTTTTCCAGCACCAACTTTTCCAGCGCGCGCTGGTTCATCTTGCGGGTGAAGAAGACGCTGCGGTTGCGGCCACCATTGCGCGCGTGGCTGAGGGCGAGGTCTGCCGAACGCAAAACTTCTTCGCCCGTTTCGCCATCCTGCGGGAATATCGCGATACCGGCGCAGGCCCCAAGCACGATGCGGTGGCCACCCAGTTCAAAGTGCTGGCGCAAGCCCGCAGCAACCAATTGCGCAAAGCGGCCGGCTTGAGTTGGGTCATCAATATCGGGGATCAAAACGGCAAATTCTGAAATCCCAGTCCGCGCCAGCAAAGCAGGTCGGGCAATACAGGTCTGCAGGCGCACAATCCGGTCTGAGGCCCGCACAGCAGCCGACAAGCGTTCGGCTACGAGGCCCAATAATTCTTCGCCAGCGATCTGGCCCAGAGTCTCTTGCACCCGGATGAACTTATCAACATCGATGGAAATCACAGCGCCGACCAGATTGTTTGCGGCGTTGGATTTTGCGGCTTCGTCTGTTTCCTGACGGAAGCGATCGCGGTTGGGGAGTTCAGTGATGGTGTCCACAAAGGCCAATTGCTGAATGCGCTTCATGGAAGCATCCAAGCGCTGCATCATGCGGTTTAGGGCACGTGCTAGAATCTCAAGCTCATCGCCGGAGCGAATATCTAGGCGAACGCCTAAACGTTTAAGGTTGGTCTGTTGGGCAAATTCCGTCAGATCACGCAAGGGATCGGTGATCCGGCTTACGAAGGCATAAAAAGCTGCGGTCGCGAGGATCACCGACATAGTCGAGCCGCCAATCGCAATGGCTAGGGCTGGGCCTCGGCCAATCGTAAAGCTTAGCATCACGATCATGCCCAACATCACAAGACTCATTAGGCCAAGAAAAGCCAATGTCAGCTTTCCCGCAAGGGTCTTCAGAATGTTTTCCAGCAAGTCTTTCACTAAATTCGACGCCCAAAGGTTCGGGATGCAACGACAACGCCAACAGGTTCCCAGAACAACTTTTCCTGTTTGCACACATTAGGTTGACGTGGCCTTAATCCGCGGGTCGCAGATGCAGACTGTAACCAGCGCGATCGCTGGTTTCCTTTGGCTTCCCAAAGCGCTAAGAGGGGTCCGCTCGCGCCTCAAGGCATCAAGCGCATTAAGTCCAACAGTGGAAAGATTTCATCGTGCGAACGGCTAGCATTCAGCGCAATACGAAAGAGACGCAAATCTCAGTTACCATGAATTTGGATGGGACAGGCATGGCCAAGGTCTCGACCGGCATTGGCTTTTTTGACCATATGCTGGAAAGCTTTGCCAAGCACGCGCTGATTGATCTAACGGTTGAGACCAAGGGCGACCTGCATATCGACATGCACCACACGGTTGAAGACACGGGCATCGTCATGGGCCAGGCTCTCAAGACTGCGCTGGGCGACTTTGCTGGTATTCGTCGCTTTGGCCATGCCTATATTCCCATGGACGAGACCTTGTCGCGCGCCTCGATAGACTTGTCCAACCGGCCCTACCTTATCTGGAACGTCCATTTTGAGCGCCCGAAGGTAGGCGAGATGGATACCGAATTGTTCAAGGAATGGTTCCACGCCTTCGCAGGTAATGGTGGCCTGTGCTTACATGTCGAAAATCTATACGGCCAGAACACCCACCACATAATCGAGAGTTGCTACAAAGCCCTCGCGCGCGCCCTCAGGGCCGCAATTGAAATTGATCCCCGTTTGGGCGGGGCGGTCGCCTCCACAAAGGGCGTGCTTTAAGGCACTGAAATGCTTACCTTAATCGATTATGGTTCTGGCAATCTTCGTTCGGCGGAGAAGGCGTTGGTTGCGGCGGGCGCGCGCGACGTCTGTGTGACGGCTGACCCAGACCGCATCGCCAAGGCCGATCAAATTGTCTTGCCAGGTGTCGGTGCTTTTGCCGATTGTGCAGCTAATTTGGCCGCCGTCGATGGCCTGCGCGAGGCTTTAGAGAACCGTGTGCGCGGCGAAGGTGCGACCTTCTTGGGCATTTGCGTCGGCATGCAATTGTTGGCCGATGTGGGCATCGAATTTGGCTCCACGCCCGGTCTCGGCTGGATTCATGGCGAAACATCCGTCATTCAACCGGGCTCAGCAGAATTGAAAGTGCCGCACATGGGTTGGAATTCGGCAAAGCCAACTGGCAATATGGTATTTGACGCCGCTTGGGGCGGTGCCCAGGACGTCTATTTTGTCCATTCCTTTGCGTTTCGCGCGGCCCATGATGCCGATGTCGCGGCCTGGTGCACCTATGGTGCGGATCGGTTTGCCGCGGCTGTTCAGAAAGATAATGTTATGGGCGTGCAATTCCACCCTGAGAAGAGCCAAAGGGCGGGCCTCGCTTTATTGGAAGAGTGGCTGAAGCAATGATCCTCTATCCGGCGATTGACTTGAAAGACGGGCAGGCCGTGCGCTTGTACAAAGGCGACTTTGCCAAGATGACGGTGTTTGATACCGATCCTGCCGCCCGAGCGGCCAGCTTTGAGGCCATGGGCTTTGGCTATCTGCATATTGTCGACTTGGACGGCGCTCTGAAAGGGGCCGGTGCAAATCTCGACGCCATTGCCGCCATTCGCGCCCGGACCAGCCTGCCGATTCAAGTGGGCGGGGGCATTCGCGACCTGAAGGCTATTGAGAAAGCGCTGTCTATGGGCGTCTCCCGGGTGATTTTGGGTACGATTGCTGCAAAACAACCCCAATTCGTGCGCGATGCTGCCAAGGCCTTCCCCGGCCACGTGGCTGTCGGCATTGATGCGATTGATGGCATGGTCGCGGTAGAAGGTTGGGTGGAGACGACTAATCTGGCCGCGCTTGATCTCGCCCATCAGTTTGAAGATGCAGGTGTTTCTGCCCTCATCGTCACCGATGTCGGCCGCGATGGGACCAAGACGGGCATCAATATCGACTTCACTGGCGCGATTGCAGACGCAGTCGCGATGGATGTTATCGCGTCGGGCGGCCTAGCAGGGGTGCAAGATATCGTCGCCTTAAAAGCCCGTCCCGGCAAGCCGGTGGCTGGCGCGATCTTGGGCCGCGCGCTCTATGATGGCCTGATTGACCCGGCCGAAGCCCTGAAGGCTGCGGCATGAGCCTGAAAGTTCGCATTATTCCCTGTTTGGATGTGAAAGACGGCCGGGTCGTAAAGGGCGTTCAATTCGAAGGTCTGCGCGATGCTGGCGACCCTGTTGAGCAAGCCCAATTCTACGACAGCGAGGGGGCAGACGAAATCTGCTTTCTCGATATTTCGGCCAGTCATGAAGGCCGCGGCACCCTGTTAGATGTCGTGCGGCGCACGGCAGAAGTCTGCTTTACGCCTTTGACGGTCGGTGGCGGTGTGCGCACGACAGATGACTTCCGTGCCCTCTTACTGGCCGGGGCAGATAAGGTTGCGATCAATACTTCCGCCGTCAAAGACCCGAGCTTAGTGACCGCTGCAGCACGGCGCTTTGGGGCCCAATGCGTGGTGGTTGCAATTGATGCTAAGCAAACTGGCCCACAGCAGTGGGAGATATTCACCCATGGCGGCCGCAATCCAACAGGTATTGATGCTTTGGCCTTTGCCAAAGATGTTGTGGCGCGCGGTGCGGGCGAATTGTTGGTGACGTCGATGGACAAGGATGGCACCAAATCTGGCTATGATTTGGCCTTGACGCGCGCCATCGCCGATAGCGTGTCGGTGCCGGTCATTGCTTCTGGTGGCGTGGGCAAACTAGACGACTTGGTTGCGGGCATCACACAAGGTCATGCCAATGCCGTCCTCGCGGCCTCGATTTTTCACTTCAGGACCCATACACTGGCAGAGGCACGTGCTGCCTTGGCGGCGGCTGGGGCCAAAGTGCGGCAGCCGATTCAAGGAAACCTGCGATGAGTGACACCTTAGGCCACGCTTTAGATCAGCTTTTGGCGGATGTGACCGAAAAAGCCAAGGCCGATCCAAGCCAAAGCTATACCGCGAAACTGTTGCAAGGCGGCCCGGTTTTGTGTGGCAAGAAGCTGGGCGAAGAAGGCGTTGAAGCCGCTCTTGCCGTTGCCGGCGGCACGGCTGAGGAAATCGCCAAGGAAGCCGCGGATCTTTTGTATCATTTGAGTGTGGGCCTTTTGGCGCGTGGCGTGACAGGAGCTGATGTTGCCGCAGTCCTCGCGGCCCGCCGCGGCACATCAGGTCTCGTCGAAAAGGCTGGGAGAGCGAAAAGGTGAGCGAGGGGTTGCACATTCGACTGGCCATAGATCCAGATGCACCAGCCTTGGCGGCTTTTGGTGCCAAGACATTCCTCGAGACCTTTGGTCATCTCTATCCACCTGAAGACAAAGAATTCTTCCTAAGCCACCGCTTTAGCCTAGAAAGAACTTTGCAAGATATTCGTGACCCCGCCCGGGTCATGAATATGGTCTATCGCGGTGATGACTTGGTGGCCTTCCTCGATTGTGGCCCTATGACCTTGCCGGTTGCGGCCCCAGAGCCTGACGCGCTGGAACTTTACCGCCTCTATCTGGATGAAACCCAAAAGGGGACCGGTCTTGCACATCGGTTGATGGACATGGCGATCCATTGGGCACGTGATAAGCACGCACCAGCTCTTTATTTGGGTGTGTGGTCGCAGAATGAGCGTGCAAAGCGGCTCTATACAAAATATGGCTTTGAGATTGTCGGGGCCTATCATTTCAAGGTCGGCAATACCTTGGATGACGAGCGGATCATGCGGCTTGCGCTCTAGGTCACCAGTTTCAGACCAGACCCAATGCCTTGGACAAAGAGAATAGACTGGTCAAGGTCAAGACCGTGCCGACCAGATACAGCAATTGTTTGGCGGGCACGCGCTTGGCCAGAATAGCACCGAAAGGGGCTGCCATCAGGCCCCCAATGATCAATCCAATCGTCGCCAGCGTAAAGGCTTCCCAGCCCAAGGTGATGATAAAGGTTGCCGAAATCACGGTGGTCAAGAAGAATTCCGCCGTATTGACGGTCCCGATGGTCATACGAGGCTCAGTGCCTTGAACCAAAAGATTGGAAGTCACCACTGGCCCCCAGCCGCCGCCGCCAACCGCATCGAGGAAACCGCCGACTAAGCCTAAGGGCCCTACATATTTGGCGCTACGATGGGGCTGCCCTTTGGTCATGCGCCAGCCGCGCCAAAGGAGATAAACGCCGATGCAGGCAAGATAAGCCATGACATAAGGCCGGGCTGTGTCGGCATGAATATTGGCGAGAAGATAAGCACCTGTTATCCCGCCAACCATTCCGGGGATGACCAGCGTCGCAAACAGCTTCCAATTCACATTGCGGTGGATGGTATGGCTGACTGCTGAAGCCGCGGTGGTAAAAAACTCTACAATATGGACGGTTGAAGACGCTTTTGCGGGCGGCATGCCCATCACACTAACCAAAAGCGTACTCGTGATCACGCCAAAGGCCATGCCTAAGGCCCCGTCGACCAATTGTGCGACAAAGCCGACCGCAATGAACGGCCAGATTTCGTGCCAATGATGGGTGACGAATTCAATCACAGAAAGCGCTCCAAGGCTGGTTTTGCTAGAGGTTTTCTATACGCATCTGTTTTCACCCTAACGAGGAATGCAAGCTGCAACCAGTCGTTAGAGATACTATTGCACAGGCGCGCCCGATAAAGCGGCATATCAGCGCAACATCGCCAGTCGCGCCCGCGCCAGTCGTTCAATTGCCTGGCGCAGAACGGCCTCTTGCTTGGCAAAGCACAGGCGGATGATGGGCGGTGCCTCTTCAGGCTTTTCATAGAGGCTTTGCAACGGAATTGCAGCAACGCCATGGGTCTTGACGGCCTCAAAGCAAAAATCTAGCGCCGGCCGGTCGATATTGGATTGTTGCAGGTCAAGACACATGAAATAGGTCGCTTCGCTGTCCAAGACATGAAAGCCTTGTTCCTTCAGCCCGCTGCGCAAGAGCTGATAAGCTGCCTTGTAGCCTTGGGCCTGTTCGTCGAACCAAACCTTGTCCCAGCCAAGTCCTTGCGCGACCGCGCCTTGCAAATGGGGAGGCGTGGTGAATGTCAGGAATTGATGGGCCTTGCCAATCACCTTGGCGATCTCAGGGGCGGCACATACAAAGCCGACCTTCCAGCCTGTGACGCCGAACATCTTGCCAGCAGAACCAATCTTCACTGTGCGGTCCGTCATGCCGGGCAAGCCCAGCAGCGACCGGTGCGGCTGATCGGTGAGGCGCACATGCTCCCACACTTCATCACAAATGGCGATCAAATCATGGTCTTGGCAGAGTTTAGCAAGGCCCATGAGTTCAAGGTGGCTAAAGCTTCGGCCGGTCGGGTTCATGGGATTATTGAGAACAATGGCGCGGGTCTTTACCGTGATGGCCGCCTCAATCGCGGCCAAATCCAGCTGCCAATGCGGCGGCTTCAAGGAAATGGTGCGCGCAATTCCGCCCGCGCGCGCAATCAAAGGCCGATAGGCGTCATAAGCCGGATCCAGTACAATCACCTCATCGCCGGGAGACAATAGGGCGAGAAAACTTGCTGCCAGGGCTTCTGTCGCGCCAGAAGTGACGACGACTTGCTCAGGGCTCAGCGACAGTCCTTGATGGATGCCATAATGAGCCGCGACTGCGGCGCGTAAGGCAGGAAGACCCAGCATGGGCGGATATTGATTGCTGCCGGTCATCAGCCCATCGCAGGCCAAACGTCGAAGCGCTTCTGGGCCTTGGCTATCGGGAAAGCCCTGTCCGAGATTGATCGCCTCGTGGGTCCGAGCAAGGCCCGACATCACTTCGAAAATTGTCGTCGGCAGGTCGGCAAAATGGGAATTAAAGCCCATGCTCACAGCCAATCTGCCACCGGTAGGCCTTTGGATGTTAGAAAATCTCGATTGAATAGTTTGCTTTGATAGCGGCTGGCATAGTCGCACAAAATGGTGACAATGGTGTTGCCTGGCCCCAAATCCTTCGCCAAGCGCATCGCGCCCACCACATTCAGCGCCGCAGACCCACCAATGGCTAAGCCCTCATTCTTGACCAGATCAAACAAGACCGGCAGCCATTCCTCATCTTCGACGCGATAAGCATAATCGACCAACACGTCCTCTAGATTGGCGGTTACCCGGCCTTGGCCTATCCCTTCCGTGATGGACGTGCCCGTCGCCTTAAGCTCGCCGTCCTTGTACCAATGGTAGAGGGCCGCACCGCCCGGATCAGCAATGCCAATGGCAATGTTTGGATTGCGTGCTTTCAAGGCCCGGCTAATCCCGCCCAAAGTGCCGCCAGAGCCCACCGAACAAATGAACCCATCAATCTTTCCCTCTGTCTGCTCCCAGATTTCAGGGCCAGTGGTTTCCTCATGGGCGCGGCGATTGGCTAAGTTATCGAACTGATTAGCCCACAGGCCACCCTGTTCTTCTGCCAAGCGCTTGGACACTTTGGTGTAATGGTCTGGATGAGCAAAGGCGACGGCATCGACTTCGACCAATTCCGCGCCGAACAACTTTACGGCGTCTTTTTTCTCTTGGGATTGGGTGCGTGGCATCACGATGATGCAGCGATAACCCAAAGCATTGGCAACCATGGACAGCCCAATCCCCGTATTACCTGCCGTGCCTTCGACAATTAGCCCGCCGGGCTTTAGAGCACCACTGGCTTCAGCGTCGCGAATAATGCCCAGTGCCGCCCGGTCCTTCACCGATTGACCGGGGTTCAAAAACTCCGCCTTGCCCAAGATTTCACAACCTGTCGCCTCGCTGGCCGCGTGTAAGCGGACGAGTGGCGTACCACCAATCAGGTCAATCACTGTTTTGGCATAATGGGGCATCGCGCAAGTAGTCCTTTGGTTTCAAGCCGTGGCTAGCTTCTATCTCGCCCTCACTTGGGGATGCCTGTCAATGTCAGCAAGGCCCGAATCTTTTGATTACGCGCGATTCTGTGATTGGCTAATTTGTTCAACTACTTTAAGGCAGTAAGCAGTTTGAGGCGTGGGCCAATGCATTCGCCACAGCAAAATCCGAATTTTTTGTTTGTGGTTCCTTGGGTCGCAGACAAGCCAAATTTTAAGCCTAGGGGCGCGATTGAGGCCATGACTGAAGCAGCCTTGCAAGCCTATCTCCACATTGCGGACTGGCCGACCAGTGATGCCGTAGCAGAAATGATCGCCAATCAAAGCCAAGCAGCAGAGGCAGTGGCCAAAGTCTCAGCCGATCTTGCACGCGCCGCCGACGAAGCCGCAACCCGTCTTGGGCGTCAGGGTCGCTTGATCTATGCCGGTGCTGGTACCTCTGGCCGGATTGGTGTGCAGGACGGGGTAGAGCTTGGCCCGACTTACGGCTGGCCGAAAGAGCGGATGGTCTTTTTGATGGCCGGCGGCCAAACGGCCTTAATGTATGCGGTTGAAGGGGCCGAGGATGACTATGCGAAGGGCGCGGAAGAGGCCAAAGGCTTGCAGCTAAACGCCCACGATGTTGTCATTGGTTTGGCCGCCAGTGGCTCAACCCCTTATACGATTGGCGTGATTGAAGCCGCACGCGCATCAGGCGCTTTGACCATCGGTTTCGCCAACAAACCACCGGCACCTTTGTGCCAAGCCGCCGAGATCGGCATTTTGATTGAAACGGGAGCCGAGGTGATTGCGGGCTCCACTCGGATGAAGGCGGGAACGGCGCAGAAAATCGCCCTCAACGTCCTCTCCACCGCGATCATGATCCGCTTGGGCTTTGTCTACGAAGGGCGGATGGTGGCGATGCAGATTTCTAATCGCAAACTGCTCGCACGGGCTAAAGCCATGATTGTTGAATTGACGGGTTGCCAAGAAGAGCAAGCCGCTGTTGCTTTGGAGCAGGCAGGGCGTAACATTCGCATCGCGATCCTGTTGGTGAAGGGGTGGACTTTGGAGCATGCCAAGGCCGATCTCGAACAATGGGCTGGCAATCTTGCAGCCGTCCTACAGGCAAACACGCGCTAAAATCCGCGAAGGGCATTTCATGACCGACCTCTCCCCAACCAAAGGCCTAACCCCAGATCAAGTGGTAGCGCGGGTAGATCAGATTCTTGGGGAAGCCACTTTAGCAGAAAAGGTGCGCATGATGTCGGGCAAGGGCTTCTTTAAGCTCTTTGCCGAGAGCGGACGACATTGGGGGGCAAACCCCTATCCGGCTGGCAGTGGGGTAGAGCGGCTCCATGTACCCCCGCTTTATTTCACCGATGGTCCGCGTGGGGTGGCGCGCGGCAATTCCACCTGCTTCCCCTGCACCATGGCGCGCGGCGCGACCTTTGATGTCGATCTGGAGCGGCGCATTGGCGAGGCGATGTCGATTGAAATTCGCGCGCAAGACTGCACCTTGTCTGGCGCAGTGTGCGTCAATCTGTTGCGCCATCCGGCTTGGGGTCGGGCGCAGGAAACCTATGGTGAAGATCCGTGTCATTTGGGGCAGATGGGGGCAGCTCTGGCCATCGGCCTTCAAACCCACAATGTGATTGCCACCGTCAAACATTTCGCGCTGAACTCGATGGAAAATGCGCGCTTCAAAGTCGATGTCCAAATTGATGAGCGTGCTTTGCATGAGGTCTATCTGCCGCATTTTAAGACCATTTTGGATGCGGGATGCGCCACCGTGATGAGCGCCTATAACCAGATGAACGGCATGTTTTGTGGCCAGAGCAAAACCCTGTTGACCGACATTTTGCGGGTCGAGTGGGGCTTTGAGGGCTTTGTGCATTCTGATTGGGTGATGGGCTTACGCAATGTCTATGCGGCCTCTGCTGGTCTGGATATTGAAAACCCCGAGCCCTTGGTCTTTGGCAAGCATTTGCTGGCCGCGGTTGAAGCGGGCCAAGTTGAACCGCAAGTGATTGATCAGGCTTGCCGCCGCATCTTGTCGACCCAATACCGCTTTGCGTGCGCCGAAGACCCCTTGCCAGCCTATAGCCTCGATATGGTCGCCCAACCTGCCCACATCGCGCTGGCGCTGGAGGCGGCGTTAAAGTCTGCTGTGCTGTTAAAGAATGACTTGATGCTGCCGCTGGACCGGACCAAGCTGAAAAAACTCGCCGTACTGGGTCATCTGGCCAACAAAGAAAACACCGGCGACTTTGGCTCCAGCCGCGTGCGTCCGCCTTATGTGGTGACCGCGCTTCAAGGCCTACAGATTGCGTTGGGTGAGGCGACGGAGATTGTCACAGGCGATGAAACGGACGTGGTAGCCGCGGTGGCCAATGCCGCAGATGCCGATGCCATCATTGTGGTGGCGGGCTATACCGCGCGGCAAGAAGGGGAATATATCCCGGAAGACATGACGCTTGGTGTGGCCAGTGACGTCTTGCCTGCACCCAAGCCTGCGGCGGCAAATGAGCCGAGTGCTGAGGAAGCCCGTGGTGGAGATCGCAGCAATCTATCCCTTCCAGCCGATCAGATCGCCTTGATTGAAACTGCCTGTGCAACGGGTCGGCCTGTCCTAGTTGTCCTCGTGGCAGGCTCTGCCGTGCTGGTGGAGGGTTGGCAGAGCCAGGCAAGTGCGATCCTGCAAAGCTTCTATTGCGGCATGGAGGGCGGCACCGCTTTGGCGCAACTGTTGTTGGGCGAAGTAGCCCCGTCCGGCAAGCTGCCTTTCACTGTGGCGAAAGACCCTGCGCATTACCCCTTCTTCGATAAGGATGCCGATGCCATCGTCTATGACTATTGGCATGGCTATACCAAGCTTGCGCGCGAACAGATTGAGCCGCGCTATGGATTTGGACATGGCTTGTCTTATACCTGTTATGGCTATCGCGCCTTAAGTTTGCGCCGGACAAAAACGGGCTTTCAAGCCCAAGTCAGCATCACCAATCTGGGTGATCGGGCCGGGGAGGAAATCGCCCAACTCTATGTCGGTTTCCCGGGCCATCTGGTGAGCCGCCCCGCCAAGGTCTTGAAGGCTTTTGCCCGCGTAGCCCTCGACCCCGGCCAGACCAAAGTCATCCGCCTGGATGTGCACGCCGAGGATTTGCGCTATCGCGACACCCAGACCCACACATGGCGGTTAGAGCCCGGTACCCACACGATTTATATTGGGGGGTCTGCTGAGCTGGCCGATCAGCTCAGCGCGACCATTTCGCTTTAGGGCCCTAAATCGTCAGGAGACCGTGATCGAGCTTTGGCAGGACATAGCGGCCAAACAAATCGCACTCTGTCGCGTGGGGATAGCCGGACAGGATGAAGGCCTCAAACCCAATGTCGCGATAGGCGTTGATCTTGGCGAGTACTTGGTCTGGATCGCCGACAATCGCAGCCCCACAGCCAGAGCGGGCGCGGCCAATGCCCGTCCACAAATTATCTTCCACATAGCCGTCATTGGCACTGGCGGCTTCGCGGAGTTCGGCTTGACGGCGCACCCCGACAGAGGTTGCGTCTAAGGACTTGGCACGGATGGCGTCACCCGTGGCCGCGTCGAGCTTGCTGAGCAAGCGATTGGCGGCTTCGCGCGCTTCGGCTTCGGTCTCGCGCACCACGACATGGACGCGGAAGCCGTGTTTGAGGGTCCTTCCATATTTGGCGGCCCGCGCATTCATATCGTCCAAGACGGCCTTGGAATTGGCCAATGTATCAGGCCACATGAGGTAAACATCGGCGGCCTTGGCCGCCACTTCACGGGCATCTTCCGACAAGCCACCGAAGTAGAAATAGGGCGACTTACCCGATTGTGTGGTGATGCGCGGCGGAGCCAGATCGAATTGATAAAACTCTCCCTGATGCTTGACGGTCTCGCCATTCATCCAGGCGCGCAGGACCTCCATCGCTTCCAAAGTGCGGGCATAACGGGGGGCAGAGCCCATGGTTTCGCCTGGCATTTCAGAGGAAATGAAGTTCACAGCCAGCCTGCCCTGCATCATCCGATCGAGCGTGGCTAATTGCCGCACGACTTGTGGCGGCCACATTTCACCAACCCGAATGGCCAGCAAAAGCCGCATCCGGCTGGTCAATCCGGCGATACCGGCTGCAAAGACAGTGTTATCAATCCCCAGCTGATATCCCGATGGCAGGAGGATATTGTCAAAGCCATTCTTCTCGGCCGTCAGCGCGATATTGCGGCAATGCTCCCAGCTGGACTGCAAAGCTGGCTCTGATTGACCCAAAAATTCGTAATCATCATCGCAAAGGGCTGAAAACCAACTGACTTCAACGGGATTGCGGGCCATGACTATTTCCTCATACTGCCAAGAGGGCGTGTATCGCCCGCCATTATGCTTATGATGTTCTATAACGAGTCAAAGCAGCTTCGGGGAGAGGTCATGAGCGGCAAAATACGAGTTGGAGTCATTGGCACAGGCATGATGGGCTATGAGCACATCAATAATCTGAAGCTGATGCCAGAAGTTGAAGTCACAGCTTTGGCAGACCCGACTGAGCATATGCTGGCTTTGGGCAAAGGCATGCTGGGCCCAGCCGGTGCCAATGTCGCGACCTTTGCAACGGGGGATGAGCTTTTGGCCGCTGGCCTCGTCGATGCCGTGGTCATCGCCTCACCAAATTTCACCCACCATGATGTGTTGCAGCCCGTGTTCAAAAGTGGCGTGCATGTCTTGTGCGAAAAGCCCCTGTGCACCACTGCCGAAGACGCCGCCCGCATCCGCGACCAAGCCGCCGCTTATAAGGGCGTGTTCTGGGTGGGGATGGAATATCGCTTCATGCCACCCGCGACCGAATTTGTGACCCGCGTGCACCGTGGCGATGTCGGCCGCCTTGTGATGGTGTCCATCCGCGAACACCGCTTCCCCTTCCTGCAGAAGGTCAATGATTGGAACCGCTTCTCGGCCAATACGGGCGGGACGATGGTGGAGAAATGCTGCCACTTCTTCGATCTGATGCGTCACATCATCCAGTCAGAGCCAACGCGCGTCTATTGCTCGGGCAATATGGATGTCAACCATCAAGACGAGCGTTATGATGGTCGCAAGCCCGATATTCTGGATAATAGCTTCACCGTCGTCGATTTCGCCAATGGCACGCGCGCCATGCTCGATCTGTGCATGTTTGCCGATGGCGCAGAACATCAGGAAGAGATTTCAGCTACCGGCGATAAGGCCCGCCTCGACGTGCTGATTCCGCCCGGTGAAATGATCATGAGCCCCCGTGTTGGCTTCCGTCAGCCCAAGCAGGTCACGCGCGAAACCATCCATGTTGATCCAGTTGCCCTCGAGGCTGGCTCCCACTTCGGCGCGACTTTCTATCAACAACGGGCTTGGATCGATGCGATTTTAAACGGCGCACCCGTCCAAGTCACCGCGCAAGACGGCCTACAAGCCGT
>JAIXQA010000020.1 GCA_027485915.1 Alphaproteobacteria bacterium | reverse complement strand
GCGTCGCAAGCGATCCGTTTTCGAAGAAAACGGACACTTGACTACCCAGAGATCGCAGAAACAATTTCGGTTGCGGTTTGGTGAGACAGAAGGATCACCAAAACCGCTTCCAGACAAAAAACCTTCTCTCACGACCGTCATCCCAGCCAGAGCGTGAGCTGCGAACGGGGACCTTAGAGGACTTTACAGTCGGAAGTCTGCGGTAAAGCTGCGCCGGACCGGACAACATCACGCCCGATGGGAAAGTTCACGCAAGCTTCGCATAGACATCATACGCCCGACAAGAAATCGCGAGAGCGTCTCCCACGTCAACCAAAGGGAGACATGTGATGAGCATTCAGGACGAAGATATCGTAGCCGAATATGAAGAGGTGGCCGCCGAGCATCGCGAAGACCATGTGATGCTGGAAGACGAGCCAGACGCGGACGAGGACGACGCCCTCGACGATGAGGACGACGAAGACGAAGACGAAGAAGACTGAATTTCTCTCTCCCCCCGCTCCATGGCGGGTGGGGGGAGAGCCGCTTCTTAGCTAACTTTCAGATCCCGATCCTGCAAGAGCGCTTCCACGCCCGGCGCGCGGCCACGGAAGGCGACATAATTGTCCATCGGATCGGCTTGGCCGCCGCTGGCGAAGATGAAGTCTTTCAGCTTCTTGGAAGTCGCAGGATCATAGACGTTGCCGGCCTCAACAAAGGCTTGGAAAGCGTCGCATTCAAGCACGGCAGCCCAGATATAGCTGTAATAGCCCGCCGAATAACCGCCTTCAAACGTGTGCTTAAAATAACCGGGGCGATAGCGCACGACGATTTCGGGAATCGAGCCAATACTGGCCAACATTTCTTCTTCCCACGCATCCACATTAGCGGGTGCTGGGCCTTCAATCATATGCATCTTCATGTCCATGATGGCGGCCATCATGAATTCGCTGGTCGCCCAGCCCTGATTGAAGTTTTTCGCGGCAATGATTTTGTCGACCAAGGCCCGAGGGATCACTTCGCCGGTCGCATAATGCTTAGCAAAGCGCGTGAGAATTTCTGGCGTCGTGACCCAATGCTCCATCAATTGGCTGGGGAATTCAACAAAGTCGCGCTTCACATTGGTGCCTGACTGGCTGGGATAGGTCACGTCTGACAACATGCCGTGAAGGGCATGGCCGAATTCGTGGAACAATGTGATGACATCATCAAGGCTAAGCAGATTGGGCTGACCAGCTGGTGCTTTGGTATAGTTACAGACATTGAACACGACCGGCTTGATGTCGCCGATCAGGCGTTGCTGATCGCGGAAACTGCTCATCCAAGCACCAGATTGCTTGGTCTGGCGGGCAAAGAAATCGCCATACCACAGGGCCAAAGGCTTGCCCTTGGCGTCGGACACTTCATAGACAACGACGTCTGGATGCCAGGTCGGCACGCCCGTGATCTTTTTGAACGAAATGCCAAACAAATGATTGGCATGCCAATGGATGGCCTCAATCATATTGTTCAATTCAAAATAGGGCTTGGTTTCGGACTCATCGACGTCAAACTTCGCTTTGCGGACCTTCTCTGCATAATGCCACCAATCCCAAGACTTGAGTGGTCCTTCAAGGCCATCGGCAGTCGCCAATTCTTGCAACATCGCGCGTTCCCGCTTGGCCGTTGCCAAAGAAGCATTCCACACGCCCATCATCATATCCATTGCCGCTTCAGGCGTTTTGGCCATTTTGTTATCGAGTTGGAAATGCGCAAAAGACTTAAAGCCCAACAGCTTGGCCTTTTCATTGCGCAGATTGATGATCTCAGGAATCAAGGGGCGATTGTCACTCTTGCCGGGTGTGCTGCTAACCGCCATCCAGCCCTTCTGGACTGCTTCGCGCAAATCCCGTCGGGTCGACATGGTGAGAAAGGGTTCGAAGCTGGAACGCGACAGGGTGACCACGGCCAAAGCATCTATTTTGCGTTCTTTGGCTTCAGCAGCCGCAGCGGCAATAAAGCTTTCCGACAGGCCTGCCAGATCTTCTTTGGTCTTTAAGGGCAAGGCAAAGCTTGACTGGTCGGCAAGTACGTTTTGGCCAAATTGGACCTGTAGCTTGGTCAAGCGTGCATCTATGTCTGCCACGCGCCTTTTCTGGTCAGCATTAAGAAGGGCACCGCTGCGGACAAAGCCGGCATAGGTTTCTTCCAAAAGCTTTGTTTGTGGTCCGCTCAAATTCTGCGAGGCACGGCTGTCATAGGCGGCCTTAACGCGGGCGAAAATCTTTGGATCTTGGTTGATGGCGCTCGCATGCGCGGACAATTTTTCCGATAGCTTGCCTTCAATCTTCTGAAGTGCGGGCGTGCTAAGCATGCCGGTCAGATTATAAAAGACGGTGGTGGCGCGATTGAGGTCTTGGCCTGCCTTTTCCATCGGGACAATCACGGTCTCAAAAGTAGCCGGGCCCTTCGCTGCTGCGATGACGTCAATCTCCGCGCGGCCGCGTGCCATACCAATATCAATTGCAGGCTCGAAGTCGCTGGTCTTGATTTGGGAAAAGGGTGGCACACCCCAAGGCGTGTTCCATTGAGCCAGCAACGGGTTCTGTCGCCCAGGCGTTTTTGCTTTCGGTTTCGCTTTTGCCGCCAAAGCGGCCGATCCAGTAGTTAAGGACAAGATTGCGACACTCCCCGCCAAGAAATCTCTACGTTTCATGGTATATATACCCCTACGATCATGGAAACCAAGTTTATCGTTGGGCATAGGAATGGGCCAAAACCGGCGCGGTTGCACCCCCAGATCGCAATTATGACTGCAATTTAATCACAGAAACGTGATCGTCATTTAGCCGCGGGCAAATACGCGGAATTGTCCCGATTTTGGATCTTGCGCGACACAGCGCTGCGCGGAGGTTGGCAGCTTTAAGCAGACAACAGGCGCATCGGCTTGGCGAATGGCCTCATAAGTCTCACGCGTAAACTCACTGCGGCTCGGGCTCTCGCTGCCTTCAGGCCAAGCGGGATAGTCAGAAGACTTCACCGCACCGGCGGGCAAAAGCGTGGTTAGCCGATCGCGGATTTGATCTGGGCTCGCCGTCGCAGGAATACCGAAGTCTCGCGCGGGGGCCTGGAGCGTGTAGAGTGCGCGGCCTTCATTGGTTTCCAACGTCACCCGGATACTACCTGATGCACAATCATTGCCTGTCGCCATGATGGTTACCCGGTCAGCGGCTTTCCAATTCCGGATGGCAATGGATTGGCCAACTTTGATGTCACATTGCTGCACAGGGCTAGCTGCTGCCATAGCCGCATCTGATTCTGCGCGGGGCCCAATCCCATTGACGAGTGGCCCAGGCGTTGGAATCACGACTTCATTGGGTCCAGATATTGGTGGTGCTGGCACGGCGGGAGGCGCGGGGGCTGTCACGCTGGGGTCTGTGGACAGGACCGCGTCGGGGTCTGCTAAGGGATTGTCCAAGCCGACGGGGCCCATAATGGCATTGGTTGGGGCACTGGCGAGGGGTTGATTGGGCGACAAGACGAACTTGCCGACCACGACACCTAATCCAAACGAGACGACCAAAGCCAATGCTGCACCTGAAGCCACAATCAATCGCACGTGAAATCCCTTGTTTTCGATTCTTGGTTAAGCGCTTTAGCGGCTGGTTGCGGCAGAAAATAGGCAACAAGCGCACAAAATGGGGCGTAAATTAACCCTATTTGCCGTGGGTTTGCCGCAAGTCTTTATTGTTAGGCTTAGCTTAGAAGTGGTTTCAGCGCGTGTGGCGCATTTTGGATAGCGCGTGTCGCGGCGCGATAGCCGGTCTCGACAGCGGCATCAAAGGCTTTCCAGTCGCGCAACTGGATGCCAGCCATATCTGGGACAATCAACAAATCTACCCTGTCACGTGATTTGGTTGGGTCTAAGGTTGCCGTAGCTGAGCGCATGAGCAATTCGGCGATTGGCGGAGCGGCATGCAAGCCATGGCGGGCGATCCAGCTGAAAAACGACTCTGGCTTTCGGAACTCATCTGGATTGAGCGCGCGCTGGCGCGTGACATCGACCCCAATATTCGGGCCGCGGTGCAAGTCTATCATGGAATTGATTGGGAAATTATCCAGCACCGCACCGTCAACCAAGATGTCGTCACCCGACACCACCGGTGGCAAAATTCCCGGCAGCGCGATGGACGCCCTCAATGCGTCACGCAACATGCCGCTGCGGTGCAGCTTAGGCATGCCCAATGTCAAATTGGTTGAAAGACAATAGAAAGAGCGCGGCATATCCTCAATTTGGATGTCGCCAAAATTCTTTAAAAGTCTTTGGTCAACCTTGGCACCCGAGGTCATGGCAACAACGGGCAGCACATAATCATTCAGCGGATTATCGCGGACAAAACTGTCCCAGATCCGTCGTTCAATCTCGCCATCATCCCAACCAAGCGCCACACAGGCAGCAATCACCCCGCCCATGGAAGTGCCACCGACAAAGTCAAATGAGATGCCGGCCTCGCGCAATGCGCGGACCACGCCGATATGGGCATAAGCGCGCGCGCCGCCTCCGCCGAGAACCAGGCCAACGGATGTGCCCGACAGGATTCGCGCTAGCATCGCCACATCTTCAGCTCGATCCTGCCGCCAATGGAATAAACGCTGGCTTTGCGCCGCCGCGCTCCAGGCTTTGGCATGAGAGCCCTTCACATCGACCACACCGCGGTCTTGTGGAGCAATCAAGATGGTGTCGACCAGTTGAAATTGTCGAGCGGGCGAAGAGCCTGCAGGCAAGATCATGTCTGGCGGCGGTGTATCGGCACGGCCAAACACCCAAAGTCTATCCGCCTGCCGCAAGCAAAGCTTTGCCCAGCCGCCATCGCCCAAGTCAGCCGCCAATAGCACGATGTCGTTCCAGCTTTCGATCTCATCAAACCACGTGGCGGTCTGGGTGACAGCTTCGGGGCCGACCACGATGGCGCGCTTACCCATCTTGGCCAAGGCCTCCTTGAGCGCTTGGGCCCGTTTCATAATATCGATCGAGGGCGAGGCTGCTAGAAGGCCAAATACACGGGGATCAGAGCGGGGATTGCGTCGGCGGTTTTGCCGCGACCGAAACAACATGGTCCGCGCAAGATTTTGCATCAATTGTGGGTGGCGACGGATCAGACGGTTAAAGGCTGGCCGATCTAGGGCCAATAACTCAGTATCGCGCAACGCAAACACTGAAGCACTATGGGGTTCCCCTGCAACCAGTGCCATTTCGCCGACTGGCTCGCCTTGGCGAATATGCCCGATAAATTCATTGGTGCCATCGGAACTGCGGCGAAACGCACCCAAGGAGCCCGAGCGGACGAACCACAAGGTGTCGGCCGGTTCATTCTCTAAAAAGAGGGGCCAACCGCCGGGCAAGGAATACCAAATTGCGGATCTTTCAACATCTTTGATCGCTGCCGGGCCAGCATCGCGCAAAAACGGAATGGCGGCAAAATCAAAGGGAATCATCGGAAACAACCGCCATGAAACAAGTCCAAACTATGTTTCATGGTGGCTCTCCTTCGTCGATTAGAATTTGTAGCGGCCCATCAGGGTCACCATTGGCCAATAACGTGCCGCGTCCAATTCATCTACGATTTTTGCACTTTCAAGGGCCAAATCGGTTTGGAAGGCTGGGTTGGTCGCGAGAAGGCCGGTTGAAGTGTAAACCACTTTTGGATCACCTTGGTAATAAACGCCCGCTTCGAGGGCCGTTTCAAGTGGGCCGATATCTAATTTCAGGCCGGCACCAAGGAAGTAAGCCATGTCGTCGAATGTGGCTTTGGTGTTGAGCGTGCCGACTTGGGCCGGGGTGTAAGACGTGTTGCCAATCACAACATTGGTAGCCGGTGTTGCGACCAGATCAAACTGATTGTCATTGGCAAAGACCCCAGCGGTCAGATAAAAGGGGATAATTGGGGGCCGGAAGTCGGCTTGCAGGCCATAGGAGCCGAGCTTGAGTGTGCCGTCATAGGCAATGCCATCAATAGTTTGATCGTAGCCATAGTCATAACCTTGGCCAACACCGCGCAAAACCAGGGTCGGCAGAATACGAACACCCACTTCGCCACCGACACCATTCGTACCGGCGCGAACACCAACCCAAGCAGGTTCAATGGCAGAAGCAGCTACCGGCGAAAGCGTACTCATCAGCGCCATAGCAAAAACGGCTTTGGTCATGGTCTTCATGAAATAGTCCTCACTCGTTCTAAACACCGTTTGTCAAAGCGATGCTTTTATGTGGGCTGGCCTCATTCGCGGCATGCCGCACTGGCTCGAAGTGAGCCTATGTCTATGGCATTGTGGCAGAAGCCTGTTAAACGAATGTCAACGCCCGCAAGAAGCGGCACCGTCTGTCTGTGGAGGATCTTTTGAGCCGTTTGACCAGTCGAATCGATACTTCTTCACCGGCTTTTGCGCGCAATCACGAAAAGATGGCTGGCCTCGTCGAGCATTTGGTCCATCAAACCCGTAAGGCAGCATTGGGCGGCTCAGATGAAGCGCGGCAGCGCCATGAAAGTCGCGGTAAACTGTTGCCGCGGGCGCGTGTGGAGGCGTTGCTTGACCCCGGTAGCCCATTTTTGGAACTCTCCGCCCTCGCGGCCAATGGCCTTTATGGCGAGGATATTCCCGGTGCAGGCCTGATAACCGGGATTGGCCATGTCTGTGGCCGACCCGCCATGATTGTCTGCAATGACCCGACCGTTAAAGGCGGGACCTATTACCCCATGACGGTCAAAAAGCATGTTCGGGCGCAAGAAGTGGCGATGGAAAACCGCTTACCATGCATCTATTTGGTCGATTCCGGCGGAGCCAATCTTCCTCATCAGGCAGAGGTGTTTCCCGACCGCGATAATTTCGGCCGCATCTTCTTCAACCAAGCCAATATGAGCGCCATGGGCTTAGCCCAAATTGCTGTGGTGATGGGCTCCTGTACCGCCGGGGGCGCTTATGTTCCGGCGATGAGCGATGAGACTATTATTGTACGCAAACAAGGCACGATTTTTCTGGGTGGTCCGCCATTGGTGAAAGCGGCAACCGGTGAAACGGTGACTGCCGAAGAATTGGGGGGAGCTGACGTCCATGCACGCAAATCGGGTGTGGCAGACCATTATGCCGTGTCTGATGCCCATGCATTAGAGTTGGCGCGCCAATGTGTAGCAACCTTGGACGATCCTGAAAGCCACATTCGTCGCGTCACACCGCGCGCCCCGGCGGAAGCAGAAAACGAGCTGTACGGCATCATTCCAGACGATGTGCGCACGCCTTACGACGTTCGCGAAGTGATTGCGCGCCTTGTGGATGGCTCAGAGTTTCATGAGTTCAAAAAGCTTTATGGCGAAACACTCGTCACTGGCTTTGCCCATATTGATGGATGGCCGGTTGCCATCATCGCCAATAATGGGGTGTTGTTCTCGGAAAGTGCGCAAAAAGGTGCACATTTCATCGAACTCGCGTGCCAGCGGAAGATCCCATTATTGTTCCTGCAAAACATTTCAGGATTCATGGTTGGGAAGGATTATGAGGCCGGAGGTATTGCGAAGGATGGTGCTAAGATGGTGACGGCAGTGGCGTGCGCCAATGTGCCCAAGTTGACCGTCGTCATTGGTGGCTCTTATGGCGCGGGCAATTATGCCATGTGTGGCCGCTCTTATTCCCCGCGCTTTCTCTGGATGTGGCCAAATGCGCGCACCAGCGTCATGGGTGGCGAACAGGCCGCCAGCGTGCTGGCTACCTTGCGCCGCGATGGCATCGAATCCAAAGGCGGTGCCTGGTCGCTGGAGGATGAAGAAGCCTTCAAAAATCCAATTCGGCAGAAATATGAGGAGGAAGGCGATCCTTATTATTCCACCGCGCGTTTGTGGGATGATGGCATTATTGACCCTGCCCAAACGAGGCGCGTGGTCTCCATGTCATTGGCGAGCGTTGCCGGGGCCCCCATAGGGCCACCCCGCTTCGGTGTATTCAGGATGTAAGAGGAGAGCCGCCCCATGGCCGACACAGAAACCAATGCTGAACCTGTCTTGCTGCAAATCTCCCCGGATGGAGCTGCCCTGGTCATCCTTAACCGTCCGGAGAAGAAGAATGCTTTTGATGAGGAAACCATCGCCAAGCTGATCGACATTTTTGAGACCTTGCGTGTCTCTGATGGTGTAAGGCTTGTGATGATTAAGGGGGCTGGAACCACGTTTTGCGCAGGGGCAGACCTCGCGTGGATGCAGCGCCAAGCCCGCCATGATGAAGAGGATAATGAGGCCGACGCCTTGGCGCTGGCGAAAATGCTATTGGTACTGCACAGTTTGCCCCAACTTACCGTGGCTTTGGTACAGGGTGGCGCGTTTGGGGGCGGGGCCGGCCTTGTGGCCGCCTGTGACTATGCAATTGCAGTCACCGGCACGCGTTTTTGCTTTACCGAGGTTCGTCTTGGGCTAACGCCTGCAACCATCTCACCCTATGTGGTCGAAGCCATTGGTGCCCGCCAAGCGCGCGGCTTGTTCGCCACCGCGATGCCCTTTGATGCTGAGCGTGCCTTGGCATTGGGTCTCGTACATGAGGTTGCGGCCGACCTTGATGACTTGGCAAAGCGCCAAGAAAAGCTTGCCGACTTGGCTTTTACCGCGGCACCGGAAGCCGTGCGCGAGGCCAAGCAATTGGTGCGCGATGTGGCTGACCGTCCAATTGACATGCACCTCGCCCATGAAACCGCGAAACGTATCGCCAAGCGCCGCGCCAGTGCTGAGGGCCAAGAAGGCCTCGCCGCGTTTCTGGAAAAAAGGCCACCCGCTTGGACCGTTCGTTCTTGAAAGGGTCTTGACCACTTTGCCTCACCCAGCCAAAGCTAAATCGGCGGATGAGGGGCGGTCATGGACGGTGCGGCAGAACTAAATCTTGAAAATTCAGGCCCTTTGCCAGTTGATGCGCCCTCAGGCAGTGCCGGAAAGCACCAACATGAGTTCATTGGCACGGCGTGTAAGAATTGCGACACCATTTTAGCCGGCGACTATTGCCATGCCTGTGGCCAGTCGGCGCATGTGCATCGCTCATTCCTGCATGTACTGGAAGAAGTGGTGCATGGCATCACCCATTTTGATTCCAAGACGTGGCGCTCTTTGCCCATGTTGGTCTTTCGCCCCGGCACGATGACGCGTAATTATGTGATGGGCCATCGTAGCCGCTATCTACCGCCATTCTCGATGTTTCTGGCATCGGTTTTTTCGATGTTCCTCGCCTTTGCTTTGGCAGGAGGGCCCGGCTTTGTGCAGCAAGATGTATCCACGCCGGCCGACCGGGCCAGCGCATCTCGGGACATCATGGCGGATGCTGTTGATGATCTAAAGGTCGCGCGCCGTGACCTCCAAGCCGCGCGCGAGCAATTGGCATTAGAAAAAGCCAAGCCAGCAGATCAACAAGATCCAATCGACGTTCAAACCGGCGAGCAGGAGGTGCGAGCCGCCGCGAAGGAGATTCAAACGATCATCGAGCGCTATCGCGATGCCGAGCGCGATCTTGCTAAAGCCCGCGCCGCTCCCGAGCCTGCCCCAGAAGCAAAGCCTGTGGAAGCAGACCCAGGCCTATCTGGCAATATCACCATCCAGCAAAGCGCTACCAAGGCCAAAGAGCTCTCCAGATTAGAAGCCGAACGCCAAGCCGCAAAAGCGTCTGGCGACCAAGTGGCATTGGCTGCAACCGATGCGGCAATAGCCGCGGTGAAAGCCACCCCAGAAGAGGCCGTGTCGGGCAGTGCCGCGCATACAACAATCGAGGGTGACGATTTTCAAGCCTCGTTGGCGAAATTCCTCAAACAGGAGGTAAAGATCAATACGCCTTGGCCCGAAATCAACAAGAAACTCAAACACAAACTCGAAAATCCTGAGCTATTTTTGTATAAGCTCCAGAATACAGTCTATAAATTCTCATTTCTCTTAATCCCGATAAGTCTGCCCTTCATTTGGCTTCTTCTGTTTTGGAAGCGTGGCGTGACTTTATATGACCATGCTGTATTTGCGCTTTACTCGTTGTCTTTCATGTCCTTTTTGTTCTTGGCCCTTGCCTTGAGTTCGCATTGGGTCACGTGGTCGGATCATGGCGGATGGATATTTCTGGCCGTTATTTGCCATCTCTATTTCCATTTTAAAGGAGCCTATGCACTGGGATGGGTCGGGGCTGGCTGGCGCACTGCCATTTTCGTCTCAACCTTTGCTCCCATTGCGTTGGCACTCTTCTTCACCGCCATCATCGTCCTCGGGGCCGTAGGCTGACCACGAGGCTTGACCAAGTTAGAGGCGTAGCCGATGGAGGATGGAATGAGAGTCTGAGCGTGAGTTTGCGAAGCTCATGTAAACGACCCACAAAAAGCCGTAACAGAGCCTGGGGACGCCTCGTGTTTAAAAGCTTGTTGATTGCCAATCGCGGCGAGATTGCCTGTCGTGTGATCCGCACGGCTCGCCGATTAGGCATGACGACTTTCGCGGTCTATTCAGATGCCGACCAAAACGCCAAACATGTCCGCGAAGCCGATCAAGCGGTTCGCTTAGGACCAGCCGCAGCCAAGGATTCCTATTTACGTGGCGACCTCATTTTGCAGGCTGCTGTGGAATTGGGCGCTGAAGCAATTCACCCAGGCTACGGTTTTTTATCAGAAAATGCAGATTTTGCTGAAAATTGTGCCGAGGCGGGTATCGCGTTTGTTGGGCCAAGACCGCATGCCATTCGAGATATGGGGTTAAAGGATCGGGCTAAAGCGATTGCGGTGGACGTTGGTGCGCCGGTTCTCCCTGGCTATTGGGACCTTGATCAAGACGCAGGCCGCCTAAAGGCCGAAGCGCTTAAGATTGGCTTTCCCCTTTTGATCAAGGCAGTAGCGGGCGGCGGCGGACGCGGCATTCGGGTAGTTGAAGATGAGGCCGCCTTTGGCCCGGCGCTAGAGTCCGCGCGCCGGGAAGCCGCAGCTGCTTTCGGCGATGACCGCGTGATGCTGGAGCGTTTAGTCCTGCGGCCCCGCCACATCGAAGTGCAGGTTTTTGGCGATCAGCATGGCAATCTGGTCCATCTGTTTGAGCGCGATTGTTCCATCCAGCGCCGCAGACAGAAGCTGATCGAGGAAGCTCCAGCGCCGGGCATGAGCGAAGAAGTTCGCTCAAGCCTGACAGCCGCTGCCCTCAAAATCGCCAAGGCCGTGAACTATTCCAATGCCGGAACGGTGGAATTTGTCGCCGACGGCACGGGGCCATTGCGCCCTGACGGTTTCTGGTTTTTAGAAATGAATACGCGGCTACAGGTGGAGCATCCAGTAACCGAGGCTGTTCTGGGCCTCGATTTGGTTGAGTGGCAATTGCGCGTCGCGGCGGGAGAAGTTTTGCCACGCACCCAAGATCAAATCATCCTCAATGGGGCAGCTATTGAAGCGCGGATTGTGGCGGAAGATCCAGCAAAGGGCTTCCTGCCGTCTTCGGGTTTAATCGGCGGGCTGCCAGATGATGGGGGCATCCGGGTCGATCGCGGTTTTGAGATTGGTGACATTTTTCCTGACGCTTATGACTCGTTGGTCGAAAAGGCGATTGCCCATGGCACCGACCGCAAGCAAGCTTTAGCGCAATTGCAATCGCATTTAGAAGCGCGGGTGCTGACCGGCATATCGACCAATATTGGGTATCTGGCGCGGCTTTGCGCGCTGACGTCCTTTGCGCAAGGCGGGGTGCATACAGGCCTTTTAGAGGATGAAGCCTCTGCACTGGCCAAGCCTGATGCCATGGCCGCCCGCCGCTTGGGACTTGCTGCAATCGCCGTTCAAGTCGCCCGTGAACGAGAAGTTCCAGACGGGCCATCGCCCTTTCATATTCCAGACGGGTGGCGATTAAACGCCCCCGCGCACCTTGCGGTTGTGTTTACGGTTGATGAAAAGCGGGTCACAATTGCGTTGCACAGTGATGAGGTCCAAGTCAGCGCCGGCTTTGCAGGCGATCACGCCGTGGTGCCGCGTCGCTTAATTCATGCCCATGGTCAGCCCAAGGACTGGACGATTCTGGTTGCCGAAAGCGCTGGTCCCAAGGCAGAGGCACGCGGAGACATAGCCGCCACGCTGTTTGTCGATGGCGCTGGTGCGAGTTTGGTCGAACGCGGTGAAGTCTGGCGCTATCCATTTCCTGCGGGGGACGCGAGTGCCGATAGTTTGGAAGCCAGTGACGAGATCAAGGCCCCACTGCCCGGAAAGATCGCCATGTGTCACGCCGAAGTCGGTCAAGCAGTTAAAAAGGGGCAGGTATTGGTCGTGTTGGAAGCAATGAAAATGGAGCATGCCCTTACGGCCAGTCGTGATGGCGTGATCGCAGAGACCTTTGTGCAAGAAGGCCGTCAGGTTAAAGCTGCTGATGTGCTAATTCGGCTTGTAGCCCAAGAGTCCGTGCCTTGAACGGGGCATTACTTACCGTTTTGATGGCCGCTGCGGGTACCGCGCTTTTGGCCTATGTTGGCTTTCGTCTTGGTCTGAGTGTCGACCGAAGGTTCAAGAATCATGACGAAGTGGTGCAAGCGGTGCGGGCCTTTGCTGGGGTTACAACCGGCTTTACCGTCTTGATGTCACGCAATCAGCGCGCTGCTTTGGCCTATAGCGGCGACAAGATAGGATTTGTAGCCATCGTTTTGGGCGATAAGCTTCTCGTTCGCAGTTTAGATCAGGCGAAAATTATGGTGATCGCGGAAGATCGCCTCTATGTCTCCTTCCCAGATTTTGGCTTTGAGCCTATCTATATTCAGGCAGAGCCTGCAGACATTCAACAGGCGCTGGCCGGCCTAGGAAGAGGGGAGTCCCCATGAACCTGCCCGATCCTGTAACTTGGGCGATCCCGCTGTTTGGCGTGTTGGTGATCGCTGAAATGCTGCGTGCCCGCCACGCTGGCGATGTGACTTATGAAGCAAAAGATGCTGCCGCTAGCATGACCATGGGTTTTGGCAATACGGTCGCAAAGTTGCTGACCGGTGGGATTGCGGTCGGCGTAATTGCTTATGTCCATCAGTTTCGCTTGTTCGACATTGGCTATGCTGCTTGGGCGTTTGTGGTCTGCTTCTTTCTGGAAGACTTGTCTTATTATTGGTTCCACCGGATCAGCCATGAACGGCGCTGGTTTTGGGCGAGCCATGTCGTGCACCACACCTCGCAGCATTATAATCTATCGACCGCCTTGCGTCAGACTTGGACAGGATCAATTGGCGCCACCTTTATCTTCTGGTTGCCAATGGCTTGGATTGGTTTTCCGCCGGCGATGATTGCCTTCTTTTCGGGCGTCAGTCTCGTTTATCAATTCTGGATCCATACCGAAGCCATAGATCGCATGGGACCGTTGGAGTGGGTGTTAAACACGCCAAGCCACCACCGCGTCCATCACGCAACCAATCCACGCTACCTCGATTCCAATTATGCTGGCGTCCTAATCATATGGGACAGGATGTTTGGCACTTTTGTAGAGGAAACCAAAGCCGATAAGCCGGTTTATGGGGTTGTGTCCAATATCCATACTTTCAACCCGTTCCGTATCGCATTTCACGAATGGGTTGGCATAGCGCGCGATATTGGAAAGGCCAAAACTTGGCGGGAAAGGCTCAATTTCGCGTTTGGTCCACCAGGCTGGAGCCCCGATGGTTCAAGGCCGACGAGCGCGAGTTTGAAGGCGGCATGGCGGTCCAAGCAGGTCGAAGAGACCAACTGATGCGGTGCCCTGTTCTTGAGCACAAATTAGCATAAATCCGGGTCCATGGCTCTTCACATCATCAAACTTTGCGTAGGTGCACAGTCCATTCAAGATCTGACCGATTGGCATGACCATCAGGCCTTTACACGCCTGAGCCTTGGCCTTGATCCGCGCCCCGTTTGCGATACCCGCATGTCGCCAAAACGGCGCGATGAGGTCCTCAATGGCGGATCCCTCTTTTGGGTGATTAAGGGCCAAATTCTAGTCAGGCAGGAAATTGAAGATATAGTAACGCTGGAAGAAGCCGATGGACGTACGCGCTGCGAAATCGTCTTGAAACATTTCCACGTTCAAACCGCACCACAACGACGTGCGGCCTTTCAAGGTTGGCGCTATCTGTTACCAAAAGACGCTCCAGCCGATTTGACCCAAATTTCAGGGGGTGACGAATTGCCCGAGCCGTTGCGTAAAGAATTGCTGGACCTTGGGGCTTGGTAGCTTAGTCGAGGCCGCGATTATCGATCAAGCGGGTCTTGCCCAGCCAAGCGGCTACCAAAATGCGGGCGGGATCACCTACTTGCCAAGGCTCAAGCGTCTCACTGTGGCAGGCCTCTAGATAATCGATGGCATGGAAGCCCTTTGCCAAAAGCTGCGCCTTGGCTTGTTCTAAGACTGAGTTCAATGTGGTGGGGGCCTGCTTGATTGTATCGGCAACCCAATCAAGCGCCTGCTTCAAGCTTGGCGCAATTGCCCGCTCTTTTTCCGACAGATAAGCGTTACGAGACGAGAGCGCGAGGCCATCGGGTTCGCGGTGCGTTGGTGCCGGCACAATCTCGACACAGAGGTCGAGGTCTCGGACCATCGCGGAGATAACTTGCAATTGCTGCCAGTCTTTTTCGCCAAAGATCGCCACATGTGGATCAACTTGTAAGAAGAGCTTTGCCACCACGGTGGCGACACCGCCAAAGAAATGCGGTCGAAACGCACCTTCCAAACGTTGGGCGACTGCACCTGGAACGATCCGGGTTTGAAAGCCATCTGGGTAAAGCTCTTCAACGTGGGGGGCATAAAGGCCGTCACAGCCAATCGCCTCGAGCTGTACAATGTCAGCAGCTTCTTGCCGCGGATAACGGGCTAAATCCTCATGTGGTGCAAATTGGGTGGGGTTGACGAAGATGGACGCGATGACCACATCGGCCGAAGCTTTGGCCTGCTCAATCAAAGCCAAATGTCCGGCATGCAACGCCCCCATTGTCGGCACAAGCGCAATCTTTTTTCCGTCCCGACGCCAGCTGGAGACCAAAGCGCGCAAGTCAGCTCTGGTGCGCACAATCGACAAGGACGACATGAATCCCTCCAAAACAATGGCTTAAGGGCAATTATAACCTAGACGCGCACCTGAGAGATGCCAAAGCGCCTTAAACCCCTCTTTACCACGTCGCGCTAGGGTTTTTGGCATGAACCAGTCTTATCGCGCTTCAAAAATGACATCTGCGGCCCGCCTGTGTGGGGTCGTTGGAATTTTCTGCTTTGGTACCGGCGCATTTGCCCAATCTGCTGGTGCTCTTGCCACCAGTCCGTATGTGCCGTTTCCGCCCGCCGAAAGGGCTGTCGCGGAGCGCTGTGTGTGTGCCACGCCCACGGCTGCAAAGCCTGATCACGTCGTAGCCAAGCCCGTAAAGTCAATGCCGCCAGTTGTCGCCTCGGGCGGCCAAGTTCTTCCGATTGTGATGTTCCGGGGGACGCCTGCGCCACCTTTGCCTAGGCCTGCAGTTGTTTCGATGGTGCCGGTCGAGATTGCAAGACCACAGGAAGCGCCAAGACCCGCAGTACCACTCGCGCCACCGCCTGCGCCGATTATGCCCGCGGTTCAGCAAGCGGCGGTGACGCCTATACCATCTGCTGGGCCCCAAATGCCCCAAACCAAGCGCGACAAGCCCGCTGGCCCATTCAAACGCATTTGGCGAGATACCAAGAAGTCTGTAGTAACGGACATACCCGAAGCTTTGGCCGATGCTTTGCCCTGGGTTGATCGGGGCGACAAGGATGAGCCAATTGATCAGGTCTTGGCCCGGGTCTCCTCCGACCTTAGCCGTGCCTCGGCCCAAGACCCCGAGTGGGTCAATCCGGCTGAGAGTGAATTGCGCGAATTGTCCAAGCGCCTTTCCACATTAGCAGAGCCCCCCGTCGAGGGGACACTTCGCGCTCCAGCTGTGCCCGTGGCAGAAGCCGATGCGGCAGGGCGTCCTTTCCGCCCGAGACCTATTTGGCCCGGTGCTTCTGGCCGTCCTGAAACGCAATCGCGGCCTACGGCTCTGGTAACCGGAAGTACAATCCAACAAGGACCCGAGGCCCTAGGTCAGCGTTTGCCGCCCCCGACCGATTGGGTTGAGGACGAAGAAAAGGTCGTAAAGCCGCCAGTACAGCAGGTGGTGGCTAAACGGGTGAAACGTCCCACGAAATAATCCACAACCAAACGTCAGGCGGCCGCTGCGCTTGCCAATTGGCAAGTCCAACGAAACTCGCGAAAACGATGCTTAGTCTGGGCTCATCGAAGTGGGCCAGAAGGCGCGGGAGTTGTCGTTTTGGGTCACGTCATTGTCGTTGGAAATGAAAAGGGCGGTGCTGGGAAATCGACCCTGTCGGTTCATATTGCCGTCGCGTGTGCGATTTCCGGCTTGAAGGTTGCGGCCCTCGATCTGGATCGGCGCCAGCGCACATTTGAGCGCTATTTTGAAAATCGGGCGCGTTGGTCCAAATCCAATGACGCAGACTTGCCAACACCGGACTTTTATTTTTTGACAAAGGCTTCTGCCGAACGGCGTGATGAAGCCGAAGCCGAAGAAACCGCCGCCACCCAAGCTCTGATCTCAGAGATGCGCGCAAGTCATGACATAGTGATCGTCGATGCCCCAGGGGCCGATACAGCCGCTTCGCGCGCCGCCCATGCGTGCGCCGACACATTGGTGACGCCTCTAAACGACAGCTTCATTGATTTCGACCTTCTGGCCGAAATTAATCCCGTCACCGGCGATGTGGGCAAGCCTAGCGTCTATGCAGAGATGGTTTGGGAAGCACGCAAACTGAAGGCCGCCTCACGCGGGATGCCAATTGATTGGGTCTTGATGCGCAACCGCCTTTCGCCCCTTGATGCCAAGAATAAGCGCCGCGTCGGCGATGCTTTGGCTGCCCTTGCCCAGCGCATTGGCTTTCGCGTCGCGCCGGGCTTGTCCGAGCGCGTCATTTACCGGGAGATGTTTACCGCAGGGCTGACCTTGCTCGATTTGACCGATGAAGGGGCGTCGGCCTCATTCACGATGAGCCATGTTGCAGCCCGACAAGAGCTGCGCGATCTAATGCTGGCCCTCAAAATTCCAAAGATCGAGGGCCAGAAGGCAATCGGCTTTTAGGTTGGTTTAGGCTGAGGCTTTATGGCATGGGTGCGCCGCGCGAGGCGACCAAGATTTGATACCATTCATCAGGGGTCAATCGAATTTTGGCGACCTCACGTGTCTCCAAAATGCGCGCTGGGTTTTGCGTCCCGACCAATGCAATCGGCGCACTCGGATGGGCTGCAACCCAAGCATAGGCCACCGATGTGCGCGATACTTGATGGGTGCTTGCCACCTGATCGAGGGCGGCAATTACCGCCTTTGTGCGGGCATCATCGCCATCCTTGGCCAAGCGGCCACCGCCCAGAGGCGACCAAGCCAAAACCGAAGCGCCGATCTCCGTTGCAAGGTCCAATGTCCCGTCGGTCATCGCATCTAAGGCCAATGGCGAGAATTCAGGCTGGAACGAGACTAGGTCGGTGTTGAGATGGGCGACCAAAGCGCGGGTTTGCGCGACCGTGTAGTTGGAAACCCCAAATGTCCGAATCTTACCCGCTTGGATTAAGTGATCGACAGCCCGCGCGATTTCGGCTGGATGGGTCAAAAGGTCAGGGCGGTGAATTTGCCACAAGTCGAGATAGTCGCAATTGAGGCGACGCAGCGAGGCCTCGCACGCTTTGACCAGATACGCATAGCTTGAATTATACGGCGTGGGTGGAATGATCCCCCCCTTACTGGCGAGCACCATGTTGGACCGCAAGCTTGGCGCTTGTTTAAATACTTCGCCTAGCAAAGCTTCCGCCTCACCAAAGCCAGCTTGAGGGTTCTTAAAGCCGTAAATATCGGCAGTGTCGAAGAAATTGATGCCAGCCTCAAAAACCGATTCTACCAGCTTTTGTGCCGCGTTCACTTCAATTCCGGCAAAGCGCCACATGCCCCATCCGAGGCTCGTAATCATCAAGTCGCTTTTGCCAAGGCGGCGCAGATTTGTCGGATCAATAGAAGACATGAACACTTTTTCTTTCTGTTGTGGCAGGAGACGTTAAGGCGGTTGTTCTAGCCTAATTTGCAACAAGCTCGCTAGCCATGGCATGTCACAGGCTGCATAAGGGTTCGCCTCAAATGGGGCAGGGGTTGGTAGGGGATTCGGGCCATGCGCAAACACTGGATATGGCTTGCCAGTATCGCTTTGGCATTGGCAACTGTGATGGTTTGGCCAGCGCCACAGCCTGTAAGCCACCCCTATTTTGCCGACCTTAAACCCGGCGCGATTGAGAATATTGCCCATGGTGGCGGGCAGGGCCATGCGCCACCTAATACGCTCGAGGCTTTAAAACGAGCCGATGAGATGGGTGCCGACGTTCTCGAGATCGACTTGCAATTGACCAAGGATGGCGTTTTGATCCTGCATCACGACGACACTTTAGATCGGATCACCGATATGAAGGGCCCAATTGCCGACAAGACTTGGGCGGCGTTGCAGCAGGCAGATTCTGGCTATCACACCGTGATCAATGGCCAGTCCTTCCGCGGTAAGGGCATTAAGATTGCGCGCTTAGAGCAGGCCTTTCAGCAGTTTCCAAACCGGCGCTGGGTCATTGAAATCAAAAATGACACCGAAGTCGCCAGTTCGCGTTTGTGCCAGCTTATCAGCCGGTTTAACGAAACCAACCGCGTGATTGTGGCCTCGTTTCATCATGGCGCCATGCAGACATTCCGCAAAGTATGCCCCGAAGTCGCTACGGCTTATTCTGGCGATGAAGTGCGTCTGTTCTTGCTTGCCTCACATTTGCGCGTGTCGCGATTTGTGCAATCCCCCGGCGTGGCGTTGCAAATCCCAACTTATGCCGCAGGCTTCGATCTGACCAATCCACATTTTATTGCAACCGCTAAGGCGCGCGGCCTCAAAGTTCAGTATTGGACAATCAATGATCCCAAAGAGATGCGAACTCTGATTGGGGCGAAGGCCGATGGGATAATGACCGACTATGTGGATCAGTTGAAACAAACCCAAGAAGCTAAGCGCCCCTAGAGACGGCGACAAATTGTGCTAGAAAATCGCCAAAGCTTAGAGATTAGGAACTCGATATTCATGCGAAGAACGGCTCTCATTACGCATGCGGCCTGCTTTCAGCATCGCCCACCGGCTGGCCACCCTGAATCGCCAGAGCGTTTGCGCGTGGTGTTAGAAGCCCTCAGTGACACGCTATGTCCTGATCTCATCCGCCTCGAAGCACCATTAGGTCAAGTAGAAGATATTGCCCGGCTGCATCCAAGGGCGCTGATTGAGCAAATAATGGCCCTTGAACCAGAATTGGGTGCGCGCAGCCATCAACTTGATCCCGACACCTATCTATCGGCAGGCTCTATTGAAGCGGCCAGACGCGGGGTCGGCGCAGTTATTGCTGGGGTCGATGGCGTCATGAAGGGGTCATTTGATCGCGCATTTTGTGCAACCCGCCCGCCTGGTCATCATGCTGAAGCCAGCACGCCGATGGGCTTTTGTATTTGGAACTCTGCGGCCATCGCAGCCTTATATGCGCGCGAAACTTATGGCTTAAAGCGCGTTGCTGTTGTGGATTTTGACGTCCATCACGGCAATGGCAGTCAAGAATTGGCCGAGCGGGATCCAGATTTTTTCTATGCCTCGATCCATCAAGGCGGGATTTATCCGGGCTCTGGCTTTGCTGAAGAAACTGCATCGGGTAATTTGGTCAATGTGCCGGTGCCGGCTGCCACCGCTGGGCCTGCTTGGCGGGCCGCGGTGGACAGCAAGATCTTGCCGGCCCTGATCGCATTTAAGCCAGAAATCCTGATCGTCTCGGCTGGCTTTGATGGGCATCGCCTAGACCCTTTAGCAGGCTTGAACCTTGAAACCGAGGATTATCGGTGGATCACTGAACGATTACTGGACGTTTCAGAGGGAAAACTTGTATCGTCCCTTGAGGGCGGCTACCACTTGCAGGCATTGGCGGCATCAGTGCTGGCACATGTGCAGACTTTGCAAACGTACGAACCACGCTCTGGGGGCGGATTAGCGGGTGTTTGAAACCAAATTGGATGATCTCGGATCACAGGCCGATTCGCGCGTGGCACCACGACCGGCACCCCCTGTGGCGTCCAGTGATACGCCGATGATTGTGATTGCGCGTCATGGAAGGCCCGCACTCAACCGGCATATCTGGATCAATGCAGATCAATATCTTGATTGGTGGGCCCAATATGATGCCGGTGGCCTTGCTGAAGGCCAAATCGTGCCGAATGGTTTGATCCAAGCCTTGCAGGCCTGCAAGACCATCGTGTCGTCCAGTCTGCGGCGTGCCCTCGAAACAGCAGCTATGGCCGCACCAGGGCGGGAGCTAATTGTTGATCCGCTGTTTGTCGAAGCACCCTTGCCGCCGCCGGCTTTACCGGACTTCATTCTATTCCGGCCTCGTTTTTGGGGGGTTGTCTCGCGTATCACCTGGTTCTTTGGCAATCATCGCGGGCAGGAGAGCCGTCAAGAAGCGGAACTGCGCGCCCAAAAGGCGGCAGAATGGCTCATTGCTGAAGCCGAAAAGTCCGGCAGTGTTGGGCTTTGTGCCCATGGCTGGTTTAACCGCATGATGCGACCTCATTTATTGGCCCGTGGTTGGGTTTGCGTCTATGACGGCCGCGATTCGCATTGGTCGCACCGTGTCTATCGGCCCAAGCCGCATTAAATCCTGTTACCTCGTTGCCCATAGGCGTCGCACAGTCTAGGAAGAAATCGATAGAGGGATGTCGTGATGTCGGTTGTACCAGAATCCATGCAGGCAGCGATTGCAGACTTAAGCTTTGAAGCCGCTCTTGAGGAACTTGAGGCCTTGGTTGCTAAACTGGAATCGGGTCAGGCAAGCCTCGAGGACTCCATCGCCCTTTACGAGCGCGGCGCACTACTTAAAGCGCATTGTGAAGATCGCTTGAAGCGCGCGCAAATGCGGGTGGATCAAATTGTTGAAAGCCCTCAAGGCGTTAGCCTTGAGGCTGCACGCATTGGATAAGGTCTAAGGGCATGGACCTAGCGGTCGATTTCGAAAAGCGACTCGAAGAAACAGCCGACCGGATCACGGTTGCTTTAGACACGCTCATCCCGCGTGTGCAGGGTCCTGAAGCTAGGTTGATGAGCGCCATGCGCTATGCCGCTTTGGGCGGCGGAAAGCGTTTGCGGCCGTTTTTGGTATTGGAGACGGGCAGGCTATTTGGTGTCGATGAACGGTGCCTCTTACGCGTCGCCGCTGCCCTTGAATGTATCCATACTTATTCGCTGGTCCATGATGATTTGCCTTGCATGGATGATGATGATTTACGCCGCGGTCGGCCGACTGTTCATATCGCTTATGACGAAGCAACCGCGGTTTTGGCTGGCGATGCCCTTTTGACCATCGCGTTTGAAATCCTCGCTGATCCACAAACCCACGCAGACCCCAATATTCGTATCGCCCTCGTGGCACGTTTGGCCGAAGCGGCGGGTGCGCGTGGCATGGTTGGCGGGCAAATGATGGATATGATCGCCGACGAATTGGGCGATGACATTGCAGCTGTGACGCGCATGCAGCGTCTGAAGACCGGTATGCTGATTACCTATGCGGTAGAGGTTGGTGCGCTGATGGGCCGTGCCAGCGAGGAAGCCAAACATGCTTTGTCTGCCTATGCACATGATGTTGGCCTAGCTTTTCAGATCACAGATGACATTTTGGATGCTGAAGGCAGTACCGAAGAAGTCGGTAAAGCGGTTGGCAAAGATGCCGGTAAGGGAAAAGCCACATTTGTGAGCCTTTTAGGCCTTGAAGGTGCCAAACAGCGGGTTAGTTTATTGGCCGATCAGGCGCGCGCGCATTTATCCATGTTTGGTGCACGCGCCCATTATCTGAACGAAATCATCGACACGATTACGCAACGTCGTGCATAAGCCCGCTAACCTAGACTGAAATAGAGCAACGCCGCTCTGTTTGACTAAATAAGAATAGAAACAGATGCCGCCTCTCACGCCTGCTCTCGACAAGATCCAGTCTCCCAAAGACCTTAAGAGCCTCAATATTGGAGAATTGCGCGAAGTCGCTGATGACTTACGCCAGGAAACCATTGATGC
>JAIXQA010000022.1 GCA_027485915.1 Alphaproteobacteria bacterium | reverse complement strand
ATTTTGCGGCAGGAGATCCCCGATTGGCTGATGCCATCGGGGATGACATTGCTTGAGGATTTTTCCGTCTAGACCCATTTTGGTGGAAACCCTGTTTCACCAAAATGGATCATCGAGCATGCGCGCGACATCTGGGTCGCCAAAACAATTTCATTAGCGGTTTGGTGGACCAAAGGGATCACCAAAACCGCTTCCAGACAAAATAGCTTTTCAAAACCGCCGCTATCCCCGCCGGAATGCAAGCGAAGAGCGGGGACATCATGGAACCTAACAGTGCATTCCATCACGAATGCGCCTTGAACCCCTACCCCACAAACTTGCCTGAGCGGGAGAAGCCGCGGGGGACCATGCGGCCGGCGGCGGCGCGTTTGGCGACATAGTCTTTCCAATCCGGCACATCGCGGCGGCGGCCAGAGGTGTCATACCAAGCAAGACCCTCTTCGGCCTTAAAGGTCTGGGCATCCAACAGGCCGCCATCCTTATAGGCTTGAAGTTTAACCCCTTTACCCCGGCCCATGCGCGGCAATTCTTCGGTCTTGAAGATCACAAGTTTCCGGTTCTCGCCCACCACGGCCACCATATCGCCTTGGACCGGGGCGACGACGGCGGTTTTAGCGCCATCATCCAAGTTCAAGACTTGCTTGCCTGAACGGCGCATGGCTGCACATTCTTCATCGCTGACCACAAAGCCATAGCCAGAGCTTGCGGCAATTAAGCGCTCGCCATCGGGCTTGGGCAAGAACATGGCTAGAATGTCGTGCTCTTCACCCAGATCAATGGATAGCCGCACAGGCTCACCCAAGCCCCGCCCGCCAGGTAATTTATCCCCGGCCAAGGCAAAGGCGCGGCCATCGGTGGCAAACAGAACGATGCGGTCGGTCGTTTCGGCATGGAGAGAGAGATAATAGCCGTCGCCATCCTTATATTTGACAGTCGATAAATCATCGATCTTGCCTTTGAGCGCGCGGATCCAGCCCTTTTGCGACAAGACGACGGTGATCGGCTCGCGCGTCACAAAGGCTTCTGCACTCAAGGCCAGGGCAACAGGGGCTTCGGCAAAGGTCGTACGGCGCGCACCCAGTGGGGTGTCTTTGGAGAAAGCCGACTGGATTTCGCGCAGTTCTTCGGCAGCCTGCGCCCATTGCAAATCGGGCGAGGCAATCATGGCCATCAGGCCGTCGCGTTCGGCCTTTAGGTCTTCATTTTCTTGGCGAATTTCCATCTCTTCGAGTTTGCGCAAATTGCGCAAGCGCGTGTCGAGAATAGCATTGGCTTGAACATCGGTCAGATCAAAAGTGGCGATTAGAACTTGCTTGGGCTCGTCCTCATAGCGGATGATGCGGATCACTTCGTCAAGATTGAGATAGGCAATCAGCAAGCCCGCCAAGATTTCCAAGCGTGCTTCAATCTTGCGCAAGCGCCAATTGGCGCGGGCGACAATGACGTCGCGCTTATGGTCGAGGAAGGCTTTCAAGCACTCAATCAGGCTCATCACGCGCGGCGCACCCTTGGCGTCGAGCACATTGAGGTTCATCGAGAAGCGGCTTTCCAGATCGGTGAGCTTGAACAAGCTCTCCATCAATTGTTCGGGCTCGACCGTGCGGGCGCGCGGCTCTAGCACCAAACGAATGTCTTCTGCGCTCTCATCGCGCACATCGCCGAGAAGCGGGGCTTTCTTGTTTTCAATCAGCTCTGCCAAGCGCTCAACAATTTTGGACTTTTGCACCTGATAAGGTGTCTCGGTCACTATGATGCGCCAGGTGCCACGGCCGGTATCTTCCACATGCCAGCGGGCACGAGTGCGGAAGCCGCCCTTACCGGTTGCATAGGCTTCTCGGATGGCGACGCGCGATTCAATGCAAATCCCACCGGTCGGAAAGTCTGGCCCCGGCACCAGCGCCAAAATCTCATCGAGATCCGCTTCAGGCTTTTCGATCAGCAAGAGGCAGGCATCAATCAACTCTGCAGCATTATGCGGCGGGATCGAGGTCGCCATCCCCACGGCAATACCCATGGAGCCATTGGCGAGAAGATTGGGATAGCCCGCAGGCAAAACCGAAGGCTCTTCATCTTCCTGACTATAGGTCTCGCGGAAGAGAACTGAATCCTCATCCACCCCTTCCATCAATAAGGCACCAATTGCGGTCAGGCGGGCTTCGGTATAGCGATAGGCAGCCGCTGAATCGCCATCAATATTGCCGAAATTGCCCTGGCCATCGACGAGGGGATAACGGACGGAGAAGTCTTGCGCCAACCGAACTAGGGCATCGTAAATCGCGCTATCGCCATGGGGGTGATATTTACCCATGACGTCGCCAACGATCTTAGCGCACTTTTTGAAGTTGCTAGAAGGGTCGAGACCCAATTCGCCCATGGCGTGGATAATCCGGCGCTGAACGGGCTTTAGGCCATCGCGCACATCGGGGAGCGCGCGACTGGTAATAGTCGACAAGGCATAAACGAGGTAGCGGCTCTCCAACGCCCGATCAAACGGCTCGTTGATGATATTGCCGCTGTCGCCGCCGCTGCCATCTAATTCCACTAAATCGCCCATGGGCTCCCTATCCTTCGAATCAGGCGCTCATCATGGCAGCGCGCGGGGCCAAGCGCGACGACAAGCGGCAGCGACTTGTGGACAAGTACTGCAAGAAAGTGCCGATTTATGGAGATTTGTGCGCGGTGGGCGTGGCAGCTCCTACGGGAGTCGAACCCGTCTTTCCTGATTGAAAATCAGGCGTCCTAACCGATAGACGAAGGAGCCACGTCACATGCTGTTCACACGCGAGGCGCGCTCTATACAAAGGCCGATGCCAACACGCAAGCGGCCTTTGCTGCTAAGATGCAGGACTTGCATCGATAATCTCACAATCCACCGCGTTTCCACCGCGCCAATCGTCTCTTTTCAGCCGCACAACCACATGCAGAGACCGCCTTGCCATCAAAGCATCGCCCAAAGGCGTGTTGAGCGCGCGGAATGAAATGGCCTTGATTCTCTGCCCGGAGGGGTCTTCCAACATCAAGCGCACATGGCCTGTGCCCACGGGCGCGGCGGCATAGGGGCGGACATCGGCAAAGGCAAAGACGGGATCGGGCCAGCCTGCACCATAAGGCCCAACCTCAGCCATAGCCTCGAGGAGGTCAGGCGTGGCGGCCCCAAGCCCTACCAAGGCATCAATGGCTAGGTCGCGACTGGTGCCGGCCGCATCAGACTCGGTGCGCAGGCGGCGGGCTAAATCCTGATGCACAGTCTTCAGCTCCCTGAAATTCATGGTCAAGCCCGCTGCCATGGCATGGCCACCGCCAGCCAAAATGACTCCGTCACTGGCGGCACCCGAGACAGCAGCACCAAGATTTATCCCGGGCACCGATCGACCAGACCCCTTGGCCTGTGGGTCTTCTGGATCGGCAGAGCCAATGACGATCACCGGGCGGTGGAAGCGATCTTTGAGGCGACCTGCGACAATGCCAATAATGCCCGGATGCCAGCCGGGCGCACCCAGCATTAGGAGCGGGCCGTCCAATGGCCCTGCCTCGCCGCGCTCTACCCGCGCAATGGCTTCTTCCAACACATTGGCTTCAATGGCCCGACGTTCGGCATTGAGGATTTCTAATTCTTCGGCAATTTGGCTGGCTTCATGCGGGTCATCGGTCGACAAGAGGCGGACAGCGAGAGAGGAATCCCCTACCCTTCCCCCGGCATTTAAGCGCGGACCAAAGACCCAGCCAGAGGCATAGACACTGCCGGGCTCTTTCAGTTTCGATGTCACCGCCAAAGCCGCAAGGCCGGGATTAGCCAGCTTTTCTTGCACCTTGAGTCCTTGGGCAACCAAGGCACGGTTGAGACCCGTCAGAGGGGCGACATCGCAAATCGTACCGAGGGCTGCTAGGTCAAGCCGGCTCAATAGATCATATTCTGCCCCGTTAGACAGACCTTGTTGACGAGCAGCGCGGTTGAGCGCCACCAGTGCGACAAACACCACGCCTGCGGCGGTCAAATTGCCTTGGCCAGACACATCATCTTGCCGATTAGGATTGACCACGGCCAAAGCTGGCGGTGGCGCGCCATGCATTAAATGGTGGTCAAACACCACCACATCCAAGCCAATTCGAGCGGCTTCTTCCAACGCAGCATAGGCTGCAGCCCCGCAATCCACAGTGATCAAAAGATCGGTACCGCTGTCCTTGATCTTATTGACGATCTTTGGGCTGGGGCCATAGCCATCGAGAATGCGGTCGGGCACAAAGACATTGGCGCGCGCCCCCAGTGACTTAAACCAGCTGAGCAGCAAGGCCCCCGATGTGCCGCCATCCACATCATAATCGGCCAAAATCGTAATGGCTTTTTGCTCCTTAACCGCCGCCAGAATGGCCGCCACCGCCTTTTCCATGTCCTGCAGGGTGAAAGGCTCGGGCAGTTCGTTTTTGAGCTTGGGCGACAAAATGCGCTGGGCCGTATCGGGCATTGCCCCGCGCGCAACCAATAATTTGGCTTGCATCGCCCCGATGCCGAGGCGACGCACACCTTCTTCCAAAACGCCGATAGAGGCCTCAGATTGGCCGTCCGGCAGACGTTGCAACCATCTGCGACCGGTCAGGCTCGACTCTATTCCGAGGAAAGAGCCGACCATCTCCCTAACCTAAATGCTGGGTACGGACCACGCGGGCAGTCTTGGCCGCAGAATCCAACACCAAAGTCTCGGTCACAAAGCCCTTGGATGTCGCCTTCACACCAGCCACCAAGGCCCCATTGGTCACGCCGGTGGCGGAAAACACAACATCGGTGGAGACCAATTCGTCCAATTGATAAGTGCGGCCAAGGTCGGTGATGCCGATCCGACGTGCGCGGGCCTTCTCATCTTCGTTGCGGAACACCAGACGTCCTTGGAATTGCCCACCCACGCATTTGAGGGCTGCAGCAGCCAACACACCTTCGGGTGCCCCGCCTTGGCCCAAATAAAGGTCGATACCTGTTTCAGGGTCTGTCGTATAAATCACGCCAGCCACATCACCGTCCGTGATCAAATGAACCCGCGCACCCACCGAGCGCAGGCTTTCGATGATGCCGCTATGACGCGGACGGTCTAGCACGCAAACACCAATCTCTTGCGGCTCTACACCCTTAGCTTTGGCCAAAGCAATTACATTTTCCGCTGGCGAGCGATCAATATCAACAACGCCTTGTGGCAAGCCGGGGCCAACCGCGATTTTGTCCATATAGGTGTCAGGCGCATATAACAGCCCGCCCTTTGGCGCGATTGCCAAAACGGCCAAAGCATTGGGCATAGCTTTGGCAGTTAAGGTCGTACCTTCCAAGGGATCCAGCGCAATATCAAACTCCGCGCCTTCGCCGGTGCCAACCTCTTCTCCGATATAGAGCATGGGTGCTTCGTCGCGCTCACCCTCGCCGATGACAACGCGACCCTTCATGGCGATGGCATTGAGGCCGGTTCGCATCGCATCAACGGCCAATTGATCGGCAGCTTTCTCATCACCCCGGCCAATGCCGCGATACGAAGCAATTGCGGCGGCCTCTGTCGCTGCCAGCGCGCCAGCGGCAATATCAGGTGGAAGATTTACGGTCATACAGGGTCCAACTTTACTAGAGATCGAGAATAGGCCGAGTGGCCTCTATTAGTCTTCCAGCGGCATCAATACGGGGGCCTCTACAAGGACATCCAGTCGCGAAAGCTCTGCCAAAGCGTCCAACAAATCTTGCTCCGCCATGGGCTGGGTGGTCAGCACGATTGGCACACGCGCTGCATCTTCGGGGGGCTTTTGCAGGAAGCTTTCGATGGAAACAAGGTGTTTTGCCAGCGTATCAGTGATTTTCGCGATGGTTCCTGCCCGATCGGGAACGCGCAGGCGAACGTAGAATTTCGAGTTCGCTAAAAGCCCACCCGTGGCTGCGGTCAATTGATTTGCTTGACCGGGGCCGGAGAAGACAGGCCGAGAATCCTCATGCGACAAGTCGATCAAATCGCCGGCCACGGCCGAGGCGGTTGGCCCTGCCCCCGCCCCTGCCCCAACCAGCGACAAGCGACCGACGGGGTCTGCGTCGATTACAACCGCATTGAGAGGCCCATTGACGCGCGCAATTGGATGATCTTGTGCCAAAAGAGTTGGGCGGACCGATTGGATGACTTGATCGCCCACCCGGGCAGCTTTGGCCAATAATTTCACCCGGCGGCCCAAAAATTTGGCGCTCTCCAAGTCAATAGGTTCGATCGCTTGAATGCCTTCAAGGCGCAACGCCTTAAAATTAGGCGCACCACCAAACGCAATAGCGGACAAAATCGCAAGCTTATGGCCGGCGTCTGCCCCCGAGACGTCCAAAGTTGGATCTGCTTCGGCATAACCCAAGCGCTGGGCATCGGCGAGCACTTCACCAAAGCTGCGCCCGGTGTGGTCCATTTCGGTCAGAATATAGTTACAGGTACCATTCAAAACACCGCTCACAGCCAAGATGTGATTGGCTGCCAAGCCTTCGCGCAAGGCCTTGATGACGGGAATACCGCCGGCCACCGCAGCTTCATAGCGGATTTCTGCCCCATTTGCGGCGGCAAGGGCCGCAAGGGCTGCCCCATGCTCTGCTAAAAGGGCTTTATTAGCGGTGACAACATGCTTGCCGGCCGACAGGGCTGCTTCCACAGCGGCTTTCGCGCTGCCTTCTGAGCCGCCCATCAATTCAACAAATACATCAATGTCTGGGCTTTTTGCCAGCGCGACAGGGTCATCAAACCAGGCGATGGTTGAAATATCGACTTCGCGCGTGCGGCCTCTAGTCCGGGCCGAAACGCCCATAACTTTCACCGTCGACGCCAGAGGCCCCTGTCCATATGCCAGTTTCAACAGCCCCCCGCCAACGGTACCGAGGCCGGCGATCCCAATTCTCAAGACACCCATTTAGAACTCTCTATCAGGCCTTTTGGCCCGTTGCTTACGACTAGTTAGAACGACAGGCCGCTCAGGACCCACTCTCCTCGGTCAAAAACTTTCGAACCGCACGTGCAGCTTGGCGAATTCGTTGCTCATTTTCGACCAGAGCAATACGGACATATTCGTCGCCATATTCACCAAAGCCTGCCCCCGGAGCCACAGCGACACCGGCCTTTTCAACCAATCTCTTGGAGAATTCAACCGAACCAAGTCCGCGAAATTTTTCCGGGATCAACGACCAAGCAAACATTGAGGCTTGCGGCTCTGGCACATTCCACCCCGCGCGCGAAAAGGAATCAATCAGAGCATCCCGGCGCGCTTTATAAATAGACCGCATCTCTGCGACGCAATCCTGTGGCCCATTAAGGGCTTCTACCGCTGCGACTTGCACCGGTGTATAGGCCCCATAATCGAGATAGGATTTTACCCGCGCGAGCGCCGCAATCACCCGTTCATTGCCCAAAGCGAAGCCAACACGGAAACCGGCCATTGAATAGGTCTTTGAGAGCGTATTGACCTCTACGACCACATCCTTGGCACCATCAACTTGCAGGATGCTGGGCGGGGGCTTGGATTCATCAAAATAGATTTCCGAATAGGCCATGTCGGAGATCACCAGCATATTATGCTTTTTGGCGAGGGCGACGACCTCTTTGTAATAATCGAGATCAACAACTTGTGCCGTCGGATTGGCTGGATAGCAGACAATCATCGCAATCGGCGGTGGCACCGAGTGACGCACAGCCCGGCTTATGCCTGCCAAATATTGTTCGGGGCTATGGGCCTCGATCGAGCGGATGACACCGCCAGCCATGATAAAGCCGAACGCGTGGATCGGGTAAGATGGGTTTGGCGCAATCACCACATCGCCGGGCGCACAAATGGCCTGCGCCAAATTGGCAAAGCCTTCTTTCGAGCCCAAGGTGGCTACAATCTCAGTATCTGGATTGAGTTTGACGCCGAACCGGCGGTCATAATAGCCCGCCATGGCGCGCCTAAGACCAGGGATGCCGCGCGATGCAGAATAGCGGTTGCTGCGCGGCTTGCGTGCCGTTTCAACCAGTTTTTCCACGATATGCTCTGGCACTGGCAAATCAGGATTGCCCATGCCGAAGTCGATGATATCGGTGCCTGTCGCCCGTAAACGGGCCTTTAGCTTATTGACTTCCTCAAACACATAGGGAGGGAGGCGCTTAATCTTGTAAAAATCGCCGATCATGGCGGAGAACCTTTATATCATATAGGCCACGTCGGGCCGCTTCTATCAGATGAGTTGCTCAATCACGCGACACTAGGTTGGAGGCAGACGCGCGATATCCGCCTCCATTTTAGCTCGCGCGGCCGCAGCCCAAGCGTCAGACTCTGCCGCTGTTTGCTGCGTTGGGGCCGAAGCGGAATTCGCTTCAATCGATTGCTGTTCTGCCTTAGCCCAAGTTTGGTCGATCTCGCTTGCCGAGACAGGTTTGGCCCCCGGGTTGGCTTGCATGATCTTCGCATCCGCCTGCAAGCCAGCCTGTAAATCTGCCCAAGACTTTTGGCTCGGTAAATTCGTCGGCGCGTCCGGAATCTTAGTAAGATCGGGATAATCACGCGGGGTCAACACCGAACTCGCCGAGCGGATCGTATCGGGCAAAAAACCCTCTTCTTGACTGAGCGACTGGCACGCACCAAGCGGCAAACCCAAAAGGCCGAACACCAACAGCACGGGCGCGCGGATGATCCGGCGCTTGGGTCGGACGTTGGCTGGTGTCGCTTCAATCGGCATCGCCGCAGCACTTTCCTGTGTCACATCAAGGCGAGCGGCGGGACAGAACCAAACAACTGAATCATGTTGCCACTCGAACGGGAGAGCCATAAGCAGTGGAAGTTCAGACCGCAAATCGCTACAGTGTTTTATTGCGCCGCTGCGGTGTTTGCTGCAAGGCAGAGAGTGCATAAATTCATCAGAAACGCGGCGAATTGGCAGAAAAGACGGGACAAGAATAATGGCTAAACAAAAATCGGATGGCCAAGATGCTGACAAGGCCCGTCAAAAGCCAAATGTCGAGCCACCACCTGCGAAACCACACGAAGCTGAAAGCCTGTTGGAAGCGCTGCAGGCCCAGAATCTTGAGACGCTGGAGACCCTGACTCGCAATTTGGGCGATGCCATGACGCGCATGGGTGCGCTGGGCGCGACGGCGGTCGATGGGGTCATGGCCGATGATGCGCGGCCCCTGCGCGCAGACCCCTATGGCCTTGCCCCCTATGCGGCAGATGTTGCAACCCGCCTTGCGGGTAATCCCGAAAAGCTAATGGCTGCCCATCAACAGCTGTGGCAGGGCTTTGCCGAAATCTGGGCAGAGTCGATCAAATCCAGCCTTGGCGAGGGCGCAACAGAAGCCAAGCCCGATCCCAAATATAGCGACAAGCGCTTTGCCGATCCCGATTGGCATAATCTGCCCATGTTCAATCTGCTTCAAAAAACTTATTTGCACACGGCAAATTGGTTCACCGGCCTCATTGATCATGTCGATGGCATTGATGACATGACGCGCCGCAAGGCGACTTTCTTCAACAAGCAATTTGCCGATGCCTTTGCCCCATCTAATTTCTTGATGACCAATCCAGTTGCGTTACGCGAAGCACTGCGTACCGGCGGGCAAAGTGTTGTGCGGGGTCTCGCCAATCTCGAGCAGGATTTAAAGCGCGGCCAAGGTCGGCTAACCCCCGCCCAAGTCGATGAGCGGCCGTTCAAGATTGGCGAGAATATCGCCATCACACCTGGCAAAGTCATTCACCGCGGCGAAATCCTCGAGATCATCCAATATGATCCGGTAACGCCTACCGTATTTGCAACGCCCATCCTTTTCTTTCCACCATGGATCAATAAATTCTACATTCTGGACATGCGCCAAGATAATTCCATGGTGAAATGGCTGACTGAACAAGGCCACAGCGTCTTTGTTGTCTCCTGGCTCAATCCGGGCGTTGAGCATGCCGAAAAGACGTTTGAGGATTATTCCCGTCTGGGGATCTATGAAGCGCTTGACGTTGTGACTAAGGCGACCGGGCAGGACAAGATCAACACTGTCGGCTATTGTATCGGGGGTACGCTTCTGGTCTCCACCATGGCGGTCATGGCCCAAACGGGCGACGAACGGATCAATTCGGCCACTTTCTTTGCCTCTCAGTCCGACTTTGAAGAAGCTGGCGATCTCAAAGTTTTCACCGATGATGCCGCTATCCAATATATTAAGGATGAGATTGAGCATGCCGGTGGTGTCTTAGATGCCACAGTGATGGGCGAGACCTTCAACTTCTTGCGCGCCAATGACCTCGTCTGGTCATTTGTGGTCAATAATTATCTGATGGGCAAAGACCCCAAGCCGTTTGACCTCTTGTTCTGGAACGCAGATCAAACCCGTATGCCCAAGGCATTGCATCTTTTCTATCTCGACAATTTCTACCGCCACAATCGATTGGGACGTGGCGAAATGACCATGTCGGGCTATCGCCTGAACCTCAAAGATGTGAAGACCCCCATCTATATGCAATCTTCGAAAGAGGACCATATCGCGCCTTGGCGGTCGATTTATCGCGGCGCGAAACTCTTTGGCGGGCCCGTTCGGATGATCCTTGCAGGCTCTGGCCATATTGCAGGGGTGATCAATCACCCTGAAGCCAAAAAATATCAGCATTGGCTACCGCCCGAAACCATGACGGAATTGCCCGATACGTCTGATCAATGGCAGGCGCACTTGGTTGAGCATAAGGGCTCTTGGTGGCCGGATTGGGCTAAGTGGCTGGGAGAGCGCTCTGGCCCGCAAGTGCCGGCGCGGATGCCCGGTGACGGGGGCCTAAAGGTCATTGGCGATGCGCCTGGAACCTATGTGCTGGTGAAATCCTCCGATTGAGGTGCGGCGTTGGCTTGATCTTGCCTTCAACAGCCAATCGCAATCCGGCCTGAAGCTTCAGACGTAGAACCAAACATGCAAATTGCCCACTTTGGCCAAAACCCGCCTGCGCGTCCCTCCCTTGTCTGGTTTCGCGAAGACTTGCGGTTGGATGATCATCCCGCCCTGATCGCCGCATCACAATCGGGACCAATCTGTGCGATCTATATTCTGGAAGAAGGAACCGATTTAGGGCGGCCCTTGGGTGGTGCCTTGAAGTGGTGGCTGCATCATAGCTTGACGAGCCTGAAAGCCAACCTTGCCCAGCTAGGGATTGAACTGATCCTAAAACGCGGCGACCCCCGGCATTTGATCCCAGATTTGGCGAATAAGTTAAATGCTGGCTCAGTTCATTGGAACCGCCGCTATTATGCGTGGTCGAGGCCCGTTGATGCCGCCATTAAGGCCGAATTGACAGGCCGAGGCGTCCAAGTCGGCACATACAAAGCCTCGGTCCTCACAGAACCCTGGGAAATCAAGACAGGTTCTGGCGGAAATTTCAAGGTTTTCACCCCCTTCTTTCGAGCAGCCCAACCCCATTGCGACACATGGGCGGAACAGGTTGCCCCGGCGCCCCCCCTGACAGGTCTTTCAAACCCCGAAATCGTGTCAGAGAGTCTCCAATCCTGGAACCTATTGCCCAAAGCGCCTGATTGGTCTGGCGGCCTAGACCAGACTTGGCAGCCCGGGGAAGCTGGTGCGCAACGGCGGCTCAACGCGTTTATCGAAACGAGCCTGCACAATTATGGCGAAGGGCGCAATATTCCAAGCAAACCGGCGACTTCCTTCCTGTCGCCTCACTTACATTTCGGTGAAATCTCGATCCGGCGCGTCTGGAATGCTGCACGCGCCGCCATGCGCGCCAACCCAGCTCTGCAGACAGACGGGCAGGTCTTTTTGTCTGAATTGGGTTGGCGGGAATTTTCCACTCAATTGATTTTTCATTACGAGGACTTCCCAGAAGAAAGCTGGAAAGAGGCCTTTCGCGCATTTCCTTGGAAAAATGATTCATCCACTCTGCGGGCTTGGCAACGCGGACAAACAGGTTACCCCATTGTGGACGCAGGTATGCGTCAACTATGGAGGACAGGTTGGATGCACAATCGGGTACGCATGATTGTGGCTTCCTTCTTGGTGAAGCATTTGTTGCAAGATTGGCGGGCGGGTGAAGCTTGGTTCTGGGATACTTTGGTGGATGCCGATGTCGCCAATAATGCGGCAGGTTGGCAATGGGTTGCAGGCTGTGGCGCGGATGCGGCACCCTATTTCCGCATTTTCAACCCGATGTCGCAAGGCGAGAAATTTGACCCAGATGGTCACTATGTGCGCACGTGGGTGCCTGAACTCGCCCAACTGCCCAACAAATATCTTCACCGTCCCTTTGAAGCGCCGACCGAAATCCTTCGCGGGTCTGGCGTCCACTTGGGGCGGACCTATCCCCTCCCCATCGTTAATCATGAAAAAGCGCGTAAACAAGCACTCGATGCCCTTGCGAGCCTCAAACAGAATGTGACCGGAGACCTAGTATGAAAATCGCAATCATCGGCACAGGGATAACCGGACTATCAGCTGCTTGGGCTCTGAAGGACCAGCATGAGGTCATTGTCTTTGAAAAGGAAGCTCGCCTCGGCGGGCATTCCAACACCGTGACGGTCGACTATGATGGCAAGAAAATCGACGTGGATACGGGCTTCATCGTCTATAACGCACTCAATTATCCCAATCTGATTGCCTTGTTTGAGGCGTTAAAAGTCCCGACCCAGCAATCGGATATGAGCTTTTCGGTGCGCGATGGTCGACCAGGCAGTGAATGGGGCTCTGATGGTGCGCCGGGCTATTTTGCTTGGAAACGCAATGCTCTGGATTTGAACCATTGGGCGCTTTTAGCCGATATGCTGCGCTTTAATGCGCAAGCCCAAAAAGACGTGCAGGACCCAATTTTGCACACGCTAACCTTGGGCGAATATAGCGCGCGTCTAGGCCTGTCGCAGCGCTTTTTGGAGCGTTATCTGGTACCGATGGGGGCGGCCATTTGGTCAACACCAGAACAAGGCATGCTGGATTATCCTGCCGCAAGCTTTGTCCGTTTCTTCAATAACCATCGCCTTGTCCATTTTGAACGCCCAAACTGGCGCACTGTCACTGGCGGCTCGCGTCGATATGTGGAAAAATTTGCTGAGGCTTTGGGTGACCGGGTCCACTTAAATGCAGCCGTGACGCAAGTTCGACGCGACACGAACGGTGTAGACGTAAAAGTCGACGGGCAGACCCATCGCTTCGATGAAGTCATCCTCGCGTGCCATTCTGATGAAGCTCTCGCTTTATTGGCGGATGCCTCTGCCCAAGAGCGCGAGATTCTCGGTGCTGTCCGTTATGCCCCTAATGAGGCGGTTCTGCATCGCGATGCGAGCTATATGCCTATTCGCAAGGCCGCGTGGGCCAGTTGGAACGTTTCTCGCGGCGACCCCAATGCGCCGATCGAACTCACCTACTGGATGAACCGCTTGCAAGGCCAAGACGCCGACTGCCCGCTCTTTGTAACCTTAAACCCTGCTAAGCCGATCGATCCCACCCAAGTCTTCGCCCGCTTCAATTATGCGCACCCGCAATTTGATGCCCCAGCCGCAAAGGCGCAGCGCGACATCCTGACCATTCAGGGCGTCAACAAAACTTGGTTTGCAGGTGCTTGGCAGGGTTACGGCTTCCATGAAGACGGGCTTAGGGCTGGCTTGCGGGTCGCCCTCAAATTAGGCGGTCAAATCCCTTGGACGTTTGTGGACGACGATATTGTCCGCCTAGAGCCCACAGCCACGGCTTCATCTCGACCAGAGACCCCCGATCAACCTGCGCGGGAGGCAGAAGCGGCCCTGTGACCGAGATGACCAAACTAGGCCTAATGCGTGGTCGGACCGTACACGTCCGCTTCCATCCGTTTGAGCATCGTTTAGCCTATGATCTTTATCAGATCCTCATCGACGTAGATGACCCTGCAGCACAAGTTCGCGGCCTCAGATGGATGGGCCACAATCGGTTTGCCCCGCTGGCCTTTTATGACAAAGATCATGGTGACCGGACAGGAGCACCCTTGCGGGGCTGGGTTGAAACGCAATTGGCTTCGGCCAATATCGCTTTTGACGGCGGGCCAATCCATTTATTGACCTTCCCGCGCGTACTGGGTTTTGTTTTCAACCCAATCTCGGTGTTTTTGGCCTATCGCCGCGACCATCAGCTTGCGGCTGTGATTTATGAAGTGAACAACACATTTGGCGAGACCCACAGCTATGTCGCCCCCGCAAGCGGCCAGATAGTCGAGCATCAAGAGGCCGACAAAATTTTTCACGTTTCGCCTTTCTTTGATGGGTCAGGTCGTTATGCGTTTACTCTGCGGACAAGCGAGGGCACCCTCTCCTTGACGATTGATAAGTTTTCAGATGCAGTTCGGGATCATCTGGCCACGCTGAAATTGCGTAGAGAGGCATTGAGCGATACGAATTTGGCCCGTGCCTTTTTCGCCATTCCGTTCTTGACGTTCAAAGTTGTCTTAGGCATTCACTGGGAGGCATTGAAATTATTAATAAAAGGTGCCCGCTACCACCATAAACCCACCCCACCCATACCCGTCAGTGTTGCCAGATTAAGTAGGATTCCATCCCCCCATGAGTGACGATCAAAACGCCAATACCCTGCTGATGACGCCAAAGTTGGCGCGCCAACTCCGCCAAGTTCCCATGGCCTTCAAAATGGCGGCCGTGGCGATGAGCAATATTGTGGAAGGCGAGATCCGGGTCTGGCTGCCAGATGGACGCCAGCTGATTTTCAAGGGTGATAAGCCCGGAAAAAGTGCGGTGCTACAAATTAAGAATTTCAGCTTTATCAAGCGTGTTGCTGCCCAAGGTGACATTGGCTTTGCGGAAGGTTTAATGGCAGGCGAATGGGATACACCGGATCTAGCAATCCTTCTGGAGGTCTTCTCATCCAACTTGGATTTGATGCCCAAGCTTTTGGTTGGAGGCCCGCTCTGGACGGTGATCAATAATTTCCGCCATAAGTTCCTGAAGCGGAATACCAAAACGGGCTCGAAGAAGAACATCTTAGCCCATTATGATCTGGGCAATAATTTTTATTCGCGTTGGCTGGATCCCAGCATGACCTATTCATCGGCCGTGTATGAAAAGGACGGCCAGGATTTGACCAGCGCGCAAATGAATAAATATCGTGCTCTGGCCGAACAAGTGAGCCTTAAGCCTGGCCAACATGTGTTGGAGATTGGTTGTGGCTGGGGCGGCTTTGCCGAATTTGCAGCCCGCGAATATGGCGCACGCGTGACTGGCGTCACGATCTCGGAAGAGCAATATAAATATGCGACCGAGCGTCTGGCCAAAGCGGGGTTGAGCGAGCTCGCCCAAATCAAGCTGATGGATTATCGCGATATCACCGGCCAATATGATGCCGTTGTTTCGATTGAAATGTTCGAAGCTGTGGGCGAAGAATATTGGTCGACCTATTTTGATAAGGTCAATTCAGTCTTGAAACCCGGCGGCAAAGCGGGTCTGCAAATCATCACGATTGATGAGCGTCTATTCGAAGATTACCGCAGCCGAGCCGACTTCATCCAAAGCTATGTCTTCCCAGGCGGCATGCTGCCCAGCGTGCCCCGCCTCAAACTCGAAGTCGCCCGTGCAGGCTTGGTATGGCAGAGCACAGCGGCCTTCGGTCTATCCTATGCCGATACTCTGGCGGCTTGGGCAAAAAGCTTCCTCGCAGAATGGATCCATATCAAAGACTTGGGCTTTGATGAGCGGTTCAAGCAATTGTGGCGCTTCTATCTGGCCTATTGCGAAGCAGGCTTCCGCACTGGCCGGATCGATGTCGGCCATTTCTCTATGGTCAAGCCATAACGCACGCAGCAAGCATCAAAAAGGGCGCGAGACCAGCCTGTCCCGCGCCCCATTTATGTTTGCACCTGACGCGCCTTAGCGCTTGATTTGACTGCCGATATAGTCGCGTACCGCTTTGCCATATGGTGGACGAAGCGCTTTCATCGGTCCCAAGTCCTTTTTCAATTGCGTGTAGACCGAACGGGCGTGGCTGAACTCTTTGAAGCCATCATAGCCGTGGTAAGAGCCCATACCAGATGGGCCAATACCGCCGAATGGCAGGTCTTCCATTGCGATATGGAAGATCACGTCATTGACCGTCACGCCGCCAGAAGTGGTGTTGGTTAGCACATATTCCTGCTCGCCCGCGTCGGCACCAAAATAGTAGAGGCCCAGTGGCCGGTCATTGGCATTCACATAGCCGACCGCCTCTTTCACGTCTGAATAGGTCTTGATGGGCAAGACGGGTCCAAAGATTTCTTCCTGCATGATGCTCATATCTTCGGTGGTATCGAGAACAAGCGTTGGCGGAATTTTACGACCATTTTGGGTCGAGAAATCTTCTCCTGCTGGATTGATTTCAACAATTGTCGCACCCTTCTCTTTCGCATCGGTCAGGAGCGCCTGAATGCGGTCAAAGTGGCGTGGCGAAATAATCGCTGTATAGTCTGGATTATCACGTAGCTTTGGATACATAGCCGAGACCGATTTCGTCAGAGCACCGACCAATTCATCCCGCTTTTCAGACGGGACTAAAAGATAGTCTGGAGCTAAGCAGATTTGACCAGCATTGAGGGTCTTGCCAGCCATGATGCGGTCTGCTGTCGTTGCAACATCGGCGGAGCGCGAGACGATAACAGGGCTTTTGCCGCCCAATTCCAGCGTGACAGGAACAAGGTTTTCTGAGGCGGCACGCATGATGTGGCGGCCAATCGAGGTGCCGCCAGTGAAGATCATGTGGTCGAACGCCAGACGCGAGAAGGCTTGGCCAACATCTGGCCCGCCAGTCACCACGGCGATCTCTTCCTCTGAGAAAGCCTTTGCAAACATTTGGCGCAAGAGTTCAGAGGTCGCGGGCGTCAATTCAGACGGCTTGATCATGGCGCGATTGCCCGCAGCCAAAATTTGGGCGAGCGGGGCAAAGGTCAAATTGACTGGGAAATTCCACGGGGCAATGATGCCGACCACCCCTTTAGGCTGATAGCGAACTTCTGCCTTTGCCCCCAATAACCCCAATAATCCGGGCGAGGTTTTGCGCTTTTCAGGGCGCATCCATTTGACCAAATGTGCCTTGGCATCTTTCAAGGGCCCGAGTGAGCTCGCCACATCGGTGATCAAACTGGTTTCACGGGCGCGGCAGGAGAAATCCTCCGACAAAGCATCTGCTATCTGTTCTGCATGATCGACCAGCAAGCCAATGCACCGATCAATCCGATTGATGCGCACTTCAGCTGACGGAATGCCGTCGCGCAATTGTGCGGCCTTCTGCACCGCAAGAATTTGATTCAGTCTTGCGATGGTTTCGCCATCTCCGCGCACTGAAAAGGTCATATCGTTCATGATGCAGGCTCCCTAGGTCTTTTATCTGCGCCTGATGGCGCTTTTTCAGTGGTAATTATGCGCATGAATTGCAGTTGTTTCCAAGTCAAGACGGAAAATTAGTCGCCACGTTTACGCAATCTCCATACTGCGCCCGTAATGGGAGACTAGCAACAGCGGGTCGAATAGTGGAAAAAATAGTTCAAAGCCTAGTCGGTGAACAAGGGATGGCGGTGGCTGAGGCTGCCTTGAAATCGCTGAAAGAGCGAAAGATCACGCCGTCACCTGAGAACTACGCGATTTGGTTGGCCTATCATGCCTCGAACCCAGAAGCTTTGCGCACCGAAATGGATCTGATGATCGCTGGAAAGCGTCCCATTGATGATCATATCTGCGACCAGCTTTACATCACCTTTTTTGAAGACGTCGCCATTGGTTCGCGTATGATGAAGGCGGGCGGCAAGATTGCTGCTGAAATGGAAGACGTTCGCAAGGGCTTGTTGAAGGCCGGTGTCAAAACCAAGGCCTATGGCGAACAACTGGCCGTTGCCAAACGGGAACTTGAAAAAACCGACAGTCCTCTGATTACGAAGGATTTAGTCGAAAGCCTTGTTGGTGCCACCAATGAAATGGCCACGCAGTCCAAACATCTTGAAACCAAGCTCGCTGAGTCAAGTGTCGAGATTGAAGCCTTGCGCGTCCAGTTGGAACAAGTGCGCATTGAGGCGGCTACCGATTCGCTGACAGGTCTTGCAAACCGCAAAGAATTTGACAGCCGGTTGGTTGAGATGTGTGCGGCATCCGATCGTGGCGCAGGTCCTATGACGGTTATTATGGCAGATATCGACTTCTTCAAGCGTATCAATGACACATTTGGTCACCAGACTGGCGACCAAGTGATCCGCTTTGTGGCCACGGTTATGGATCGTGCGAAGCCCAAGGGTGGCGTTGTCGCCCGACTGGGTGGGGAAGAATTTGCCATGATTGCGCCGATGACAGACCGCAAAACGGCTGCCGCCATCGCTGAAAAGGTCCGACAAGCCGTTGAAGGCAAGCGTCTCGTTCGCCGCGCTTCAAACGAAGATCTAGGCAAGATTACCGTCTCTCTGGGCGTCGCCCAACGTCGTCCCGGTGAGAAACCAACTGACATGGTCGAACGTGCGGACGCGGCGCTCTATAACTCTAAGCGCACAGGCCGAAACAAGGTCAGCCTAGAAGAGCTCGTGAAAGTCAAAGCGGCTTAGTCGGCCTATAATCTGCCGGTTTTACCTAAAGCAAAGATCAAACGCGCCCGAGCCTCTGGCATGGATTTGCGGACCGGGGCGAGCAATTCGCGCTCTATAAAGTGCCCCATTAAAGCAAAACCGTCGGCCACATCCCCGCTGATGGGTTTGTTCTGCCCACCCAATAAAAACGGCGGCAAGACCAATAACTTGTCGGCAAAGGGCTCCCCCGCCATCCGGGACGCTGCCCGACCCGTTTTCGGGCTAACCCAAGCGAGATCATCAGGGGATCCGGTTAGGGCACATTGCGATAGGTCCAAGCCATAGCCCATCTCCGCCAAAAGCCCCATTTCCCAACGAATATAAAGCGCGGGCCAGCTTTGGGTATCACTTAAGGCCTGCAACAAAATGTCGGTTGCTTCAAACAATCCCACACAGGGCTGACGGTCTGGGGTGACCTCCGATAGAAGGCTTGCCACGCATGACAAGGCGGCGAGCGCGGCGGCGTCGTCCATCACATCGGCAGGGCCACCACCCCTGCCCTCCATCTCGTCGAAGAATCCCAATTGGTCTTCAAGTCGCGACTTCCACGTCAGATGCAAGCGGGTTCCAGGCTCAATCAATGCGCGCTTGCGCTTACCAGCCCCGCCGTAAACAATGCCTGACGCCCTGCCGACTTGATCGCTGAAGACATCGAGAATGACGTCATTTTCGCCAAAGCGTCGCGCCGACAAGGCGATGGCATGGCCTGTCCAAGCGCTCATCCTTGGCCTCTAGGCATCAAAGTCCAGACCCAAGGCCGTATAATGAGACCGCTCCTCAATCCAATTTTCGCGCACTTTGACATGCAGGAACAAATGGACTGGTCGTTCAATCGCCTCAGCAATATCTTTGCGCGCGTTTTGGGATATCCATTTCAAAGTCTCCCCACCCTTGCCAATCGCAATGCCCTTATGGCCTTCGCGCATGACATAAAGGGTCTGGTCGATCCGCACCGAACCATCTTTCTTTTCAGTCCAAGCATCGGTTTCCACCGTTGCATGATAGGGCAATTCCTCATGCAAGCGCAGGAAGACCTTCTCGCGCGTGATTTCGGCGGCCATAACCCGCATCGGCGTATCGGCCACTTGTTCTTCGGGATATAGCCAAGGTCCCAGTGGCATACGTTCGGCTAGCAAATCATTCAGGCGCTTCAAGCCGGATGACTTCAAAGCAGAAATCATCACCACCTCATCATAAACCCCCTTCTCAAAGAAGGCTTGGGACAGGTCAAGCAATTTGGCACGCTCAAGCACGTCGACTTTATTGAGCGCCAAGATCGCTTTACGTCCTTGCTTTTGAAGGCCTTCGATGACTTGCTGCACATCTTCAAAAGTGCGCTTGTCACTACCATCCCCACGGCCTTCGCTCGTTCGGCTGGCGGCTGGTGCATCGACAACATGGACCAATGCATCGGCATCTGCAGCCCCGCCCCAAGCTGAGGCCACCATGGCGCGATCCAAGCGGCGCTTTGGCGTGAAGACGCCTGGTGTATCCACCAGAACAATTTGTGCATCGCCATGAATGGCAACCCCGCGTACAGGAAAGCGCGTGGTTTGAACTTTTTGAGTCACAATCGAAATCTTCTGCCCAACAAGCGCATTGACCAGCGTTGATTTCCCAGCATTTGGGGCCCCAAGAATGGCAGCAAAGCCGCAGCGGGCTTTTTCCGACACCGCTGATGTGGGGGTAGTTTCACTCGTTTCAGACACGTAATCCGCCTTGCTTCAGCAGCGCTTGGGCCGCGGCCCGCTCTGCATTTTGTTTCGATGAACCCTCTGCGGTTGCAACATGGTTCCCAGCCGTGACCTCTATCACGAAACGTGGCGCATGGTCAGGGCCATCACGCTCCAGCACCTGATAAACAGGCGGTGGAAACCCGCGCTTTTGGGCCCATTCCTGCAGCGCGCTCTTGGGATTACGATGAAGGGCCGACTGGTCTTGCTGACCTGCCTGCCAAGCTAATTCAAACAGGCCCTGAACAGCAGACCTTCCGCCATCGAGCCAAAGAGCTGCCATTAAGGCCTCAAAGGCATCGCCGAGGATAGAATCATTTTCAGCAACCGCATCGGCACTAAACCCGCGCGAGACCACTATAAGCTCCGCCATCCCAATCTCACGGGCGGCCTCAGCACAATTTTTCCCTGAAACGATGGCATTGAATTGGCGTGTCAATTCACCTTCTTCGGCGCGCCCATGGCGTTCAAACAAACGCTCGGCAGCCATGAGGCCAAGAACGCGGTCTCCCAGCCATTCTAACCGCTCATTATGGGCAAAGCCCTTTTGACCATCCCCACGAGACTTGTGCGTCAAGGCACGCTCGAGCAAGGATCGGTCCGCAAATTGATGGCCGATCTTATCCTGAAGCGCTTGGAGACGTGTCTCTCGCGTCATCGAATAGGGACGGCTAAGCGATCCCACCGCAGACCGGTGAACCAAGTCCAGGGCAGATAGATACGGGTCGTCTCATCAAAGGACAGAAGCACAATCCGCCCGCGACCGACAAGATTTTCGGCAGGCACAAAACCAACGCCGTCTTGCAGTATTGGGTCAGCGCGGCTGTCAGTGGAATTATCGCGATTATCGCCCATCATGAAATAATGGCCCTCGGGAACCACAAAGACTTTGGTGTTATCAAACGCACCATTGATCTCATAATCATAAGTTACATAGGATCGGCCATTTGGCAGAGTTTCCCGAAAACGGGTCGCGGTGCGGATATTGCCATTTTGCTCAGTAATGGTCTCCGGCTCCAGCATTTCATGTTTTACCGGTGTGCCATTCAGGATGACTTGTCCGCCCACAACTTGGATGCGATCACCGGGCATGCCGATTAAGCGCTTGATATAATCCTGACGTGGATCTGATGGCAGCTTAAACACCACCACATCGCCGCGCTCCGGTGCTTTGCCCAAAACCCGTCCATTCAGGATTTTTGGCGAAAAAGGAATGGAGGCATTGCTATAGCCATAGTCCCACTTCGACGTCCAAAGATAATCGCCCACCAAAAGGCCAGGTCGCATTGATTCAGACGGAATATTGAACGGCTGAAACAGGAAAATCCGCAAGAACAGCGCAATGCTCAAGGCCATGACAATGGTTTTGACGCTTTCGATAAGGCTATCGCCCTGCGGCGCAGGTTTCACCGTCTTCGGGGAAGCGGCCTGAGAGTTTGCTGTATCAACCATGAGACTATTGTTCTTTTCTTTTTGCTGAAAGGGGCTGCAGGCCAATCACCACAAATGCCATGGCATAGGGATGATCGTCGGTTAAACTCAGATGGATATCGGCTGCAAAACCCGGCGGTGTCAGTTCTTCTAAACGCTTTAGCGCGCCGCCGGTCAAACTCAAAGTCGGTCTGCCAGTTGGCAGATTGACCACTTCCATATCCCGCCAAGCTACCCCGCGCCGCATGCCAGTACCCAAAGCTTTGGAACAGGCCTCTTTGGCAGCAAAGCGTTTGGCGTAGGTATCGGCCCGCTTGGTAGGACGGCCATTGGCACGGGCTTGCTCGCCGACTGTGAAACAGCGCGACTCAAAGCGGCTGCCAAAGCGCGCCAAAGTCTCTTCAATCCGGTCGATCCGACACAGGTCTGAGCCAATCCCAACAATCATGCGCGCGCTTCATCCATCAACAGACGCATACGGGCAATCGCCGCTTCAAGGCCAATGAAAATTGCTTCACCTATGATGAAATGACCAATATTTAATTCAACTAGCTCTGGGATAGCCGCAATTGGCTTCACATTATCAAAGGTAAGACCATGTCCGGCGTGAACTTCTAGACCGCGCGCTGTGCCTATTCTTGCCGCTTCCGCCAGCTTTTCCGCAATATGCCGGGCTTCTTCTTCATGGCCTTCAAGTGCTGCTTCAGCATAGGCACCGGTATGAAGCTCGACCACTTGCGCACCCATGGCTTCGGCCACGGCCAACTGTATCGGATCGGGCTCGATAAATAGAGAAACGCGCCGCCCCGCTGTGGCAAGCTTCCGCACCATAGGCGCGATCGAATTGTGCAAGCGCGCAACGTCTAGCCCGCCTTCGGTAGTCCGCTCTTCCCGCTTCTCCGGCACAATGCACACAGCATGAGTGGGATGGCGCAAGGCGATATCCAACATTTCTTCGGTGGCAGCCAATTCCAAATTGATGGGTAATTCCACTTGCGCGATAAATTTTTCGAGGTCTTCGTCGCGAATATGGCGACGATCTTCCCGCAAATGCAGGGTGATCCCATCTGCGCCAGCTTTGGCCGCTATATGGGCGGCACGCAATGGATCGGGGTGCGGCCCGCCGCGCGCATTTCGAATCGTTGCGACGTGATCAATATTGATCCCAAGGCGCAAATGATGGCTAAAGCTCATGATGATGCGCTTTGTGACAAGGCCCGGCTACCCGGCTTAATGGCCGGCACGCCTTTCAGGTCTTCGGGAATTTCATCAGGGGCAAAGCTTTCGACTTCAATGGACGCCAAAGCAACTAGCTCGCAGCCCACATCGGCGCGGCCGGCACTGCGATCCACAATCACCGCCGCCCCCAAAATCACGCAAGGTGCATCCTTGATGGCTTCCAAGGTTTCCCGAACCGAAATCCCCGTTGAGACGATGTCTTCCACGATCACAACACGAGCTTCAGCTGGTAAAGTAAAGCCGCGCCGTAACCGGAACTTACCGTCTTCCCGCTCAACATAGACGGCCTTTGCCCCCAGGTGACGCGCGGTCTCATAGCCAGGAATCACGGCACCCACGGCTGGTGACACCACATAATCAACTTGGCCCCAGCGCGCCTTAATTTTATCTGCCAAGGCTTGGCAGAGTTTCTCGGTCGCCGGTGGGTCCATAAACACAAAGGCTTTCTGCAAAAAGGTGCGACTATGGCGGCCCGAAGTCAGAATGAAATGGCCTTCAAGCAGGCCACCGGCCGACTTAAAGATGGAAAGAACGTCATCATTGGTCATAAGGCTTATGTATCACTTTCTAAGCTGATTTCACCAGTCTTGCGTGTGGCCGGTCCAGTCCATGAAGCGACCGGTGCCCGATAGATGCAGGTTTTCGGCGAGTTGAATGAGGCCATCTGCACTGACTTTGGCATCAATTTCGGCCCCCGCGCCACCCATATCGGTGCGAACCCAGCCCGGATGACAGGCCACGATGGCAATGCCATCTCGCTTTAGGTCGTGCGCAAAGGTTTGGACCAATTTGTTCAAAGCAGCCTTGGACGCCCGATAGGCTGGTGCACCCTGCGAAGAGCCTGAAAATCGCCCCATGCCGGATGAAATCATCAAAACCCGTCCTTGGCCGGAGCGCTGCAAATGCGGCAGGAAGGCTTGTACAACCCGCCAAGGCCCGACCACATTAGCATTGAGGACATCCAGGAAATCGTCAGGCGCCAGATCGGCTAATTCTTGCGGCCGAGGACCGAATACGCCAGCATTTTGGATGAGAACATCGATCGGTTGAGCAATGGCCTCTGCGGCTTGGCGTACTGCATGTGTGTCCGTGATGTCGCACGCAATGACTTGAAAATTAGCATGCTCAACGGGAGCCTTCCCGTCGCGTGTCGTTCCAATCACTTTGTGACCGCGCGCCAACAAGCCATCGACCAACGCACGGCCGATCCCGCGGTTTACCCCAGTCACCAAATAGGTTGCCATGCTCTTGTCCCTTGCCGTCCACTCAGCCCCGTAACCGCTTCACATCAACCACGACAGGCAAGGCCCGCAGGGATGCAGCGATCACGTTCAAATGCTTAGAGTCTGCAACTTCTACGTCGACCAAGAGGTCGATGAAATCTTCCCGCCGATTTTGTGCGCGCACATTGGTGATGTTGCCGTCACATTCAGAGATGATTTTGCCAACTTGGGCAAAAACACCCTTGGTATTCTCACAACTCATGACGAGTCGGCCCAAAGCCAAGCCATTACGCTTGGCTTCGTCAGTCCAGGCCAGATCAATCCATTGGTCCTCATTGGCGTCATGTTCTGCCAGATGATCACAATCAATCGTGTGCACTTCTACGCCTCGGTCTGGCACATGCACCCCAACGATCCGGTCACCGGGCAAAGGCGAACAGCAAGGCATGAAGTGTAAAGCAACGCCCGACATCAGATCCGAGCCGCGAACAAAGTCGCTTGCGTGATCATTATCAATCATGAGCCGCGGTTCACCCAAAGCGCTTTTGCGCACAAAGCCGGGCACCGCAGCTTCAGCGAGACTTGCCCCCGTCAGCCGACCACGCCCGATCGCGGCATATAGCTCGTCCATCGTGTCATAATTCAATCGTTGACGGGCGTCTTCCAAATTGACGTCTTCGGGGTTGAGACCCACCCGGCGGAGCGCATGACCAGCCAGTCGACGGCCCAAAGTCGCAAATTCCTCGCGCTCACTCTCGCGCACCAGGCGGCGGATCGCCGAGCGCGCCTTCCCAGTAACCGCCACCGATTCCCAATCGGCAACGGGCTTGCGAATATCTGAGCGCAAGATTTCAACCACGTCGCCATTGGAAAGCGCGGTCCGCAAAGGTCGCTCCTCACCGTTAATCCGGGCCCCGACAGTGGTGTCGCCAATGCGGGTATGAACCGCATAGGCAAAATCAAGTGGCGTCGCACCATAAGGCAAAACAATCAAATCGCCCTTGGGCGTAAACGCAAACACCTGATCCTGAAACATTTCCAGCTTGGCATTTTCCAGAAACTCTTCTGGATCACCACCATGCTCAAGAATTTCCACCAGATTGCGTAAAGGCGCCAATGGATCCGATTGTTTGCCGTCGATTGGGTGATAGCCATAGGTGCTATTCTTATAGCGCCAGTGCGCCGCAACCCCATCCTCCGCGATGCGGTCCATTTCTTCTGAACGGATTTGAATATCGACGGACGTCGAACTCGGCCCTACAACACCTGTATGGATCGATCGATAGCCATTGGGCTTTGGCACAGAAATGAAATCTTTAAAGCGGCCTGGCACACAAGACCAAGCCTCGTGGATCACGCCAAGGGCGGCATAGCATTGGGCGGTATCCTTGACGACAACCCGGAACCCATAGAGGTCTGACACGTCGGAAAAAGAGATCGACTTACGCTCGAGCTTTTTCCAGACTGAATAAGCGCGCTTTTCCCGGCCCATCACGCGGGCTTCAATCCCTGCGGCTTCCAATGCCGCGCTGATCTTTTGCGTCACCGCGGCGACGGCACCAGAGCGTTCGGCTCGCAAATTGGCCAATTGCTCGTTGATCGTCTTACAAGCTTCTGGGTGGAGATGCTGGAAGGCCAATTCTTCCAATTCACCTGAAAAGCGCTGGATACCCATACGGCGCGCCAAGGGAGCATAAATATCGGCGGTTTCCCGGGCAATACGCTCCCGCTTCTCGCGCTTCTTGATGAAGTGTAGGGTGCGCATATTGTGCAAACGGTCGGCCAACTTGACCAAGAGAACGCGCACATCCTTCGACAAAGCGAGGATAAATTTCTGCAAGTTTTCGGCTTGTTTGGTGCGGTTGGAATTGAGTTCAAGCTGGGAAAGCTTTGTCACCCCATCGACCAATTGCGCCACTTCATCGCCAAACAGTTTACCGATTTCAGCCGTGGTGGCAGTCGTATCCTCAACGGTGTCGTGCAAAAGGCCGGTGATGATGGACGCAGCGTCCAATCGCAGCTCGGTCAAAATACCGGCAACCTCGATTGGGTGGGCAAAATAGGGATCGCCAGAGGCCCGCAGCTGGCTGCCATGGCGCTGCATAGCAAACACATAGGCGCGATTGATCGCATCTTCATTGACGTGAGGGTCATAATCGCGAATGCGATCAATCAGCTCATATTGACGCAAAATGCGGCCCCGACTAGGAGGCCGCACGATTTGCGCCGGGAATGGCAACTCCCCAGATTCTTCTAATGTCTCAGTGGCCCTGCCATCGTCCATCGTGAACCCTTAAGATCAATAAGGGTCTTCGCGGACTGCTTCTTGCTCTTGCTGCAAGGCGCGCAGCACATCGTCTTCTGTTGCAAGCACGGGGGCCTCTAGAGCCAAGAGATCGCTCTCTTCCTCTTCACGCACCGCATGCGGGCGAACTTCGCGCAGCGAGGCTACCAAGCCATCTCGCAATTCTTCGGTTTCAACCGTTGCATCGGCAATTTCGCGCAAGGCAACCACGGGGTCCTTATCGCGGTCACGGTCGAGCGTCAGCGCTGCACCACCAGAAATTTGCCGGGCGCGATGCGCTGCAAACAAAACCAGAGAGAATCTATTTGGGACGCGTTCAACGCAATCCTCTACCGTCACGCGGGCCATATATCTAATCCTGTCGGAAAGTGAGTAGTCTCTTTACGGGAAGTCTTGTCGTTTCTCAACCATTGCACGCAGATAAAGGCGTGCACTGCCTGCGGGCATGCCTGTCACCCCTGCCCTCAGTCCAGTCGCACGCAATCGTTGAGATTTTCTGACTGGTGCAAAAGCCGCAATAATTCTTTACCGGAAACGCCTGAGACTGGATGGCACCAATCTGGCGCAATTTCTAACAGTGGCAATAAAACGAAGTCTCGTTCTGCAATTCGTGGATGCGGCAGTGTTATAACGGTGCTATTGGCACTAATAATGCCATTGTAATCGATCAAATCTAAGTCCAAAGTTCGGTTTGCCCAACGATCATCGCAGGAACGAACACGATTCATCCGCTGTTCGATGTCCTGGCACCGTTGTAGGAGAGCCAAGGGTTCTTCGTCAGCGGGTTCAATGCGACATACCGCATTTAGATAGTCGGGTTTTCCGAGATTTGGGGGCCAAGCTTTGGTGGACCAAAATGATGACAAAGTGGTGACACAATCTCCATTTTGTGATAACAATTCTAAAGCGCTTAGGAGGATGTCTCGAGGCGTTTTAGAGCCCAAGCCTAGGTTTGATCCTAGGCCAATATATATTCCGGAAGGCTCTAGAAGCATTTTTGGATGGAATTGTTCAGAGGAAGGCCGCGTCACTATGACTTTTTACCCCAATGAGCGAATCGCTCTGTTTATCGATGGTGCAAACTTCTACGCAGCAGCGCGCACCTTGGGTTTCGATGTAGATTATCGCAAGCTGCTTGAAGAGTTCAAGAAGCGCGGTCGTCTTGTTCGGGCAAGCTATTACACTGCCATCCTCGAAGATGTCGAATATAGCCCTGTCCGCCCACTTGCCGACTGGCTGGACTATAATGGCTTCAACGTCATCACGAAGCCAGCCAAGGAATTTACCGACACCTTGGGGCGTCGCCGCGTTAAAGGTGACATGGACATCGAGATTGCAGTCGATATGATGGAGCTTGCGTCCCATGTCGACCACATCGTCTTATTCTCGGGCGATGGTGATTTCCGCGTATTGATCGAAGCGGTTCAGCGCCGCGGTCCTCGTGTCTCAGTGGTTTCGTCCATTAAAACTCAGCCGCCGATGATTGCTGACGAACTTCGTCGCCAAGCTGATACATTTATCGATCTGGCGGATCTGTCGGCTCTGATTGGTCGTCCACCCCGTCCAGATGGATTTGAGAATTCGCGTGCGAACATGCGTCCGGGTCGCCCTGTGGAGGGTGATGAGTTCGTTGACGAGTTTGACGACGAATTGGAAGGCATGGAAGACGAGTTCGAAGGCGAGACTGAAGCCTAATTCGGCGCGGGCAGATCGGCTGTGCAACAACCCACGCGCGATTGCCCGCTCTGCCCCCGCCTTGTAGCCTATCGGGCGACAAATCGGGAAGAAAATCCGGACTGGTATAATGGACCCGCCCCCGCGTTTGGGGATAGAAACCCGTGGCTATTGATTGTCGGTCTCGCCCCTGGACGGACGGGTGCCAACCGGACAGGCAGGCCCTTTACAGGCGATTGGGCGGGGGATCTGCTCTACCAGACCCTCGCGCGCTTTGGTTTGTCGAGCGGCATCTACGCTGCCCATGCGGATGACGGGCTTTCACTCCACGGCGTGATGATCACCAATGCAGTGCAATGCGCGCCGCCTGCTAATAAGCCTGAGCCATCTGAAATCAGCCAATGTGCGCCCTTTCTAAAGGCGCAGATTGCAACGCTTCCAAACCTGACAAGCCTGATCTGCCTTGGCAAGATTAGCCATGACGCAACCGTCCGCACGCTGGGGGCCAAGCCATCGGCCTTCCCCTTTTCGCATGGCGCCGTCCATAAGATCGGCGATAAGACCCTGTATGACAGCTATCATTGCAGCCGCTACAACACCAATACGGGGCGGCTGACGACACAGATGTTTGAGGATGTGTTTGCGAAGGCTTTGGCGGATAGGGCCTAAGCTTCAGCTGTCTGTCTTTTGATATCTCGGCAGGCTTAGCATTAAAAAGCCCGCTAAAATCAAACCAACGGACGATGCGATTAAAACCTGATCATAGGACCCCAATCGGTCATAGACGATCCCAAACGCTAAGGGGCTGATGCCAGCGCCCAGCGTGTAGAAGACATACTGCCAGCCATAGATTTTGCCGTAATTCTTCATGCCGAAATAGCGGCTGGTGAAGAAGGCAATCAGGTCCAGTTCTGCACCCAAGGCAACGCCTACAAGGATCACAGCGACAACGGCGGGACCATGTCCACCGCCCATTAAGAGATAGCAACCAATCGCCGGGATCGCAAAACAAGCTGCGGCAATCGGGGGGGCATGAAATTTGTCAATCAAAAAACCAACGACCAAACGCGCGACCAGAATAGAGACCCCAATCAGGCTGGCAATCTGGGCAGCTTGCGCGCCAGACAGACCATTGTCCTTCATCATCGCGACGATATGGACCGCGATCCCACTCATCGCGAAAGTCACAAAGAAGAAGGCGATGCCCATTTTCCAGAATGTTGGGGTGCGCACCGACTCACCCAAAGTCATGCCAGTCGCCACCAATGCAGCCTGCGCCTGATGGGTCGCACTGCGGTCCTTGAAGAGCATCAAGAAAATCGGCAACCACAGCACCAAGACAATACCAAGTGCCACATAAAACACGCCTTTCCAACCAAAGGCATCAATCCCCATCTTGTAGAAGATAGGCAAAGTAATCGCGCCAAATGAGGTCCCCAAAAGCGTGAGGCCAAGCGCCAGCCCGCGTGATTTATCAAACCATTGATTGATCGTGCGGGTGTAGGTCAATGGCAAAGTCCCCGCCGCGACAATGGTCATGATGAAATAGGTCAACCAGAATTGGTGAAGATTGCCATTATTCAAGGTGAGCAAAAATAAGCACAATGCGAGCAATAAGCCCGAAACCAGAGCGACTGGGCGCGAACCAAAACGATCGGTCACAGCACCAGCAACATAAGACGACAGAAGATTGCCCAAACCCATGAGCGTGACAGCCATCGACACCTCGGTCCGGCTCCAACCAAAAGCCTCCTTCAACGGGCCGAACAAATTCTGCACGGCATAAAAGGGTAAGGTCGCCAAAGACGCATAGACACCGACAATAGACGCCAAAAGAATGGGCCATCCGAGCGCAAACTCATTGACTGGCTTGGATTGTACCGCTTGATCTTGATGACCACTCTCTGTCATGTAGCAAGGCTCCCCCTCGGCTGCTCTGGTATCTCCAAGCACGACAATGATATATCTTTTCAAAGAAGCAAATGAAAAGAGCGCGACCTATGCCTAAAGCACTGCAATCAAACGCCCTGCCCGCTTCCCCGACTGCCTTAGCAGGGGTTCGTGTGCTGGATCTATCCCGTGTCCTAGCAGGGCCGTGGGCAACACAAACTTTGGGTGATTTGGGTGCCGAGGTTCTTAAAATTGAAAAACCAGGTTCTGGCGATGATACACGTAGCTGGGGCCCACCATTCCTGACAGATGAAAGCGGCACCCAAGGCGATGCCGCCTATTATACCTGTGCCAATCGTAACAAGTCTTCGCTCACCCTTGACTTCACCACGCCAGAGGGCAGCGAAATTCTGCGCGCCCTAATCCCCAACCATGATGTTCTGGTCGAGAATTTCAAAACAGGTGGCTTAGCCAAATATGGCTTGGACTATGAGAGCGTCGTCAAACTTAACCCCAAAATGGTCTATTGCTCCATCACGGGTTTTGGCCACACTGGGCCTTATGCGGCCCGGGCAGGCTATGATTATCTGGTGCAAGCGGCGGGTGGCCTGATGAGCGTTACGGGTCAAGCCGATGGCACACCGGGGGCAGAACCCTTGAAAGTGGGTGTGGCAGTTGCAGACCTTTTCACAGGCCTTTATGCCACCATTGCCATTCTGGCAGCCCTCCGCCATGCCGAAGCCACGGGCCAAGGCCAGCATATTGATATGGCGCTACTCGATTGCCAGACATCCGTTCTTGCCAACCAAGCGGCCAGTTTTCTGGTTTCGGGGCAAGCCCCGAGGCGCTTGGGCAATGCGCATCCCAATATCGCACCCTATCAGGTATTCCCAAGCGCCGATGGCCATATCGTTTTGGCCATCGGCAATGATGGCCAATGGCAGCAATTTTGTGCCGCAGCCGACCTAAGCCAGCTGGCGCAAGACGCCGGCTATCAAACCAATGCCCAGCGTGTTGCCAATCGGGATCGTTTGATCGAAAGCCTATTGCCCGTCATGGCTAGCAAGACCACGGCTTGCTGGATCAAGGATTTGGAACAGGCCGGTGTGCCTTGCGGGCCAATCAACACGATTGATCAAGTCTTCCAAGACCCCCAAGTTGTCGCGCGCGGCATGCAGCAGGACCTTTTGCGCGCGGATGGCACCGCGATTCCCACCGTCGCCAATCCAATCAAAATGAGCCTCACGCCCCCACTTGCCCGTCGCGCACCTCCGGCCCTGGGCGCAGATACTGAAACCGAGCTCAAGAGTCTTTTAGGGTTGAGTGACACACAGATTGAAGGCTTGCGCGCGAAAGGGATAATCTAGGGCTGGGGGCTAGTTAGGGATTCCCGAATTCTATGCCGCGAAGTCCCATCAAGTCCCCGCACATCGTTGCCGCTCCGGCGCGGATGACATTGTTTTGGTGATCCCTCTGGTCCACCAAAGCCGTCCCGATTGAAATGCCCGCTTAGACGCAAAAGCGCGCACGCCGCTCCTAAGGGTGGAGGGGATCAATAACTTCCCAATCTCCCCGCGCTTCACGCCGTTCCAGTGGGGATGACCATGCGGGGGAAACGCCCCCTACTCTGCCTTCTTCGTGTGACTGTCATACCAGCCAATCGTGCTCAAAATTGCGGCTAGCCATTGGCTGGGGCGGCCGAAGCCGTGGCCTGCTTCTGGCAGACGAACCAAGGCGCTTTCAACGCCCTGTAATTGCAGGGCTTGGAAATATTGTTCGCTTTCACTCATGGGCGTGCGATAGTCGCTTTCGCCAGTGATGATCAGCGTCGGCGTACGGACATTACCAACCAGCGACAAAGGCGAGCGCGCCCAATATTTCTCGGGCTCTTCCCAAGGGCGCTTCTCAAACCAATAGCTGGTAACGACAGCCCCTATGTCGCTGGTCAAAGCTTCGGTGGCCCAATTGATCACGGGTCGCTTGACCGAAGCAGCCGCAAAACGGTTGGTCTTGCCAATTGCCCAAGACGACAGCACGCCACCACCTGAACCACCTCCAATATAGAGGCGATTGGTATCGATAAAGCCGCGCGCAACTACCGCATCGACGCTACTCATCAAGTCATCATGGTCCTGGCAGGGATAGCAAAGATTGATCAGGTTCGCGAATTCCTCGCCATAGCCGATCGAGCCGCGCGGATTGGTGAAAAGGGTCACATAGCCTGCTGCCGCATAGAGGTGATGCGTGATGGAGAACATGGGGCCGTAATCTGTGTGGGGCCCACCATGGATATCCATAGCCAAGGGGTATTTCTTGGTAGGATCGAAATTGGGCGGATAGAGGATCCAGCCATGCACTTTGCGGCCATCGGCTGAAGATGGGGTCCAGATTTCCTCCAGCTTGCCGATGGATTTGCCGGCTCGCCAAGTGACATTCATATCCCACAGGATCGTCTCTTTGCCTTGCGACCACAAGGCCAGAGCGGCGGGCCGATCGGCTTCGAGACTTGGATAAACAGTCTTCGCACCATCGGTGGAATAGCTGCCCCCCGAGGAGGGTAAAAGCAGACGTGTATTGCCAACTTCAGGGGTCGACACACTGACTTGCCCGTCCAAAGCTGCAAAGCCCACCCGACTGATGCCGACATCTTGGTAGAGGAAATGCACCCCATTGCCGTCCTTCCGCCAGATGATCTGACTGGCGGGGCGATCAAGCTTAAGGGTGAGATTGCGGGCTTGGGAGGCAAGGCCAGTTGCTGGCAAGGAAGCTACAAATATATCGGTTCGTTGAAACGAGGTTTGCCGGTTCGCCCATCCCACATAAGCCAAGGATTTGCCATCTGGGCTGACAACTGGGCTATTTTCAAAGCCATCATCAGCGGTGAGCTGACGGGCTTTGCCGCCTCCCTTTGTTGGCCATGCATAGATGTCGGATTGAACAGGCTTTAAATGAGCGTCCGGTGCCGGATTGCCGCTGACGATCAGAAATTGCCCATCTGGCGTCCAAGCAGGCTGGCCATCCTCACGGCCCCAATCACCGCTACCGCGCGTGATTTGGGTAACCAATCCGCCTGATACCTCCACGGTGAAAACCTGATAATCGCCGGGCGTTAGCCAGCCTTCTGGGTCGGTGCGATAGGGAAAGCTGCGCACCACGCGCGCAGGTGCCGCCCAGGTTGCACCTTCTGGCTTCTCCGGCAGCTTATAAATGGCCTCGGGCTTTTCCTCGACTAGGTTGAGAAAAGCAATCTTCTTGCTATCGGGCGACCAAGACAAGGCGCTCGGTGGGAATTTCAGACTTGTGAGTGGCTTGGCGATGCCTTCCTTTACATCCAATAGGAAAATTTGCGACTTGGTGCCATCTTTGCCAATAAAGGCTATTGCGCTGCCATCTGGTGACCAACGTGCACTCGATGGCGCACGGTCGGCCCCCACTAGAAGACGACGGCCCTCGCCTGCGCCAGTTCCGGGCACTGGCACTAACCATAGCTCGGTCATCACCCGGTCGGTCTGAATATCGCGGGTTTGGCGCAGCACGGCAACTTGTTTGCCGTCGGGAGACAATTGGGGATCAAGCGGCTGTTCAAGGCGGTAGAGGTCGAGGGCTTCGACTGGCTTTGGTGCCTGCGCCCATGCTGGGCTTACCAAGATGCATGCCAGCCCAATTAATCCCGAATATATCCGCATCGCTCATCCCCCGCAAAAGCCAGTGAAAGCAGATGTATCAAGAGCTGCTGGGAAGTCGAGCCGACAGTGCTCAGAAACGAAAAAAGCCCCGCCAATTGGCAGGGCTTTTCCACAAGAAAAGTCTAGCAAGACTTAGTCTTCTTTTGGGGTCAAAACCTGACGGCCACGATACATGCCGGTTTTCAGGTCGATATGGTGTGGACGACGCAGTTCGCCCGAATCCTTGTCTTCGACATAGGAATTCACGCCCAACGCATCGTGCGAACGACGCATACCGCGACGAGAAGGAGTAGTTTTGCGCTTAGGCACTGCCATGGTGCAGGTTCCATTTCAAAAGATAAGGCGGCCCCGAGAAGAGCCGCCAGTAAAACTGAAGCGCGTATCTACGCGCGCTCTTCCCCAAATGCAAGACACTATGCCAGTGGTGTACGAACTTAGCCACGCTCAGTCCGGCCCACACAGGAAAAGCGCGCTGGGTGCAGCGAAAGCCTAAGCAGCTGCTGTCGCCGCTTGTTCTCCCCGGGCCTATTTCTCGTTAGGCAGGCCAATCTTACCCGCCACGGCTTGAATCGTCACCGACACGACGCCTTCATGGGAGAATTTTCGAACAGTGGCCCCTTCCCGCCCATATTGGGTCGTATAGCTAGTGGTCCCGTAATTATAGGGGTTATAGGAATAATTGGTTTGGCTGATCAGTTGGGTCTCAAACGCCTTTACCTCGACGCCAGCCGATTGCGGGTTAGTTTGCACCAACACAAAGCGCGCATCGTCACTGGGGCGAAACTGAACGCCAAACGTATTGCCGACATTGGCGAAACGATCTGCGGTAAACGTCCTGATCGGCTGCCCCTCTGCATTGAGAACAGAGACCAAAGGCCCAAGAATTCGCAGAGCCTCATATGCACCGCCAATGGTAAGCGTATGATTCGATGGGGCTGAAGGCAGTGCATATAGGACATAATTGCTGGGCTTGTCGTCCAGATTTAGGCAAGGCGACAAAGTGTCAACATTGGTCGCGATCGAGTGCCACTGGGCCTTACGCTTAGGCGTCATGGCGATGGCCTTGGTCAGATCAGGCTTATCTGTGCACGTCTTTCCCGTGATTTCGGAGACAGCCAAGGGTGGTGGCGGCAGCGGTGTCGTTGAACACGCACTAACCAAGCCGCTCACACTCAAAATAAACAGGGAAGCTCGCATCTTCTGCATCAGATCACCTCAACAAATCTGCTGTTGCTTTGGCCGTTGCCTGCAAAGCGGCCTTTAAGCCTTCCGCAGCTTTGGCAGGGTTTGCCTCTAGGTCGTCAATCTTTTGAAAAGCAAAAGCCTCATCAACAGGGATGGAGATCGTAACATCGGACTTAATAACTGGATTATAGGTGATTTTATTGTCGAGCAAGATTTTCTTGGGGTCCTTATGGTCAACCATACGAACGTGTAAGGTTACAAACGGACGCCATTGCGTGGAATTGCCGACAAGTTGATAGCCATAATTGAAGCCCAAGGTATCGAGGACGGCAGAGCCTGGTTCTGCCGCGTCATTGGCTGGTACAACCACCAATTCTCGGCTTGTCGTTCGCGGGATCGAGATCGTGGTAACCGTGTAATTCTGCCCTTTGAGTGCTTCTTCCAAAGCTGCGTCAAAAATGGCTTCACCATTGAAGTTTTGGGTCGCAAGCGCCTTTTGGATGCGCTCGCGCTGGCCCGATTCAATGCCAGCCTCAATCCCAGCAGCAACAGCCCCAACCAACAAGCCAGCCAAGCCAGCACTTGAGGCCGCTGACATCATGTTTTCGCCATTGGTTGCGAGTTTTTGGGTCCCAACTTCAGGCGGCAACGTATTATCAACCACAGCAATTTTGGTGACGGGCGTTGCCGTCCGATCAAATGGAACAGGCTGGTAGGGTGTTACGCAGCCAGACAACATCAACGAACTAACAAGTGCCAAACCTGCAAATCTTTTCATTCCGACCCCCATGGAAACAAACGCCACCGCCTTCATTGTCGCGGTCGTCTGGAGGCGAGCCTAACCGAAGGTGGATTAGGAACAAGATAGATTTCGCAGCCCTAGACCAACCGGCTTTGCACCAAAGCCGCCCGCACAAAGTCTGCAAACAGAGGATGGGGCTCAAACGGACGGGACTTGAGCTCGGGGTGGTATTGGACGCCAACGAACCACGGATGGTCTGCCCGCTCTACAATTTCAGGCAAGACGCCATCGGGGGAGACACCCGAAAAGATCAAGCCTTGGCCCTCTAGTGTCTCGCGATACGCCATATTGACTTCATAGCGATGGCGGTGGCGTTCCTGAATGCTGAGTGCGCCTCCATAAGCGCGCGATACCACGGAATCAGGTTTCAATACAGCGGGATAGGCCCCCAGACGCATTGTGCCGCCTAAATCTGTTTCCTCACCCCGGACTTGACGCTCATTGCCTTTCACCCACTCCGTCATGAGACCCACAACAGGCTCAGAGGTCGGACCAAATTCACTGGAGGAAGCTTGGGAGATACCAGCTAGATTACGGGCAGCTTCGACACAGGCCATCTGCATGCCAAAACAAATCCCAAAGAACGGAATCTGACGCTCCCGCGCGAACTGCACGGCCTTGATCTTACCTTCAGCACCGGAATCCCCAAAAGCGCCGGGGACGAGAATCGCATCGACGCCTTCAAGTTCAGCCGTCAGCATATCCTGGTCGGCATCAAAGGCGCGTGCATCAACCCAATTGATATTGACCTTCACATCATTGGCGAGGCCACCGTGGTGGAGCGCTTCGATTAAGGACTTATACGCGTCCTTCATCGCGGTGTACTTGCCAACCACGGCAATGGTCACATCCCCATCGGGCGCGCGCAGGCGTTTAGAAATCGCTTCCCACTTCGACAAATCAGGCTCTGGCGCATCTACAATGCCGAACCGGCGCAAGACTTCGCGATCTAGGCCTTCGGTGTGATAATCCATAGGCACTTCATAAATATGCGCAGAATCGAGGGCTTGGATGACGGCGCTCGCCCGTACATTTGTAAACAAGGCGATCTTGCGCTTCTCATCTTCTGGGATCGGCCGGTCACAGCGGCAAATCAAGATGTCTGGCTGGATGCCAATGGAGCGTAACTCCTTCACGCTGTGCTGAGTCGGCTTGGTCTTCATTTCGCCGGCTGTATGAATATAGGGCAGCAAAGTGAGATGAATATAGACCGCCTGCTGTGGTTCCAATTGCTGACCAAGCTGACGAATAGCTTCAAAAAACGGCAAGCCTTCAATGTCGCCAACTGTGCCGCCAATCTCACACAGGACAAAATCTGCATCGCCTGCGTCTGACAAGACGAAGTCTTTAATCGCATTGGTGACATGGGGTATGACTTGGATGGTCGCACCCAGAAATTCACCTTTGCGCTCTTTCGCAATGATTTCCTGATAAATGCGCCCGGTCGTGATATTGTCTGCCTTTGCCGCAGAAACGCCAGTAAAGCGCTCATAATGACCCAAATCTAGATCGGTTTCCGCACCATCATCGGTTACAAAGACTTCGCCATGTTGATACGGGCTCATCGTGCCGGGATCGACATTGAGATAAGGATCGAGTTTACGCAGCCTCACTTTATAGCCACGAGCTTGCAGCAGCGCACCTAACGCGGCTGATGCAATGCCTTTTCCGAGCGAGGAAACCACGCCCCCAGTGATGAACACATATCGGGTCATGGGAGGTCGTTCTAATCCGCAACGCCTGCAAAAGGGAAGAGGCGCAACTGGAAAGAAATGGGAGTTAGCCGCTTATTTTTTCTCAGCTGGTGCCGCGGCATTGGTTGGTGCCGCGGGGAACAGCGGCGCAGGCTCAACTGCAGCGGGCGCGGAAGCTGGGATACCGCCAACGGGGGCTGGTGCGATTGCGTTGGCAGGCGCAGCAGGGACAGACAGGTCAATACCCTTTGTCGGTAAGCCATCCTTCGTGCTGCCGTCTTGCATCAAAGAATCAGCAGGCTTAGAGGCCGATTTATTCATAATGGTCAGGGTAACGCTGGTGACCAAAAAGGCTGCACCCAACAAGGTTGTGGTGCGTGTCATGAAGTTAGCGGCCGAGCGACCGGACATCATAGACGATGGCCCACCGCCCATACCCAAAGCCCCACCGCCCTCCGAGCGCTGCAGCAAAATGGCACCAATCAGCGCCAAACAGATCAGCAGGTGAAGAATGAGAACAGCTTGGATGAACATGGAACGGGCCTAAAGGTGAATGAATGGGGCGCAAATCTGCGCGCTCGAGGCTGCTATGTCGCTCTTTCGAGGCCGAACTTCAAGAGACCAACGACAGCGCCAGCGTATGGCGACGTTTTGCCCGCTCTTTTGCCTTGTCCAAACGCCCTCGAACCTTGTCCAAAGTCGTCTCCAATTCCGCCTTAAAGGCTTCGCCCCCCTCAACCGCATAAGCCACATAAAGCGCCAGCGCGAGTTGTCGGGTTAAATTGGCATTTTCTACGCGTTCTGGGCCAGGCGCGCTGGTACGGGCTGCCACATTCTCCAGCACCATGGCAATTTCTTGGACTTCATCAATATCCAGCCGCTTGGCAGCGCGCACAAGCTCAGCCGAGCTTTCGAGCAAATCCACGACAAAGCCGGCATTGGCGTCGCCACGCCCTTGGGCTTGGATGATGACTTCTGCGGCCATGGCAATGCGACGGGCAAGCTTTGCAAGGCGATCTTGGTCGACTTTGCGGCGCGCGGTCGCAAGAATCTCTGACTGCGTGACTGGATCAAAATTGCTCATTAAAACGCGGTCGCGCAGCGTATTTGGCGGATCAAATGTCTCTGGTGCCATCTGATTGCTCGATGAGCGACCACGATCTGGCCCGACATAGTCCGAGGTCACAACAAATTGTTTGCGGGCTGAAATGATGGCGCGCACGCGCTCTAGGGTTTGAATTTGCGAGAATGGCCGCAACAGCACATCGTCACATCCAACATTCATCAGGTCTGCAACCAAATCAGTTGAGCCCGCCCACAGCGTTGCAATGACGGGAATGAATGGATTGACACCTAATTCGCCGAGGCGTTGAGCGCGCAATAAATCAACCACTTCAGCGTGATTTTCCGTGGCTTCGATTACCAAAAGAGAAATATCTACGTCGCGCAGTCGACGAGTCAGTTCTCGCAATGAGGTCATCCCCTCAATGCGGCGGAACCCAATCCCATGCAAAACTGAACGTGTCATCAGCATATTGCCGCGCACTGGATCATAGATCAGGACGGTCGCTGCTGCGAGTCTTTGCTTGTCCAAAGGACTTTCACCCCTTCATCCGGATATATCCTTTGACACAGGGTTGTTTCTAAGACGTTACGATGATCGTTTCATTCTTGAATTGCATGCAAAATTTTCAGAAATCCGTCTGCTTTCAGGCTTGCCCCCCCAACCAAAGCCCCGTCTACATGATCCAGATGGAGCAAGTCGGCCGCATTGGTGCCGTTGACCGAGCCACCATAGAGTAACGGGACGCTGGCCCCCAACGGTCCAAATCTGGCAACTAGCCTTTGATGAATGGCACCATGCATGGCCAAAACATCGCCAGTACTGGGCACAAGACCAGTCCCAATTGCCCAAACCGGCTCATAGGCAATCACCAAACCGCCTTCTGGGAAAGTCTCTGGCACCGACCCGTCAACTTGGGCCAGAACCACAGCTTCAGCTTGTCCAGCCTCGCGCTCAGCGCGTGTTTCGCCGACGCAGACAATTGGCACCAAACCTGCGGCCAACGCAGCCTGCGCTTTCAAACAAACCACTGCACTGGTCTCATGATGATCGGCACGACGCTCAGAATGGCCGACGATCACGAAGTGCGCCCCCGCATCCTTGACCATGGTGGCAGAGATATCCCCCGTATGAGCACCGGAAACTTTTTCATGACAATCTTGTGCACCTGTCAAAAGCCCGGTGCCAATCGTCGCCTCACTTAGACTAGCCAACAAGGTCGCGGGCGGGCAAATAGCCAATTGGACCGACTGGCTCTGAGCAGCTTTGGCGGCCGCAGCAATCAGGCCCGCTTCGTATAAAGCAGCCTTCAAACCATTCATTTTCCAGTTCCCAACCAATAATTTCGCCACGTCGTGCTCCATCCCCGTCAACGCCCAGCGCCCAATCTGGGCGCGATTTTACCTTTGGCATAGGCAGGTGAATTCAACTTTGCAAATCACCAGAAAGAGACCTGCACGCGATCCACTCTGCTGTGCAGGCCTTGCCTTGCCCCCTCCCCCAACGATCCTTATGCTAGAGACAGTTTTGATCAGGATCTTCCATGCTCACCGCGTTTCGAAAATTTGCCCGTTCCTGGGTTTCCGGCATCATCATTGGCCTTTTGGTTATCTCGTTCGGGATCTGGGGGATCAATGACATCTTCACCGGTGCCAGCCCGGACGCCGTCGCGAAGGTGGCTGGCAAATCGATCAGCCAACAGGAATATAAGCAGGAGTTTGATCGCTTCTTAAAGCGCGCTCAAGCCGACGCCAAGCGCGACATCTCAACAGAAGAAGCGCGCGCTCAAGGTCTGGATAGTGCGGTGCTGGAGCAAATGGTGGCTTCGCGCGCCTTTGCCGCCATGACCGATAGCCTTGGCCTGAAAGCGGCAAACGCGGTGGTGCAAGCCGAGATCGCCAAAATACCGGCTTTCCAAGATCAAATTACGCGCCGCTTTAGCCAAGAAACCTATCAAATGGCGCTACGGGATAATGGCTTTACCCCTGTTGAATTCGAAAACAGCGTGCGCTCTGATCTTACCCGGCAAAGCCTGACGTTGGCGGCAAGCTCAGGCTTCCGCGCACCGCGTGTCTTTGCCAGCCAAACTTTGGCCTATGGGACGGAACGCCGGATGGTCACCATTATCCCCGTTCCTGCTAACTTCGTCGGTGGGCCGCGGCAGCCAACAGATGCGCAGCTAAAGGCGCTCTATGATGAGAGCAAAGCGCAATTGATGCGCCCAGAAACCCGGAACTTGACGATGGTGGTGGCAAGCCTTGCTGACTTTGAAGCCAAGGTGCAAGTAGACGAAGCCCAAGCGCAAGAGATTTTCGCGCGCAATAAGGAACGCCTTTCAACGCCTGCCAAGCGTGGTTTGGTTCAATTGATTGCGACGGATCGGGCGAAAGCCGACCAAGCGGCCGCACGCTTGCGTGCCGGTGAAGACCCAGCCGCCATTGCAAAAGGACTGGGTTTACCGGTTCCGGTTGTGCTGTCCAATGTGACGGTAGGGGGCATCCCAGACGCAAATGTTGCCAAAGCTGCCTTTGAAATGAAGCAAGGCGATGTGCAAGTGGTCGCGGCAAAGCTGCAGCCATTTGCAGCGATCAAAGTCACCGAAGTCGTGGCGGCGAAAGAAGCTAAGTTTGAGGATTCTGCTGGCGAAATCCGCACACAATTGCGGCAAACAGCTGCAGGGGAACTCCTGACCGACGCAACCGAAGCCTACGACAAAGCCATCACCGAAGGGGCTACGTTAGAAGCTGCTGCAGCAAAGGCAGGCTTCAAAACGGTTCAAATCAAGGACATTATGGCCGATGGCAATTTGGCGATGACGGGCCAGCCTGCGCCCGAATTTGCCGAAGCACCCAATCTCCTCAAAGAGGCTTTTGCTGGCGGTAAGGGCGACACATCCGACCTCGCCCCAGTTCCAGGTGACAGTTATGTCGCGGTTCGCATCGATGCCATCACGGCATCGGCTCCCCCACCAATGGATTCCATTCGCACTGAACTCGCCAGTGAGTGGGTGCGTCGCGATATCCGCGCGCGCGCCGAAGCTAAGGCGAAGGAAATTTTGGCTGAAGCCAAAAAGACCAATCTTGAAGCTGCGGCCGCCAAGTACAAATTGCCAGCCGCGAAGCAAACCCAACCTTTGTTGCGCGGTCAAGGTGGTCAAGCGCTTAGCCAAGCTGTTTTCGGGGCCAAAAAAGGCGACTTGGTCTTGGCACCAACCGCCAATGGTGTTGAATATACAGTGGTACGGATCGATGACATCTTGAAAGATGACGAGTCCACGGTTCCCGATCGTTTGACCCAAGCTGAAACAGCGGTTCGCGCCTCCGTTCAGCGCGACTTGATCGCTTCGCTGGAGCGCGTCGCACGAGATCGTGCGAAAGCACAGCTCTTCACCAAAATGATGGGCCGCGCCTTGGGCGATACGGAAGATACCGCAGCGCCTGCGAAAGGCGCTGCCCCTGCGAAGCAACCGTAGGCGCTTGTGCTAACGATTGAGCCCAGTTTTGATCAGTTCGAAGCCGCCTATCTGCAAGGGCGCGGCGTGCCGTTGCGTGCAAAACGAATAGACGACCTCGAAACACCGGTGTCGGCCATCGCAAAATTGGGCGCAGACCGGCTGGGCTCTTGCTTGTTTGAGAGCGTGGAAGGCGGCGAAACCCGCGGGCGCTATTCGATTGTGGCTTGTGACCCTGATCTCATTTATCGCGTCGACCAAACTGGCGCTGCCAAAGCGGCAATCGATGAGGCGGGTCAAGTAGGCCCCTATATTGCCTGCGGTGAAGAGCCATTGCCCGCCTTGCGGACTTTGATCGCAGAGAGCGCCCTCGACTTTCCGAGCGACTTGCCGCCGCCAGCCGCAGGTCTGTTCGGCTATTTGGCCTATGAGACAGTTCGGCGGGTGGAACGTCTCCCAGAAACCCATCCCGACCCGATTGGCGTGCCCGAGGCCCTCTTGGTGCGTCCACGCCTTGTCATTGTCTTTGATGGTGTGAAGCAGGAATTATTGTTGGTGACACCGGTGCGCCCAAAGGCCGGTATCACAGCCCGTGACGCCTATGAGCAAGGGCGCATCCGTTTGGAACAAGCGTGGGCGACTTTGGATGGCCCCTCGCCCCTGCGCGTTCCCTCCTATGCGGCCAGGCCTAGCCCATTGGGCGAAGCGACGCCGAATATGAGCCCTGAGGCCTATATGGCGAAAGTCGAGAAGGCCAAGGATTACATTCGTGCTGGCGACATTTTCCAAGTGGTGCCCAGCCAGCGCTTTTCAGCCCCCTTCTCGGGCTCTGCGATTTCGCTCTATCGCGCGCTCCGCCGCACAAACCCGTCGCCATTTCTGTTCCTACTCCGGATGGACGGATTTGATATTGTCGGCTCGAGCCCTGAAATCCTCGTGCGTTTGCGTGATGGCACGGTGACAATGCGCCCGATCGCGGGAACCAAACCCCGCGGGGCGACACCTGCCCTGGATCAAGCTTTGGCCGAGGAATTGCTGAACGACCCAAAAGAGCGGGCCGAACATCTCATGCTATTAGACCTTGGGCGCAATGATGTCGGCCGCGTGTCGCGCTCTAAGCCCGGTGGCAATGAGGGCCCAGTTGGCATCGGCCGTGGCGGCGTGCGCGTCACAGAGAGTTTTAAGGTAGAACGTTATAGCCACGTCATGCATATCGTCTCCAACGTGGAAGGCAGCCTGAAACCCGGCTTAGACGCGCTGGATGCCCTCCTCGCAGGCTTCCCTGCGGGCACGGTTTCGGGTGCACCAAAAGTGCGGGCGATGGAAATCATTGCAGAGCTCGAGCCTCATGGCCGAGGCATTTATGCGGGCGGCGTCGGCTATTTCTCTGCCGGTGGGGATATGGATTTGTGTATCGCCTTGCGGACAGGCGTTTTGAAAGACGGCGTGTTGCATGCCCAAGCGGGAGCTGGGGTTGTGCTCGATTCTATTCCAGAGAGTGAGCACAATGAATGCGTCAATAAGGCCAAAGCTTTGCTGCGCGCCGCAGAAGATGCTGGCCGCTATGATGAGAAGGCCGCCAACGCATGAAAATCCTACTCATCGATAATTATGACAGTTTCACCTATAATCTCGTCCACTATGTCGAGGAATTAGGCGCAGAGACTCATGTGGTCCGCAATGACCGCTTAAGCGTGGAAGACGCAATCGCCCAAGCCGGTGATGGCATTATTATCTCGCCGGGGCCCTGCACCCCCAATGAAGCCGGGATCTGCCTTGATCTCATCAAAGCCTTGCCAGACGACATTCCACTTTTGGGCGTTTGCCTTGGCCATCAGGCGATTGGCCAAGCCTATGGCGGCAAAGTCTTGCGTGCCAAGACCATTATGCATGGCAAGACCTCCATCATTACACACGCCAATACCGGCCTGTTTGAGGGCTTGCCCGAACAATTTGAAGTCACACGCTATCATTCTTTGTCGGTAGAACGCGAGAGCCTACCCAATTCGTTGCGAGTCGATGCTTGGACCGCCGATGGCGAAATTATGGGCATGAGCCATGTTGCCAAGCCGATTTTTGGTGTGCAATTCCATCCCGAAAGCATTGCCTCAGAGCATGGTCATGCCCTGATCCAGCGCTTTTTGGCCTCAACCAAAGTGGCCCAATCGTGAGCGAGGCGATCAAGCCAGCTTTGGCGCTTTTGCGCGATGGCACGACCCCAACGCCGGCCATCTTAGATCAGGCCTTCGCCACTATTTTGAAGGGCGAAGCCACGCAAGCCCAAATCGGGGCCTTCTTGCTGGGGCTCGAGCGTTTGCCGTTAACACACGACATGATCGCCTCGGGTGCCCGTGCCATGCGCGCAGCGATGATGCCAGTAGAGGTGCCCTTTGCCTGTATCGACGTCTGCGGCACAGGCGGCGACGGCTCCCACACATTGAACATCTCAACCGCTGTTTCCTTTGTCTTGGCCGGGGCCGGTCTGAAAGTTGCCAAGCACGGCAATCGGGCCATGAGTTCGAGATCCGGTGCCGCCGACGTCCTAGAAGCTCTAGGCGTGAAGCTCGAACTGTCGCCCGAATATTGTAGCCAAGCCCTCGATGAAGTCGGCCTAGTATTTTTGTTCGCGCAAGCCCACCACCCCGCCATGCGCCATGTGGGCCCTGCGCGCCGCGAACTTGGTTTTCGCACAATTTTCAACGTCTTAGGCCCGCTTTCTAATCCCGCACATGCACAGCGCCAATTGGTTGGCGTCTTTGCCGATGATAAGCGCCGCCCGATGGCCGAAGCGCTGATGAACCTTGGATGCGAGCGCGCTTGGGTCGTCCACGGCCATGGTGGCTTGGATGAAGTATCGCTCTCAGGTCCGACTTACGTGACGGCGCTGAAGGATAAAACGCTGTCCGAGCTTGTAATTCACCCTCAAGACCTCGGCCTTGCAACCGCGCCACCCGATGCCCTGACAGGCGGAGATGCGGCCCATAATGCCAAAGCCTTGCGTGCGCTTTTAGAAGGCGAGCATGGCCCTTACCGCGATGTCGTGTTGCTCAATACCGCAGCCGCATTGGTGGCAACAGGCGCTGCCCCCGACCTGGGCGAGGCCTTGGCGCATGCCACCACAAGCCTCAATTCGCAAGCAGCTCTAGCCAAGCTCGACCATCTTATCGCCTTCACCCATCGGACGCCATCATGAGCGACACGCTGTCGAAAATCATCGCCTATAAGCGCGAGGAAGTGGCTACTCGAAAGTCATTGCAATCCGTTGCGGCGTTGGAGGCTTTTATCCGCGAAGAGACCCCACCGCGCGGCTTTACCGCTGCCCTTAAAAAGGCCGCTAAGACCCGCCCTGCCCTGATTGCCGAAATCAAAAAAGCCAGTCCCTCCAAAGGTCTCATCCGGGCAGATTTTAAGCCGATAGAGCTCGCGCAAGCCTATGAGCACGGCGGGGCGGCCTGCCTCTCTGTCCTGACCGATGCGCCGAGCTTTCAAGGTCATGAGAGCTTTTTGGTCGCCGCCCGCGCTGCCACCAGCCTGCCCTGCCTGCGCAAGGATTTCATGGTCGACACTTGGCAGATCGCTGAAAGTCGCGCTTTTGGGGCCGATGCCATCTTGGTCATTATGGCCGCGCTTGACGACGAACTTGCTGCAGATTTGGTTGCCGCAGCCAAACATTACGGCATGGATGCGCTGATCGAGACCCATGATGAAGCTGAAATGGAGCGGGCCCTAAAGCTCGATGCAGAGCTTATTGGCGTCAATAATCGTAATCTCAAGACCTTCGTCACCGACCTCTCCACGACGGCACGCCTTTCGGCCATGATCCCGCCTTCCCGCCTGCTCGTGGCCGAAAGTGGCATCAATACAAAAGCCGACATCGTCCAGTTGCGAGCGGCAGGGGCCAGAGCGTTTCTGATTGGCGAAAGCTTGATGCGCCAGCCCGATGTTTGCGCCGCCACTCACGAGATCTTGTCGGTGGATTGATGGTCAATCCCGGCTGGTATCAGCCGGGTTCGATAATTTGTGCCAAAAAGTGCCCCAAGGTCGTCCCCGCGCTCCACTTCGTTCCGGCGGAGCTTATAAAATGGGGGACTCTCACAAACTCTTATAATATAAGATCTTTGTAGGTTCGCCCGCCGTCGCATCCATGCCAGAGATCAGATAGCCCGCTTTCAGATTGAGAATGGCCATGGCCCGGTTAGGTTGGCGGGTAGCCGTCTCAAGCCCGCGAAAGCCAGCCTCCTTCGCCCAAGCATGTTGGGCGTCCATCAAAGCGCCTGCAATGCCTTGGCCACGCGCTTCTGGAGCGACGCCACCCATCCAGGAGTTGAACACACCGCGATTACGCTCATAACCCAGTTTGAGGCCGATCAACCGCCCCTGCCCATCCAGCGCAACATGGGCCGAAAGACTGCGCCTACCGGAGAGCTTCTCGGCAAAGTTTGACCAATCATCGGGCAAAACCACCTCGAGAAATGCGGCCAAAACCTCCGCCTGTGCCAGACAGCGCGGGCCATCCCAATGTTCAATCTGATAGACTCGCATCATTTCAAACCCCGACCTCGACATGACCCCACGAGCGCGTTAGACCAGCCCCCTAAAATCACAATGAGGGAGCCTTTAGCATGACCAAGACCACCACATTCGCCTCGCTTGCAGACCTTGCCGGCCAAGAGATTGGCGCATCCGACTGGCTGCTGATCGATCAAGATCGCGTCAATCTGTTTGCCGACGCAACTGGAGATCATCAGTGGATCCATGTGGACGTGCCCCGCGCCACCGCCGAAATGGGTGGCCCGATTGCGCATGGCTTCCTGACCCTGTCCTTGATTCCATTTTTAGGCAAGGACATCTTGAAGGTAGAAGGCGTTAGTCGCGGCATCAATTACGGTCTGAATAAAGTGCGCTTCACCAATATGGTGCGCGTTGGCTCGAAGGTGCGCGCTGTACAAAAACTTTTGAGCGTCGAGCCTAAGTCTGGCGGCCTCATGCTTACCAGCGAAGTTACGATCGAAATCGAAGGCGAAGCCCGCCCCGCTTGCGTGGCCGAAACTGTCAGCATGCTGTTTGCTTAAGTTAGAAGGTTGATATCATGTCTCGCATTGAAGCCCGCCTGCAGGAATTGGGCATAAAACTGCCTAACCCGCCGGCACCGGTTGCCAGCTATGTGCCATTCACGCGTGTGGGTGGCTTGATCCATATTTCAGGCCAAGTCTCGCGCGCCGCCGATGGCGATCATTTAGGTCGACTAGGCGGCAATTTGACTCTTGAGCAAGGTCAAGCTGCTGCCCGCGTCTGCGGCCTGAATTTGCTCGCGCAATTGAAGGCTGCATGTGGCGGGGATTTGGACCGACTGGTGCAAGTCGTAAAGCTAAATGGCTTTGTGAATGTGACGCCCGAGTTTGATCCGATTCCACAGGTGATGAACGGCTGCTCGGACCTGATGGTAGAAGTGCTGGGCGACGCGGGTAAACACGCGCGTTCTGCCGTCGGCGTTGCCAATCTGCCGATGGGCTTCGCTGTTGAAGTTGATGGTGTGTTTGAGATCGTCTGAGCCAATAATCTGATGGTCAGTGGAGCGCCTCAGTGATGGGGCGCTCTGCTGGCCAGTAATTCTGCCCGCACCCGTAGGGACTTTCGGGCATAAGAAATCTCAATAAGAAATGAGATTAGCCCGCCGATGAGCGAGGCCATGGTGGCGATGAATAAAACCGCCACGACGCGCGATAGATCGATCGCAATTAGCTCTACAGAAAACAGGGCTACAATAAGCAAACACACCAGAAGGATTGCGGTTGTCGACAAGGTGATGGCGTTATGGATCCAGTTCATGCGTTGATCGAGGACCCGAAGCTCTGCCAAATGTCGGTTGGTGTGCACGCCCGATCCAACGGGAGAATCTAGATCTTGTTCTATGACGCGGCCACGATCCACGACCCGAGCCAGACGCGACGTCAACACATTGAGCAAGGTCCCGATGCCTGCGATCAAAAAGACCGGTGCGATGGACAGTTGGATGATCTGAACTATGTCGTGGGATGAAGCGATTGGCATGAAGACAGTGTAAGCACCGATTGGGAAAAAGGTCGATGCTTATCCCGCGTCTCGCGCAGCATATGGCCTTTGCATGAGGCCGAACCTCGATAAGCTAAAGGTCATCATGACAGACGCGACTGAGCCTACCACCGGCGAACCGGAATTTACGATCCGGATCGTGAACCACATTGCGGATGTGGCGCGCGAAACATGGGATAGTTTGGCTAATCCAGTGGGCGTGGCGCTTGATCCCTTCGTGTCGTGGGACTTTTTGCAAGCTTTGGAAGAAAGCGGCTGTGCGACCAGCTTTACCGGCTGGGGCGGGCGACATCTTCTATGTCTGGATGGCGAGCAGAATGTGGTTGGCCTAGTGCCCTTGTGGCTGAAGTCCCATTCTCAGGGCGAATATATTTTCGACCATAATTTTGCTGACGCTTGGCAGCGCGCTGGCGGGCGCTGGTACCCCAAACTAACCAGCGCTGTGCCCTTCACGCCCGTGCCCGGCCGCAGGCTGTTGGTGAAACCAGACAAAGATGCGGCACTAATTCGGGTCGCCCTGATTTCGGCGCTTGAGCAAATAGGTGCACAAAGTGGGCTTGCAACGGTACAAGTCAATTTTGCTAAGGATGACGATTTGGCTGCACTGGAGTCCTGTAAATGGCTTTTGCGGGAAGATCGGCAATTCCATTTCTTCAATCAGGGCTATCAAAGCTTTGATGACTTCTTGGCGGAGCTTTCTTCTGACAAACGCAAAAATCTGCGGAAAGAGCGCGCCAAAGCCCAAGAAGGCCTTGAGATTTTACGTCTAACGGGCTCGGAAATCGAGGAAGCGCATTGGGATCATTTCTTTGAATGCTATCAGGATACGGGCGCACGGAAATGGGGCACGCCCTATTTGAACCGCCGCTTTTTCTCGCTGTTGGGCGAACGCATGGCCGATCGACTGGTCTTGATTTTGGCCAAGGATGGCAACCGATTCATTGCCTCGGCGCTTAACTTTCTGGGCTCGGATACGATTTTTGGCCGTTGGTGGGGACGGCTTGAGGACCGACCCTTTTTGCATTTTGAACTCTGCTATTATCAAGCCATTGATGAAGCGATTGCGCGCGGTTTGGCCCGCGTCGAAGCCGGTGCCCAAGGTGGGCATAAGTTGGCGCGCGGCTATGTGCCGGTCTCAACTTGGCAGGCAAGCTGGATCGCCGATCGAGGGCTACGCGCGGCGATTGCAGACTATCTGGAACGAGAGCGGGCTGCGATTGCCGATGATACCCACTGGCTTCAGGAACGAACGCCATTCCGACATGTCGTTCAACAGGTGGACAGACCTTAGGCGATACTTTTGTTTTGCTTCCAAAACTATCGACGCATGTTAGCTTTACTCACGTTAGATAAATATAACAAAGATCGCGAGCAAAAATGGGAGAGTATCACCAAGATTTCGAAACGGCACTCGCTGGCGATGAACTGGCGCGCCAAACATTTAGTTGGCTTGCCCCCAGCCACCGCCACGACTTTTTGAGCTGGATTGAAGCGGCTGTGGCAGAGCGCGATCGGTTCACGCGCATTCAAGCCGCAGTCGATATCTTGGCAGGACGAGAGGCCGTCCGGCGCAATTAGTTGGTTTCAGCGCCAAGGTTTGGGTCAAAGCGATTTCGACTTTGACTGGAATCACGCAAGGGTTGGCGCGAAAGGCCAATCCCATGCACCTATCTTCCCCCTATGACACCCAAAATATTTTTGCGAAGATTTTGCGCGGCGAAATGCCCTGCTTCAAAGTCTATGAAGACGAGAATTGTATTGCTTTCCTCGACATCTTTCCTCAAGGACCGGGCCATACTTTGGTTGTTCCCAAATTTGCCGCCACCAATCTATTGACCATGCCGGCCGATAAATTAGGGCCGTATATGACCAGCGTCCAAAAAGTAGCCAAAGCCGTGCAACGCGCGTTTGAGGCCGATGGTCTTACCGTGTTTCAATTCAATGGTGCGGCGGGCGGCCAGACGGTTTTTCACCTGCACTTCCACATTATTCCGCGCCAAGAAGGTGTCGGCCTGAAGGGTCACGGCCAGGCTGGCAAGGCATCTGAGGAAGACCTTGTCGCCCAACAGGCTGCCCTCATCGCGGCCTTTTAGGCCGAAGTGCGATGGTCTACCGCACGATAGACGCAAGCCTTGTCTTACAAACGCTGGAGAAGTTGCAGCTACGCATTGGCGAACGTTTTCCCCAAGCAGGCCTCGGCAAAGTCTGTGCGGAGCTCGCCGTCCTCGCAGGCGATACGCAAGCGAGGGTAACCGCCCTTGCCAAGCCGATGCTGTGGATTCGGGCGGGGGTCGGATTGGTTTTATTGTCCGGCGCGGGGCTGGCCGTCTATGCCATCCACGCCATTGGATTTAAGTCAGGCGAAACCGAAATGTTGTCGCTGGTCTCTGCGCTTGAATCGGCGGTCAATCTTCTGTTGGTAGTGGGTGCCGGTGTATTCTCGCTAACCAGTTTGGAAGCGCGCTTAAAGCGCCACGCGGCCATGCGGGCCCTGCACGAACTGCGCTCCATCATACATGTGATCGACATGCATCAATTGACGAAAGACCCCATGATGATTGGGGCCGCGCGCACCAAAGCTAGCCCAGACCACAAGCTGAGCCCGTTTGAGTTGGTGCGTTATCTCGATTATTGCTCTGAAATGTTGTCCTTAACAGGCAAGCTCGCTGCGCTTTATGCGCAAGATTTCAATGACCCCGACGTGATTGAAGCAGCCTCCGACATCGAACAATTGGCGACAAATCTATCGCAAAAAGTCTGGCAAAAAATCACGATTGTTCAGGCCAACGGCGCCTGATGTGATCAAGGCCTTTATGATGGATGAAGATCTCTCAGCTAAAAATTCCCCTATTTAGGTAATTGTAACGACAAGAGTGCAATAATGGCCTGACTCTGAGGGAATATGACCATGGCAAGTTGGGTAAGTCGGGCACTAGCAGATATTGAATCACATACAGAAAATGCCTCTGGTGTTGCAGCTTTGCGCGCAGCCATGATGCAGGATGGTGTGATCGGACAGGCCGAAGCACAGACCCTGATCGCCATACATCGTGCAGGCAAGCGCCCTTCTGGTGAGGCAGGTTGGGCTGACTTTTTCGTTGAAGCCATGACCGACTATTACGCTTTGACACGCGAAGTGCCCCATTATAGCCAAGCTGAACTCAATCCCAATTGGTGCCATGCGATCAAGCGCACGCTCGACGCCTTGACGTTTGACATGCTTCCTGATGTCGCTGAACAACCCAGTTATCAAGAGCGCCTCGCGGCTTTGGGCGTAACCGAATCTGACGCTCAGGTCCTGATTGACGCCTTCACCGCCGATGGCATGGCGCTAGATTCGACCGAATTACGTGTGCTGACGTCCCTATTTGCCCGTGCCAACGTTTATCCTGCGAATCTGCGCACCTTTGCGTGGCGTGCTTTACAAGCCAGCGTCTTGGCTGACGAAACTATCCAGGGCCATGAAGTTACACTTATTCGCTCAATGATTATGGGCCCGGCCAGCCTTGCCGGCATAGCAGTCGACCGTACAGAAGCCGAAATGTTGTGTGCGCTTGATCAAGCGGTACCAGATAGCCAAAAAGACCCAAACTGGACGAATTTGTTCGCCCAAGCGATTGGCAACCATTTATTGTTTGCCGGCGGCACTCCCGGACGCATTGATGCCAGTGAACGTATGTGGCTCAACGAGAAGCTCAGCCGCGGCCCAACGGCCGCAACAAAGGCACTAGAAACCTTCCTTGCGGCCGAGATCGCTTCAAATGTTTGAAGCTAGGACGCTTTAACTGCCGGAATCGGCATCCTCTGCTTCAGGTTGAGCGGCGCCTTTTTTGCCGGGCTTCGGCAAGGCAGGCTCAAAGAAGAACGTAAGTTGGTCGGCCTGCTCGCTTTCAACGTCGACGCGCACCAAGCCGCCCTTCTTTAATTTGCCAAACAGCAATTCATCCGCCAGTGGCTTCTTGATATATTCCTGTATCAATCGACCCAGTGGACGTGCCCCCATGGCGGGATCGTAGCCGCGTACGGCCAGCCAGCTGCGGGCGGCATCGGTCAATTCAATCTCAACCTGACGATCTGCCAATTGTGCTTCCAATTGCAGTACGAATTTATCGACCACGTTGGCAACAATCTCGGGGGTCAGGGCCTTGAAGTGAATGACGGCATCGAGCCGGTTCCGGAATTCGGGGGTGAACAAGCGCTTGATCGCTTCGCTTTCTTCATCATCCTTTTTGCCACGCCCAAAGCCAATGCCATCCTTTGCAGCGTCCGATGCGCCAGCATTGGTCGTCATGATTAAGACCACGTTACGGAAGTCCACCTTCTTGCCATTGGCATCGGTCAGTGAGCCGTGATCCATCACTTGCAACAAAATATTGTAGAGGTCGGGGTGCGCCTTTTCGATTTCATCCAAGAGCAAAACACAATGAGGATGCTGATCGATACCGTCGGTCAACAAACCTCCCTGATCAAAGCCCACATAGCCTGGAGGCGCGCCAATCAAGCGACTGACAGAGTGACGCTCCATATATTCGGACATGTCAAACCGCAGCATTTCTACGCCCATCGTACTCGCTAACTGCTTGGCTGCTTCGGTCTTGCCGACACCCGTCGGACCAGAGAAAAGATAGGAGCCGATGGGCTTGTTGGGATCGCGTAAGCCGGCACGAGCGAGCTTGATGGAAGCTGCCAGAGCTGTGAGAGCATTGTCTTGGCCAAATACAACGCGGCGCAAATCGGTTTCCAAAGTGCGCAGAGCTTCGGTGTCGGACTTGGTGACAGACTTGGACGGAATGCGCGCAATCTTGGCAACTACAGCCTCGATCTCTTTGACACCAATCGTCTTTTTCCGCTTGCTCTCTGGCAAGAGCATTTGGCTGGCCCCGGTTTCATCGATCACATCGATGGCTTTATCGGGCAACTTGCGGTCACCAATATATTTGGCCGATAGTTCGACGGCAGCCTTAATGGCTTCAGCCGTAAAACGAACTTTGTGATGCTCTTCATAGGCAGACTTCAAGCCTAAGAGGATTTTCACAGTATCGGGGATCGAAGGCTCAACCACATCGATCTTTTGGAAGCGACGCACCAAAGCGCGGTCCTTCTCAAAATGCTGGCGATATTCTTTATACGTAGTCGACCCCATACAGCGCATGGTGCCGGACTGAAGCGCAGGCTTTAAAAGATTAGACGCGTCCATCGCGCCGCCACTGGTAGCCCCTGCCCCGATGACCGTGTGAATTTCGTCGATAAAAAGGATGGCGTTTGGATGAGCCTCGAGTTCCTTGACCACTTGCTTTAAGCGCTCTTCAAAGTCACCGCGATAGCGGGTACCAGCCAGAAGCGCGCCCATATCGAGCGAAAAGATAGTCGATTCCGACAAAATGTCCGGCACATCGCCTTCAACAATGCGGCGCGCCAAACCTTCCGCGATCGCGGTTTTACCAACCCCGGGATCCCCGACCAAGAGCGGATTATTTTTCTGGCGACGGCACAAGATCTGGATCGCGCGCTCAACTTCATCGACCCGACCAATCAACGGATCAACCCGACCCTTCCGCGACTTTTCATTCAAGTCGACGCAATAAGTGGCCAAGGCTTCGCCCGTGCTGGGCTTTTCTTTGGTGGCTGCACTCTCTTCTTGGCGCTCTTCAGAAGCCCCTTTGACACGCTTTTGCTCGGTCATCCCTGGCCGCTTTGCTACCCCATGCGAGATAAAGTTCACCGCGTCATAGCGGGTCATGTCCTGTTCCTGGAGGAAGTAGGCCGCATGGCTCTCGCGTTCAGAGAATAATGCCACCAAGACATTTGCCCCGGTGACTTCGGTCCGCCCCGAACTTTCAACATGGATCACCGCGCGCTGGATCACGCGCTGGAAACCCGCAGTGGGGCGCGCTTCGCTTTCCCCCGAAACGATTAGGTTTTTCAACTCACCTTCAATATAACCGATCAAGTCCGCCTTGAGGCGATCCAAATCGACATTGCAGGCTTTGAGAACATGGGCTGCGTCTTCATCTTCAATCAACGCAACAAGTAAATGTTCGAGGGTTGCATATTCATGCTTATGCTCATTAGCGAAAGCGATAGCACGGTGGAGCGATTGTTCTAGGCCGCGGGAGAATGATGGCACGTTCTACTCCTTTTCCATGGTACATTGCAGGGGATGTTGATTACGTCGCGCCAAATCAAGAACTTGGGCAACTTTAGTCTCAGCAACTTCGTAGGAATAAATGCCGCACACACCGACCCCCGATTGATGCACATGCAACATGATACGTGTCGCACTCTCGCGGGTTTTGTTGAAGAAGCGCTCTAAAACATAAACCACAAACTCCATCGGCGTGTAGTCATCATTCAAAACCAACACCCGATAGAGCGAGGGCTTCTTCGTCTTGGGCTTGGCACGCGCAACAACGGCCGTGCTGCGGCCGCCACCTGGGACATTCCCATCTGTGCCAAAACCATCATCGTCCATGTTATCACCGCGTTCGTCGCTCATCTGATCTACCATTTCATGACGTCTGCGCTTGCAGACACTATGCTTGGGCTTCCAGTGGAAACTCAATCACCCTTTATAGATAAGTGCTTCGCGACGTTCTGGAAGCCTAAAACATGTGCAAGGGCTGGATAAGATCGCAGCAGCCCTCGACGCACGGCTATTAAGGCACAAAAAAGGGTCCGAGACATGCCCGGACCCCTTAAATTCTGGTAGCTATCCGCTTAGCGGGCAGATTGAATCGAAGACCAGACAGCGCTGGTACGCTCGCTGATTGGTTTGACCGATTCTTTCATAGCGCCGAGCATGACATCCGACACTTTGGTGAATTCTGCGAAATAGGTGCTCATGGCCGACTTGGCGAAATCAGCCTGAATTTCGACGGCTTCCTGCAGCGACTTTACACTGCCCAAGCTCTTTGCGGTTTCAGTGGCCAATGCAGCCGAAGACTGCAAATAGGCCATCGAGATTTCAGAAGCCTGCTTCACGCCTTCCGCGGCAATTTTGGCCGAAGCGGTCATAGCTTCCAAATTAGCCTTGCTATGGACAAAGGCTTCGCCAAAACTAGCTTGTAATTTTTCATAACCAGCTTGGAAGGCTTCTGCGGTTGGCGTGATTACAGATTCGATCTTGTCTGACATGGTCAATGTCTCCTGTTGGATAGGTTCAAGGACGGGTTCGGGAAGGCGTAAAGTCTCTGAAGTTTCAGATAAGGAGGATTTTGCCACGGCCTTTTTGGACACGTTTGTCGTCGTGGCGCGCTTTCGAGTGGTAGCCATCGTGTCTCTCCGCGATAAAGAATGACAGTATGAGTTCTGTCGCCAAGGCAACGTCGCCCAATTCTATCTCGCACTTGCAGCATGCACCTTCGCACTTGCAGCGTCAAGCGTTTCTTGAGCAGATTGCGTGTTTTTTGCGCAATTTTTCGCCCTTTCGCGGGCAAGCAAGCGCGAGACGGCCAGCACCTCTTGCCCTCGCAGAGATTGGAAACTTAGCTTCTAACGGGCTCGAACCTGCCAGAAAGCCCCAAAGATGACAGGTTCGTGTGGGAGAGTTCAATTGACACAGATCAAAAGAATGCTCAAAAAAGTGGCGGCTTACAATGTGCCTGCCCCCAAACGTAGTCCAGCTTGGTGCTGGTCTGCCGCGTTAAGCCTAAGTAAACCATAAGGTTCTTAGGCTAGCCTCATGTGCTCGGAGACCAACATGGCAAGTCACACTATTACGCTTCGGCTCTTCGCCGCTTCTTCGATGGTGGCAGCGATGTCCTTGGCGTTTTCGCCGCAGGCCGCTCAAGCGAACGAACGATTTGCGCAAATTGTTGTCGATGCCGATACACATGAAGTGATCTTTGAAGAAAACGCACAAGCGCTGCGGCGGCCTGCCTCTATCACCAAAGTGATGACACTCTACCTTTTGTTTGACGCGCTCCAAACCGGCAAGATATCTTGGAACGACCAGATCACTTTCTCCCGGTTTGCCAGTGGACAAGCGCCGACGAAATTGGGAGTTCCTGCGGGCAGTTCGATTTCAGTTCAAACCGCCGTGGAAGCGCTCGTGGTCCGGTCTGCAAACGATGTCGCAACTGCTGTTGCAGAGCGCATCGGCGGAACCGAAGCTAATTTTGCGGTGATGATGACCGCCAAGGCCCACGAACTCGGCATGGTCAACACGACTTTTGCCAATGCGTCTGGCTTGCCGAGTAATCGCCAATATACAACTGCCGAAGATCTCGCCCGGCTCGCCATCGCCATTCGCCGTGACTTTCCAGACCAATATCATTGGTTCTCTACGCCTCAGATGGTCTATAACGGACAAGTCACGCGCAACCACAATCATCTGATGGCCCGCATGGAAGGCATGGATGGCTTAAAGACTGGCTTTACACGCAGTTCTGGTTTCAATCTTGCGGCCACCACCGAACGTAACGGGCGGCGGATTGTGACCGTTGTTTTAGGCGGGCGTACACGCTTTTCTCGTGATGACTTTGTTGAGCTTTTGACGGAGTCTGCCTTCAAAGAATTGGGCAATGCGACAAAGCTTGTGGCAGACCAAGCTACGCCCTATCAGTTCAGCTTCCGAGATCCTCGCGATGGCGCTGATGCAGAAGCCCTTGTCATGTCCATTGCTGGTAAAGCACTTGAGCCAACGGGGGCCACCAATCTGGCTCTTGTTCGGACAGAGCGTACCCGCGGCTTTGACCAAGGCAGGCCAACTGTTGTGATGGCGAACACCACCTCACAACTCAATCAATCCGCGCGATTAATGGCAAATGGTATGCAAACCGCCTCACTCGACCCGTTAGGTGATGAGGATGAGGATCAAGCCGAGTCCGTCAGCCCACAGGCTGTCACCGCAACCGTGGCCACGCGCTTGCCGCGCGCAACCATGCAATATGCGGCCTCTTCCATCTCACAAAGTGCTGCTCTGCGCCCCACGTTGGATTTGACAACGGCAGCAGGGACACACAGCATTGCTTCTGAACCTTCTAGCCATGAAGCGATGAAGATCGAAGTTGCGGCCGTGGCAGAAGAGCAAATTCGCCTGCAAGAAGCGCGCGCCCAAGTCATCCGCCAAGCCAATGAGCGCCGGGCCGCCGAACGTGCTGTCGCAGATGCACGCGCCAAAGCTACGGCAGAGCGCGAAGAACGAACCCGCCAACAAGCTGCCCGTGCGTTAGCAGCGAAAAAAGAAAGCGATCGGCAGTTGATCGCCGGGCGCGCCCGTGGTGATGCCATTGTGCAAGTTGGTGCGTTCCGCAGCCAAAATGACGCAAAAGCTGCCCTCGCTCAATTTTCGCGGCACTTCCCGTCGTTCGCCAGCCGCGAAGTCAGTAGTGTGAAGCGTTCAGACGGGGTGTGGTATCGCGCCCGCTTCTCGGGCCTAGGTGCCAGCGTGGCGCGCGAAGCTTGTCGGATTGTGTCAGGTCGCGGTGGTAGCTGCCAGATTATTGCAGACTGAGCGGGAAGTTAAACCCTTCCTCTACTCCCACTCAATCGTGCCGGGCGGTTTTGACGTCACGTCATAGACCACACGGTTGATACCTTTAACTTCATTGACGATGCGGGTTGCAACCCGGCCTAAGAAGGCCATGTCAAACGGGAAGAAGTCGGCGGTCATGCCGTCAGTAGACGTTACAGCGCGCAGTGCACACACATGGTCATAGGTGCGATGGTCGCCCATGACGCCCACCGTCTTGACGGGCAAAAGAACAGCGAAGGCCTGCCAGATCGTGTCATAGAGGCCATTATTGCGTAATTCTTCCAGATAGATGGCGTCTGCCTTGCGCAAGATGTCGGCCTTTTCTTGCGTGATCTCGCCTGGAATTCGGATTGCAAGGCCCGGGCCCGGGAACGGGTGTCGGCCAACAAAGGCTTCATTCAAGCCAAGCTCTCGCCCGAGCGCGCGCACTTCGTCTTTAAACAATTCGCGCAAAGGCTCAACCAGCTTCAAATTCATCCGCTCTGGTAAGCCGCCCACATTGTGGTGGCTCTTGATCGTGACAGATGGGCCGCCATCGAAGGAGACGCTCTCAATCACATCGGGATAGAGCGTGCCTTGGGCAAGGAAGCTGGCACCGCCCACCATGCGCGCTTTTTCTTCAAATACATCGATGAAAAGCTTGCCGATGGTTTTGCGCTTGGTCTCTGGATCGCTAACTCCAGCCAAAGCGCCCAAGAAACGCGAACTTTCATCAGCATGGATCAAGGGGATATTGTAATGATCGCGGAATAGCGAGACGACTTGGTCGCTTTCCCCTGCCCGCATCAGACCGTGATCGACATAGACACAAGTCAATTGATCGCCAATTGCCTCATGGATCAGAACGGCAGCAACCGAGCTATCTACCCCACCGGAGAGGCCACAAATAACCTTACCACTGCCCACTTGCGCGCGGATACGCTCGATGGCTTCTTCTCGGAAAGCCGCCATAGTCCAATCGCCTCGCAGTCCTGCGATCTTTCGCACGAAATTGTGGATGAGCTTGGCACCGTCCGGCGTGTGCACGACTTCAGGGTGGAACATCACCGTGTAGAACCGCCGCACCTCATCTGTTGCGACCGCAAAGGGTGCATTCTCGCTGGTGGCTTTAACACTAAAGCCTTCGGGCAATTGGGTGACGCGATCCCCATGGCTCATCCAAACCGGATAACGACCACCCATTTCCCAAACGCCCTCAAACAGGGCACTGGGGGCCAAAATCTCAACGTCGGCACGCCCAAATTCAGCCGCATGACCGCTTTCAACAATACCGCCCAATTGAGTCGCCAAAGTTTGTTGGCCATAGCAGATGGCGAGAATGGGGATACCCAATTCGAAGACGCTTTGCGGGGCACGCGGCGAACCTGCTTCACACACACTGGCAGGCCCCCCCGAAAGAATGATCGCCTTGGGATCATAGCCCGCATCCAGGACTGCTTGCGCGCGATTATAGGGATGAACCTCGCAATAGACGCCCGCCTCTCGCACCCGTCGTGCGATCAGTTGGGTTACTTGAGAGCCGAAATCGATGATGAGGATGTGTTCGTGGGTCGCTTGCGTCATCGCTGCGGTTTAGCGGGATGCGGGCGCAGGGGAAAGACCCCTACGCCGTGTGCCAACAGTGTTTAGGGCTTGCGCCCTTGCATGGCTGCACCGCGGATCGGATCAAAGCGAGCAGCCTGCGCATCGACGTCGATATTAGCGCCATGCGCGATCTTCCAGCCCTCGCCCAGCTTGACATAAACCAAGGTCATGCGGCTCTCATGGGGTGGGGCCATATCCCCGCTTGGGGTCTTAAACGCATCCATGTGCCAATGGACAACGGCCACAACGACGGTCGGGGCAATCAGGGTCAGGGACTCCACGGCCAATAATTTTTGCTGAACGCCTTTGAACATCAGGTCAAAATAGACCCGATGGGCGCGGTCTACTTCTTCAAACCCCTGCCAATGCATGGCCTTTACATTTACCCAATGGACATCAGGCGCATAAAGCCTACCCATGCCGTCAAGATCGTTGATATTCCAAAGATGCTCATAATTAGAAATGGCAGTACGGATTGCCGTCTCATCGCTGGCAGATAAAATCTGAGGTGCCGCTTGAGCTGTTTGTGACATCGCCATTCCTCCAACTACGCCCATAAGTGCCAAAAGATGTCGTCTAAGCATGATGTGCCTCCCATGAGTGACATCACTTTAGGCACGCATCAGATGGCACACTTGAACAAATCGGACATGTCTGGGCCACCAACTGCAAAAGTGGAAATTGCGTCCATCTTGGTGGCAAACGTCTGGGGCGTCATGCCGCAAAGCGCGCGCGCCTCACGCGATAAATGTGCTTCATCGGCATAACCGGCCTCTGCTGCAATATGGGCCCAAGTCTGGTCAGGCTGGCGGTTGCGCATCGCCAAAGCTGCATCGAAGCGGGTCAACCGTCCATAGAATTTAGGCGTCACGCCAACATCACGCAGAAAACGCCGCTGCAATTGGCGCGCACTCAAGCCCGCCCGATCTGCCAAACGACTAATGCTGACTTTGCCACCGGTTTTGACAAGCAAGCGGGCAATATGGTCGACTTCATCAAACGGCCGAGATTGGTCAAGCCAGCCCGCGATCCAAGCCTGCGCAATGGCCACCCTTTCTTCAAACGTTTCACTTTTGGCCAAGGCTGCTTCCAAGGCTGGGGTTTGCTTCGTCAGCACGTCTGTGAACGCCAATCCCTGATCCACGAACTCGGTCATGGTCAGACCAAACAGACGGGCAAGTCCGGTTGGCTGAAAGCGTATCGTGAAGGTCTCGATCTGGCCAACAAAACCCAAATCCTTGCCCGGTGCACTGGTCACCCCCACCAGCACGCTCGTCGGTGTGGCGCTAAAGCCTGAACCTTTTTCCCTTACGAGATAGGGCTCGCGAAAGTAGAACTCGATGAATTGATCAGGTCGGGCATTTAAGGCGCGAATGACATTAATCGAATTAAAGTCAGCCCGACGTTCCCCAAAGGATGCGACAATGCTGCGCAAACTTGGGTGTGGCGATACTTGCCTGATCTGGATCGCAGAGTTTGCCTTCGCAGGGCTCTGCGCATGACGAACGCCCATATGCGGTCTTTCTGAAACTTGCCGTCTTTGTCGCACATCCCCGCTATTGGTCAAGCAAGCAGGTTAGGATAGGCTGTTCATACCGCCCGCGTCATCGCACAGATAAAGAAGCCATCCGTGCCGGTCGCCAAGGGGGTCATCTGCAAGCCGGGGCCTGCTTTGTGGCAATGGGCCAAGAGACCTGGCAGCCCCGCATCGGCTACTAAAGTCGTTGGGTTGACCGGTGCAAAGGCGGGATTGGCGGCCAAGAAGCGGGTGATGCTGTCCTCATTTTCTTCGGGCAGGATCGAGCAGGTAACATACAAAAGCCGGCCACCAGGCTTGACCAAAGGCGCGCCTAATGCCAGTGCGAGTGCTTGTTCTTGTTGGCGCTTTTCCAACGCACCGGGACGCAACCGCCATTTTGAGTCCGGGGCGCGGCGCCAGGTGCCAGAGCCCGTGCAGGGCGCGTCGATGAACACAATGTCCATCAGGCCATGCAAGTCGCCCAAAACGTCTTGATCGCGCTTTGGCGTACGAACTTGGCAATTACGTACCCCTGCCCGCTCGATGCGCTCATGACAATTGGCAAGGCGACGGCTGTCGACATCATAGGCATAGAGTTGGCCCTTATTTTCCATGAGGGCGGCGAGCGCCAAGGTTTTACCACCACCGCCAGCGCAAACGTCAGCAATCTGCATGCCGGGCTTGGCCCCCGATAAGCGGGCGGCCAATTGGCTGCCTTCATCTTGGACTTCAAAGCCACCCTTCACAAAGGCCTCTTCCTTGGCCCACGGGAAGGTCCGTCCTTGTTGCCACGGGATGCGAATACCGTCTGGCGACCATGGGGTGAGGAAGGCCGACGGGCTGCCATCTTCACGGACTTTCAATTGGGTGGAGGACATCAAGTCCGCCAGCACCGTATCTGGCCGCGCTTTCAAGCGATTGACCCTCAAATCAAGTGGTGCGGGCGCAGCCAAGGCCGCCCCTTCTGCTGCCCGCTCATCGCCCAAGACGCGCCCAAAGCTTGCATCGAGCCACTCTGGATAATCGCCGCGCACATGATCTGGTGCACCGTCGAGGGTTGCTTCAGCTAAGGCTTTGCGTTCAGCCTCCGTCAACGGGCCATAAGCATGGGTTTCTTCATAGGCGTCTTTTTCGAGACTTTCGGCGCTGCGTCCAAAGCCCCAACGCAATGCACCCAAGACCCAAGCGCGAGGATCATCGACCCCCATGCGAAAAGCGCTAGAGGCCTTCCAGCGCAAAGCACCAAACACGATATCGCCAATTTGTGCCCGGTCGCCTGAGCCTGCGAACCGATGGCTCAAGCCCCAATCCTTCAGCACATCGGCCGGCGGGCGTTTGCGGACTTCGACATCGGTCAAAACTTCAATGGCGGCTTGGGCACGGGCACCGGGGCGCATGAGATTAAACTTTCAAGGAACGCGACAGATAGGTCACGCTTTTGCCATTGGACAAAGTTGCTTGCCCGACGGGAGTAAAGCCAAGAGCGGCATGGAATTGATCGGAAATCGGGTTAGGCGGATCAGAATTGACCTCGCATACGACCTGCTCATAGCCTTCTGCCTCTGCACTTGCAAACAGGCCCTCATAGAAGCGTCGGGCAATGCCCTGCCCGCGAGCATGCGCGGCCACAACAATGCGGTCCACATAGACAAAATTGGCCATCCGCTCGACAAACCAGACAAAATTTGGACTGTCATAGGTCGAAGTCGGGATGAAGGTGATCAGAAAGCCCAAATCAGGCTCCGCCACTTGGCTGAGGTAAGAAGCCCCAACCAAAAGCGTCAAACGGTCTTCATCCAAAGGCCCGGTTTCGACTTGATTGGCATTACCAAGGGCAATGACCCACGCAAAATCCTCGCGTGACAAGCGCCGTATGGCCACGAGGCTTAACCCCCGACTGGGTAGTTGGGCGCTTCGCGGGTGATGGAAACGTCATGCACGTGGCTTTCGCGCAGGCCCGCACTGGTCAGCTTTACAAAGCGGGCTTTGGACTGAAAGTCTGCGATGGTCGCAGCCCCTGTATAGCCCATGGCAGCGCGCAAGCCGCCGACCAATTGATGCAAGATCGGCGCGACCGAGCCCTTGTAAGGCACTTGGCCTTCAATGCCTTCGGGCACCAATTTCAAAGCATCACTCACATCCTTTTGGAAATAACGGTCGGCGGAACCACGCGCCATGGCCCCAAGGGAACCCATGCCGCGATAGGATTTGTAAGACCGCCCCTGATACAGGAAAACTTCACCCGGTGCCTCATCGGTACCGGCAAACAGGCCGCCCAACATCGCCACATTAGCGCCAGCAGCAATCGCCTTAGCCAAATCGCCTGAGAACTTAATCCCACCATCGGCGATCACCGGTGTGCCCGTGGCATAGGCCGCATCGACGCAATCCATAATGGCGGTCAATTGCGGAACACCCACACCAGCAACAATGCGCGTGGTACAAATGGAACCTGGGCCAATGCCAACTTTGATCGCATCCGCACCCGCATCGATAAGCGCCATAGTCGCTTCGCGCGTGGCGACATTGCCAGCAATTACTTGCACCCGGTTCGACAAGCGCTTGATGCGCTCCACCGCGTCCAGAACCGAGCGTGAGTGACCATGGGCGGTATCAACCACAATCACGTCACAGCCCGCATCCAGCAGGAATTCTGAGCGCTCATAACCCGCATCGCCCACGGTTGTGGCAGCGCCCACCCGCAGGCGGCCTTGTTCGTCTTTACAGGCATTTGGGAAGGCTTGGGCCTTTTCCATGTCTTTGACTGTGACAAGTCCAACACAGCGCCCGTCATCGTCGACAACGATCAAACGCTCTACCCGATGCTTGTGCAGAAGCTGGCGGGCGGTGTCCTTGTCCGTACCTTCACGCACGGTGTGCAAATTTTCGCGCGTCATGACTTCATAGACTTTGTCATTATCATCCGCAAAGCGGACGTCGCGATTGGTAACAATACCGACCAATCGACCGGGCTTTCCGTCCGGACCGCGTTCCACCACGGGGAAGCCGGAAACGCCACGCGCGGCCTTAATGGCCTTTACTTCCCCAACCGAAATATCTGGGAAGACAGTGATCGGATTGATGACCATGCCGCTTTCGAAGCGCTTGACCTGACGGACTTGCTCTGCCTGCTCCTCATTGGACAAATTGCGGTGAATGATGCCAAGGCCGCCAGCTTGGGCCATCGCGATAGCAAGGCGCGCTTCAGTGACCGTATCCATCGCAGAGGAAATAAGTGGGATGTTTAGCGCGATGTCACGCGTCAATTGCGTCCGCACGTCGACTTGACCTGGCATCACCTCAGAGGCACCCGGCTCCAGCAGCACGTCATCAAACGTTACAGCATCTCTGATCGGCGGGGCGACGCGGGGCGGTTTAGCGATAGGATTGGACATGGCGGCTGATAGAGTAAGGTTGGCCAATCTGTCAACGCTGTTGCTGTAGGTTCACGAAATCAAAAAGCCCGCCACCCCAAGGGGAAGCGGGCTTTCAATTTTTGGGCTAGAGCCCACCAAGCTTAGCGGCCGCTTGGCAAATCCTTGAAGGCGACATCCTTGTCGACGCGCACATCGCCGGGCAGTCCCAAGATACGCTCTGCGATGATATTTTTCAAAATTTCGTCGGTTCCACCAGCAATCCGCAGACCTGCTGCCCACATATGGCTCTGCTGGAAAACACCTTCAGATGGCGCATAAGCCGCATCGGTGATGATCCCGAAATGGTCCATCGCTTCCATCGCATTATGCGTGATGTCTTGGAGCTGGTTGGCCGTGATGATTTTGCCAATTGAGCTTTCGGGCCCGGGTGTCTGACCTTTGGACAAAGCCGTCATGGTGCGGAATTTGGCTAGTTTATAGCCTTCAGCCCTTACAAACCAATCGGCCACCTTTTGGCGGAAGCTTTGATCTTCAGCCAAGGTGCCACCATCTTGACCAGGCATAGTTTTAGCCCACTCAAAAATCTCTTTATAATCTGGCCCAGGGCTTCCCCCAACTGCCAGACGCTCATTCATCAACGTGACCAGTGCAACAGACCAGCCATTGCCCTCCCCGCCGAGCATCTGGCTGTTGGGAACACGCACGTCCGTGAAATAGACTTCGTTGAAGTTGGACCCACCCGACATTTGGTGGATGGGGCGGACTTCAATGCCGGGGCTCTTCATGTCGATGAAGAACATCGACAGGCCCTTGTGCTTGGCTTTGTCGGCATTGGTGCGAACGAGCACAATGCCCCAATCGGAATAATGCGCGCCCGAGGTCCAAACCTTCTGGCCATTGATCACCCAATCATCGCCATCGCGAACAGCTTTAGTTTTGAGGCCTGCAACGTCGGAACCTGCTGAGGGTTCTGAGAAGAGTTGGCACCAGATTTCTTCGCCACGCAGGGCTGGACCAACATGGCGTTCTTTCTGGGCGTCCGTTGCGAAGGCAATCACCGTGGGCACACACATGCCAAGCCCAATGGTGAAAGGCCCTGCGGGGGCATCAAATTTGCCTTCTTCTTGGCCGAAGATAACCGAGAAAATTGGTGCTAAGCCCTGCCCGCCCTGCTCCTTTGGCCACGTGATGCCAGCAAAGCCGTTTTCAGCCTTTGCCTTTTGATAGGCTTTGGCTGCCAGCATATATTCCTTGTCGGACAAGCGCTTTTGCAGGCTTTCGGTTTGGCCAGCTTTTGGCTGGACATGGGCTGCTAAGAAGGCCTGAGCGCGTTGGCGGAAGGCTGCTTCTTCTGGGGTATCATTGAAGTCCATGAGTCTCTCCATCCATCCAAGTTTTAGGCCGCGTTGCGCATTTCAAGGCGGCGGACGAGTTTTTCTTTCCAAAGAGATGGCGCACCGGCCTGCACTGCCAAGAGCTTGGAGCGGCGATAATACAGGTGACAATCCACTTCCCACGTAAAGCCCATGCCACCATGGGTCTGGATATTTTCCTTCGACGCCAAATAATAAGCGTCGCAGGCGGCAATCCGGGCAGCGGCTGCGGCCAATGGCAATTCAGGAGCGTCGCTGCTCAAGGCCCAAGCCCCATAGAAAGCGTTCGATCGGGCGATTTCGAGGGCGACATACATATCGGCCAATTTATGCTTGATTGCTTGGAAACTGCCAATCTGACGCGAGAACGCATAGCGGCCTTTGGCATAATCGGTGGCCATATCTAGGCAGGCTTGGCTGCCGCCAATTTGTTCAAACGCCAGCAGCACCGCCGCGCGATCATAGATGCGCTGAAGCAAGGATTCGCCATCACCGGCTTCCCCCAAAAGCTGGGCTGGCGCTTTGGTAAAGGTCAGGGTGGCGTGCGAACGGGTTGGATCAAACGTCTTGATGCTTTTGGCTTCGACCCCTGCCCCGGCAAGGTCCACAATCACCAAGGATGTGCCTTCTTGATGCTTAGCCAACACCAAAGCGTGGGTGGCGCAGTCGCCATCTGTCACAGGCACTTTTATGCCGGTCACACTGGTGCCATCAAACACCGTTTTCAGCGTTGCGGCGCGAGGCTCGCCTGGGCCTTCCGAGGCCGCCACACAGCCAATCACGCCACCTTCGGCTAGTTTCGGGAGAATGGCAGATTTTTGGGCTTCTGTGCCAGCAATTTTGATGGCTTCGGCAAGAAAATACACGGTAGAGGCCCAAGGCACAGGTGCGAGCGAGCGACCCATTTCTTCTGCCAAAACGCAAAGCTCAAGTTCACCCAAGCCCAAGCCGCCATATTCTTCTGGAATGGCAGCCCCAAGCCAGCCCATTTCCGCAATAGCCTTCCAGAGGTTTGCGTCATGGGACTTTTGCTCATCGTTCAAGACAGCCCGAACCACAGCCATGCTGGATTGTTCGGACAAGAACTTGCGCGCCTGTTCCTTCAGATATTTTTGGTCGTCAGAAAAATCGAAATTCATGTGACGTGTGCCTCCCAAGGTCGCAGCAACGGCTGACCCGCTACCGTCTGTTTGTTCGGGAGCAACATAAGCAAGTTTACGTGAACGGAAAGCCGTCACCTTAGGGAAGATCGCGCAATTGTGCGCAGTATCTGCAGCCCGACTAGGTCCGCAAGCCGTTTGTTGGACGCTGCAGAGGCGTGCCGGCGGTGGATGTCAGCGGACGAAGGCCAGGAGTGCCGAGACCGGCAGAGATACCGGCAGCGGCCGCGAGTTTTTGTTGTGATGAGGCCTCAGCCAACATGGTTGGTTGAGGTGGCTTTTCCAACTCACGCATCCCGCGCAGGCGGGTTGCAAGGAGACGAGGGTCGGCCTCGCCTGTTTTGCGCGCATTGGCGACTGGGTCAGTAATGTCGGTCCCAGCCGCGCGGGGAAGTTTCGCGGGTTCTTGGTAGGTGAACTTAAAGCGCATGGTTGTCGCCACAGCTTCCCCAAACACAATGGCCTCAGCATTATCGAGGGCAGACAGGAACGAAATGGTTGAACCGCTGGAATCAGCAATAGCCGAACGGATGATCTCTTGATCTCGATCATTGGCCAGACGCATGGCAAAGACGGTCGAGCATTGTGACAAGATTGTGGGATCAAGTTCACCGGGGCGCTGCGATACAACTGCAATAGAACAGCCGTATTTCCGGCCTTCTTTCGCAATTCGCGCAATGGCCCGCCGGGTTGGGATGAAGCCTGCATTTGGATCTTGCGGGACATAGCGGTGTGCTTCTTCGCACACCAACAACACGTGCAATTGGCCTTCGCTGGCATAGGCAACGTCAAAGCACAGGCGCGCCAATACCGACACCACCGCATTGGTTACGTCAGACGGCAGGCCTGCCAAGTTCATGATAGAGACGGGCTTGCCTTCGGCTGGCAAGCGGAACAAGCGCGCCAAAAGCGGGGCAAAATTATCTTCAGCCCCACCGCGTGTGAACATAAAGCCATACCGCGGGTCATTGACCAGCGCATCCAGACGAACGCGCAACGACTTCAAGTGATGGCGTTCATGACGCGGGCTTAAGAGACCAATATTCTCGTCGATCAACTTGAACAATTCCGACATACGGTACGGCATCGGGCTATCTGCGTTCAGGCCGCCGACGTCCAATGCTTTACGAACGAGGCCCGCTGCTGTTGCGCCATTCTTCTCGTTTTGGAAGTTGGTTTTGGCTTGCGCCAGAACTTCTCGCAAAATCTCTGCCTCTTCGGGAATTGTTTTGCCGCGGAAGATGACGTCTTCCAACTCCTCAAATCGGAACAGCCAGAAAGGCAATTCCAAAGTCGTTGAATCAAAGACATGCGCCAAGTTGCCGAAAGCTCCGGCGAATTCATTATGTGGATCAAGGATAATCACCCGCAAGTCTGGCTTCACGCTCAAACATTGCCGGACCAGAAGTGTCAGCGAGCAAGACTTACCAACCCCGGTTGTCCCCACTACCGCAAAGTGGCGGGTCAAGAGGTCATTCACGCTGATCGTCGCGGGAATGTCGGCATTTTGTGACAGACGGCCAACTTCAACGGACTTACGATCACCCAAATCATGCATAACTTCGAGGTCGCGGGCGCGGATTTTGTGTGCGACGGCCCCAACTTGGGGATAACGCGAAACACCGCGATGGAATCGGGTCTGTCCATGGGCATCTTCTGAAATCTCACCCATCAATTCCACTTGGACACTGACGGCATTGGATTCATTCGATTTCCAGACAGAGTTGTCGGTACTCATCTCATAAACAAGTGCGACAACACGCACTCTGCCAACCGTGATAGAAATCAAGCGGCCTACCGACCAAAAGTCCGATGACGCTTCGCTCAAATTATCGGCCATGGTGGAAATAGTTGCTCGGGCACCGTTACAAAAAGTCACCCGGCCGATCATCCGCTCTGTCGGTTGTTCGGTCGCGCGGCGTTCAAATGCTTTGCGCTGCGCCTCGGCATCGTCTCGACCAACACCGGCAGCGACCAAGCCATTTTGAACTTGGGCAATTAGGTCTGCTGCAGTGGTTGGATTAAGCGAGCGCGAAGCGACCGTTGTTGACATTTGCGCCAGTGATGGCGGCGCAGACGGCGGGCGCTGACCTTCGGGGGCAGGACCGGTTGGTCCTGACGAGAGCCGGGGGTCGTGATCGAGCGCCATTGTAACCTCATAAGTGCATTTCTTGCCGATAGAACCAGTCTTTAAAGTTCCAAAGTTAATTTGGCGTATGTCCAGCAGGTGAAGTTTTATCCGTTTGCGGGCAATTTCGACTGGAAATGAGCATGTCTGGGGTCGATTCAATCGGTGCAAAAGGCTTGGACAAAGGCGGCCTAGGCGGGCTAAAGTTTAGGGATGCGCACCCAAGAAAACATCCCCGTCCGCTTGCAGGACTATCGCCCATTTCCGTTCGCCATTTCGCACACGTCGCTGGTTTTTGACCTGGCCCCTTCCCGGACCGTGGTGACAGCTCGATTGATCCTCGATCGCAGGCCATTTGAGTGGGCGAACGGGGAAGCATTAAGGCTGGATGGCATCGGTCTCGAATTGATTTCGATTGAACTCGATGGCCGTCCGTTGACCCCGCAAGAATATGTCCTCGAAGAAGGCGGCCTCATTTTAAAGGACGTGCCAGATTCGTTTAAGCTGGAAACAAAAGTCGCCATTAATCCGGCCGCCAATACGGCCCTTTCAGGCCTATACATGTCTGCCGGCCGGTTCTGCACCCAGTGCGAGGCGGAAGGCTTCCGTCACATCACTTTTTGGCCAGACCGGCCTGATGTGATGAGCCGTTTCCACGTGCGGGTTGAAGCACCAGAAGTCGAGTTCCCAACCCTTCTTTCCAACGGTAATCGCGTTGCAATCGGTGCCTATGAGGATGGTCGTCATTGGGCAGCTTGGGATGACCCCCATTTAAAGCCTTCCTACCTTTTTGCTTTGGTAGCAGGCGGCTTTGATACGCTGGAAGACCAGTTTATCACACGCTCTGGCCGCACTGTCGACTTGACGATCTATGTCGATAAAGGCGCTGCCTCGCGTGCTATTTATGCCATGGATGCATTGAAGCGCTCGATGAAATGGGACGAAGAAGTCTTTGGTCGCGAATATGATTTGGACATTTTCAACATTGTCGCCGTTTCAGATTTCAATTTCGGGGCCATGGAGAACAAGGGGCTGAATATTTTCAACTCTGCACTCCTTTTGGCCGACGAAACCACCGCGACCGATGCTGATTATGAGGCGATTGAAGCGGTCGTCGCGCACGAATATTTCCACAATTGGTCAGGTAATCGCGTTACCTGCCGCGATTGGTTCCAATTGTCGTTGAAAGAAGGCTTCACCGTCTTCCGCGATCAAGAATTCTCTGCGGACCAGCGTTCGCGCGCGGTCAAGCGCATTAAGGATGTCAAAGCCTTACGTGCACGGCAATTCCCCGAGGACTCGGGGCCCCTCGCCCACCCTGTGCGTCCCAAAAGCTATGTGAAGATCGACAATTTCTACACGGCGACCATTTATGAAAAGGGCGCAGAGATCATCCGCGTCTTGCAAACCTTGGTCGGTCGCGATGCCTTCCTTGATGGGGCCAATTTCTATTTCGACGAGTATGATGGAACCGCGGCGACCATCGAAGACTGGTTGTATGCGATGCGGACGGCAACGGGCAATCCACTTCATGGGATCGAACGCTGGTATGATCAAGCAGGAACGCCCAGTTTGGAAGCAACCAGCGACTATGATGACCAAACTCAAAGGCTTACGATCCGCTTTCAGCAATCCACGCCTGATACGCCAGGCCAAACGGCAAAATCATGGGTACCGTTACCAATCTCCATGGCCTTCTTTGGCCCAGATGGGGCACCTTTGCAGTTGCGCCTCGCCGACACGGACGTCGCCGCCGATGATTGGTTGATCCCAATGGCAAGCAGCACTTTAGAGCTTCAGTTTGAAGGTGCCGCCGAGCGTCCAATTGTGTCCTACATGCGCGGCTTTTCAGCGCCCGTTCGCCTGATTACCAACCACAGTGATGCCGATTTGGCGCTTCTCGCGGCCTGCGATACGGATCCGTTTGTGCGCTGGGAATCAACCCAGACGATCGCACGCAAAACCTTACTCGGTGTGGCCAAGAGCCTTGCGGCTGGCCAAGAGGCGGAGGTCCCGCAAGATCTGTCGCGTGCTTTCCAAGGCGCGTTATCGGCTGCAGCACAAGACCCCGCTTTTGCGGCGCTTTTGTTGCGTCTGCCAGATGTTAGCGAACTGATGCAACTTCAGCCCGCCTGCGACCCAAGCAATTTGCAAACCGCGCGAGCGTCTGTGCGTCGTCTCCTTGCAGATCAATTAGACAAGGAGCTTAGCGCCTGCTTTGCCCTTTATGATCCTGCACAAGCTTTTTCAGCCAGTGCAGCGGCGGCAGGCCAGCGCGCCTTAATGGCTGCCTGTCTCGATCTGTTGTGCGCAAGCGGTACGGACCGCGCCGCAATGCGCGCTGAAAATACTTTTTTCGCGGCACGTAACATGACCGATATGATGAGTGCGTTGGATGGTCTCTCCCAATTTGGCGGTCCACGTTATCATGGGGCGCTGGCTGCGTTTAAAGACAAATTCTCCGACAATGCCTTGGTGATGGACAAATGGTTCCGCGTGCAAGCGATGGCAGTTTGCGAGGACCCATTGGAAACCTTCATGAAATTGCGGTCAGACCCGAGTTTTACTTTGCTCAATCCCAACCGGGTGCGGGCGCTCGGTGGGGCCTTTGCGAGCGGAAATCCTGCTGCATTCCATCGGGTGGATGGGGCTGGCTATCAGGCAATTGCCGATCTAATTGCCGATGTGGATTCCACAAATGGCGCTCTTGCCGCGCGCCTTGGGACCGTATTTGAATCCTGCTCACGGGTGAATGAACCACGACAGAGGCTAGCTAAGACGACATTGCAGAGCTTGCTAGATCGCAATTCCCTGTCCCCCAACACCCGAGAAATCCTTTCCAAAATCTATGACGGGCTGATCGGCTAAACAGGCATGGCAAATTCGGCACATGACGCTGACTGCCCTGTGCAGCGGCGAACAAGCAATCCCTTAAGCTCGCCTGCAAATTGTGCCAACGGTTCACAGGAAGCTCACCCCCAGCCCTAGACGTCACGTTAAGAACTCCTTTACCCTTTGGGGAAATGAGGGTGAGATCTCTCTGATTCGGGTATGTTAATGGCCAAAGTGGCACCTAAAGACGACGAGATGAACGGCCAATGGCCGGTTGCCATCACGCTTGTCCTATGCGCGCTATTTGCCGCGGTCATCTTGCTTTTGGCCAAGCGCGACTATGAACGCTTCCACCGCGATGCGACCCAGGAAGCGGCTCAAGAAGCCCGCCTCATTACTTCTAAAATGGATGCGGCGATGCGTGAGGCGCGCGCCAGCCTCGTTGCTGCCAGTGGCCTCGGCATGGCCAATGGAACCATCGTGGCCGCAACGGCACCTGGCCTGCAAGCAGTTGCGAGCTTTGACAGCAAAGGGGTCTTAGTTTCGCAAGGCTCTGCTTCCTCCAGTGATATTGGGGCTTTGGCAGCAGCGGCACAACTTGCCAAAACCGAAGGCTGGAGTGGGGCCGTGGCCCTTGGGGGCGGACGTTATTCCCCCGCCGTGTCGGTTCGCACGGTTGATGGTGGCGCTTTAGCGGCATTTGTTACCTTCAAAGGCCTAGACGGATTAGGCCCCGGGCGGCGTGTTGGAATCGGCGAACCCGGCGGGGATTTGATTTCTGTTCAACCCGCCTTCAAGGCCGTTTCGACCCAAGGGGCATTATCGGCTTTTGGACTAAAATCGCCCCCAGCAGCGGGTTCGGCATTAGGATTCTACACCCGAGATTCAGACGGCCTGAAAATTGTTCTCGGCACCGCAGTAGCCGAGAATGGTCTAACCGCTTTTGTGGCGCGCGACCGTAGTCCGATTGACGCGGCTTGGCTGCGTAGCGCCATCATGTTTGGTCTTCTTTTCTTGGGTCCTGTTCTAGCTGCGGCTGGCATCTGGTTCTTGGTGCAAGGCCAGACCGAGCGCTTTGCCAGCGCGCGCGTCCAAATGCGCGATGCAGAACGGCGCCTTCGGGTCGCTATTGAAGGTGCCCGCTGCGGCGTGTGGGATTGGGATATCACCAATGACCGCGTGTATTTGACCCAAAGATTGGCGCAGACTTTTGGGCTCTCTGGGGCCGGCCGCTTTGAAACCCATGAAGTCCTACAAGCTCTGAGTGTTGAAGACCAAGCACGCTTGCGCGCAGCCTTAGCGTCCGCAGCCCAGATCGGGGTGCTGGATGTCGTGGTGAAGATCACAAATCGGACGGGCGTAACCCATGTTCAGTTGCGCGGTCGGGCCGCAGTCGACCGTCAGCGCCCGGGCACCATTCGTGCAATTGGTGTGTCGATTGACGTCTCGGAAGAACGCAATTCCGAAGCGCGCGTTGCGGCAGCAGAGCGCCGTTTGCGCGACGCGATTGATTCCATCTCTGGCCCGTTTGCCCTGTGGTCCAAGGATCGACGTTTGATCTTGTGGAATGGTGGCTTTGCCAAGACCTTTGGTCTAGATGGTTCCATCTTGCAGGCTGGGGCCTCCTACACGGCCGTGTCTGCAGCAGCAGCAAAGCGCGTGAAATCGCAAAGACCTGATCGCTATGACGAGTTGGCGCAAGAAATCGAACTTGATAATGGTGTTTGGATTCAATTGGTTGAACGCGAAACCTCTGACGGCGGTCTGGTTTCGATTGGCATTGATATTTCGCCACTAAAGGAGACCGAAGAAAGCATCATGCGGTCAGAACGGCAAATGCGATCGGTTGTGGTTGAACTTGAACGCTCTGAACACAAAGCCTCCGAACTAGCGGAAAAATATCGGATTGAGCGGCAACGTGCCGAAGAAGCCTCTAATGCGAAAAGTGGCTTCTTGGCCAATATGAGCCATGAGTTGCGCACGCCTTTGAACGCCATCAATGGCTTCTCTGAGATTATGGTGCAGCAACTCTACGGCCCCTTGGGTGACCGCCGCTACCTCACCTATGCCACCGACATTCTGAACAGCGGCAAGCACTTGCTCGAACTGATCAATGACGTGCTCGATATGGCCAAGGTTGAGGCCGGCAAATTCAAAATCTATCCAAAGCCAATGGATCTGCAGGAAACCATTGAGCAGGCCATGCGATTGGTCCGTGGTCGTGCAGAGGAAAAGAATATTGCCTTGGTGAGTGAGCTTACGGAGGCTGGCGATGTGACGGGTGATGCGCGCGCCATCAAGCAGATTATGATCAATCTCTTGTCCAATGCGATTAAGTTCACGCCGCAGAATGGCCGTGTCCTTGTCCAGGTGAAAAACAATCTCGATTCCGTCATCATCCGCGTGATCGACAATGGGATCGGTATTAAAGCCGAAGACCTACCACGTTTGGCCCGTCCGTTTGAGCAGGTGGAAAATGAGCATGCGCGCTCTAATCAAGGCAGCGGGTTGGGCCTTGCTCTGTCCCGTTCATTCGCTGAGATGCATGGCGGGTCTTTGACCATCGCTTCAGAAGTCGGGGTTGGGACCATGGTCATCGTGTCCCTCCCCCGCTTGGCCGTTGTTCAGCAAGAAGCTGCTTAAGGGGGTTAGGCCACCCGTCGCGCGTGGCCGACCCAATAGGGTTCCCGCAATTCTCGGCGCAATATCTTGCCAGAAGGATTGCGCGGTAAATCTGCAATGAAATCGACACTCTTTGGAACTTTGTAGCCCGCGATGCGGGACTTGGTCCAAGCAATAATGTCCGCAGGCTCTGCCATTTGACCCGGCTTAAGCACGACAATGGCCTTAACCGCCTCGCCCCACTTCTCGTCCGGCACACCGACGACAGCGACATCGGCAACAGCGGGATGGCCGAATACGGCGTTTTCCACTTCGGCCGGATAAACATTCTCGCCGCCGGTCACGATCATGTCCTTCACGCGATCATGGATATAAAGATAGCCTTCTTCGTCGAAGAAACCGGCGTCGCCCGTGTAAAGCCAGCCATCCTTCACGGTCGCCGCTGTGGCGTCAGGACGATTGAAATAGCCCTTCATGATGGTGGTCGAGCGCATGGCAATCTCGCCTACTTCCCCGACGGCGCAAGCAGTGCCATCCTCGCGGCGGCATTCAATCTCAAAACCTGGCCAAGCAATACCGCAAGAGCGTAGCTTGCCGCGCGCCGGATCATGCGCTTCTGGCGGCAAATAAGTCCCCGCGCCCAGACTTTCGGTCATGCCGTACAATTGGGTGAAGGAACACCCAAAAGTCGCTTGCGCCTGTATCAGCAAGTCCTCAGCAATCGGCGACGCGCCATAATACATCCGGCGCAACGCTGAGAAGTCGGTTGGAATCTTGGCATTGACCTGGATTAGAATATTGATCACGGCAGGCACCACAAAGGCGTGCGCAATTTTTTCGACCGCGATTAGACGCAGGATCTCGACCGGATCCACTTGCTCCAACACCACCGCCTTCGCCCCTTGCGCGACACTGAGAATGGCGCTGTTAATGCCTGCGACATGGAACATCGGCATGGCGATCAAAACAGCTTCGCCCGCTTCATATTTGGCCCATTCCGCACCAATGCCAAACTCAAAGAAGGACATATAATTCTGGTTTGTGATTTGAACGCCTTTGGGCAAGCCTGTGGTGCCAGAGGTATAAAGTTGGATGACATCATCATCGGGCAAGCACGGCAGGCCGGGGTCTTGGGCTGACGCTGCCCCATACCAATCTTGATAACTGGTCCAAATTGCGTGACCGCCATCGAGCGCCAAAGTCAGGGGTTTATTGGTCGCGTGATCAAGGGCAGATGCCGCGACCTCGTAGAAGTGGCTTCCAACCAGAAAGACTTTAGCCTGACTATCATCCAAAACATAGGCCACTTCTGGGGGTGCCAAGCGTGCATTGACCCCCACTAGGGTTGCCCGAGCTTTCACGCAACCAAAAAACAAAGCGACATAATGATCTGAATTTGCGCCATAAACAGCCACGCGATCATCTGGCTTCACCCCCAGATTGATCAGCGCATTGGCGATTTGATTGGCGACCATATCCAAGCGCGCAAAAGTCGTGACGCGGTCTTTAAACGAGATGGCAATCGCGTCGGGACGGGTGGCTGCTTGCACACGTGTGATGTCTGCAACCGATTTTGTGGCCTCAAAGTCGAACATATTTCCCCCTCGCGTCGGTTTGATACCGCGCATATTTTTGGATCTTGCTTTGATGTAACGCGGGTGACTGCATTTGTCGCGTCGCAATTTAGTGAAGGACTGGTCGAATGCATTTGGCTCGTTAAAAGGAAGCCATCTCTTGCGCGAGTCGCTTGTTTAAGGATGTCCTTCATGGCCGACGCCACCAGTTTAATCTTGCACCATTTCAACGCCTCGCCATTTTCTGAAAAAATTCGTTTAGTCATGGGCCTGAAAGGGTTGGCTTGGGTATCCGTCAACATCCCCTCCATCATGCCAAAGCCAGACCTTACACCTTTGACAGGGGGCTATCGCCGTACCCCTGTGTTGCAGATCGGGGCCGATATTTATTGCGATACTCAATTGATCTTGCGCGAGATTGAGCGCCGTCATCCAAGTCCAACATTATATCCCAATGGCGAAGCTGGGCTTGCTTGGATGATTTCCATGTGGGCCGACCGCTCTTTCTTTCAGTCGAGCGTACCGATTATCTTTGGGGCTGAAGGCTTCAATGTACCGGAAGCCTTTAAGCGCGACCGCGAGCAATTGTCCGGCAGGCCGTTTGATACAGAGCAAATGCGCGCGGCCTCTCCGATGATGCGGGATCAATGGCGCGGCCACGTAGCTTGGGTGGAGGAAGCGCTGGAGGCCTCAAAAGGCGATTGGTTGTTTGGGGACAAGCCCGGCCTAGGCGATATTGCTGCCTATATGAATTTCTGGTTCCTGCGCAACGCTTATCGTCCGGGTTATGATAGCCTGATGGCCCCGTTTGAAACCGCACGCGATTGGGTCGAAAGGGTCGATGATATTGGCCATGGCACGGTTGAAACCATGACCTCGCAAGAGGCCGTCACGCTCGCTGGCCAATGCACGCCAATTGCTCGCATCGGCGTGGATGAACAAGAGCCACAAGGTCTTCGTGAAGGCGATTTCGTTTCCGTCGCCCCAGACGATTATGGGAGGGACCCAGTGACCGGTAAGCTCGTGTTTTCAGACGCGAGCGAGATTGCGTTGGAGCGCGAGGTCCCTGGCCTAGGCACGATGGTCGTGCACTTTCCGCGTGTTGGATATACAGCACGTCGCAGCTAAGTCCTTTGGGGGTGCTTAGTCGAACAAAGCGTCAATATCGTCTTGAGCACCGCCGGCCGCGCCACCATGCACCATGCCGTCGAGCATCATGATGGAGGATTGTAGCGCCATTGTGGTCTCTGCGATGAAGTCTTCGAGTGGCTTGCCGTTTTGAACCAAGGTTTCTGCTTGCTTAATGGCCCCTTGAAGTAGGTCGCAGGTCTCTTGGCTAAGCGCATCAAATGGAACTTTGATTGCGGGATCAGCATTCTGATAAGCCAGAATCGCCAAATCCTTGGCTTGAAAACCCGATCGGGCAAAGTGCTGTTCGTAGGTTAGCGGCTCCCAATTTCGCAGCTCGTCAATCATGTCGGGCATATCACTTAACAACCCAAGCAACATCACGGCTTCATTGAATACGTTCAAATAATCAGTGGCGAGCCCCGTCGCAGGCATAATATTGGCTTCGGCTAGGACATCTGGGTCCCACCACGCAAGCTCTGCCGCTGTTTCACTCGCTTCATGCACGTCCAACATGTGCCTTTTTTAACGCTATATTTGTCAATATTTTCTTTTCAAGCTGTCAGTATCTGATCTGCCCAAGCTGAAATGCTTCAAAAACCTCAGCCGTCAGAGGTTCGTACAGGCGTGTAGCCGGATTCATCCATACCATGGGATCTGCAATCTGAGCGGGGTCGAATCCTGCCTTGACCAAATCTACCTTTCGATATTTGAACGTGCCGGTTACTTCCATCTCTGTTTGGAACCGCAAGAAGAGCGGCACAGCATAATTGGGCAATTCTGTTCGCACATGGGCTGAGAGCGCTGCTAAGTCGAGCGGCTTTGGCGCGACAATGACCGCCATCCCAGCTCGTCCATCAGCATGGGGTACATCCACACCATAGACATTGGCTTGCTCGACGCCTGGGAACATGCACAAAGCTTCGCCGACTTCATTCGTGGAGACATTTTCCGACTTCCAGCGATAGGTATCGCCAATCCGATCCACGAAATAAAAATAGCCGAGTTTATCTTGCTTTAGAAGGTCGCCGGTGCGGAACCACAAATCGCCCTTTTCAAAGACATCTCGCAACAGCTTCTTTTCCGACGCGGCCTTGTCATTAGCATAGCCATCAAAGCGGGCGCGCACATTGGTGGTGTCAATCTTGCCAATCGCCTCACCCACTTCGTCAAAGGCACATTTTTCGCATAAGCCCTCTTCGTTGCGGATTGGCTTTTCTTCTTCAATATCAAAGCGAACCAATTCAACATTAAAGCGCTTCTTTAAATAGCCCGGAATTCGGCCAACCGCGCCTAGCTTACCCTCAACATTGATGAAGCTGACATTGCCCTCGGTCGAGCCATAAAATTCAACGATGAGCGGAATTTTAAACCGCTCTTGCGCGCGCGCCCACACGTCTGGGCGCAGGCCATTACCGAAACAAGACTTCAGCTTGTGGGCTTGCTCCTTTGCGTGCGGCGGAACGCTGACCAGATAGCGGAACAATTCGCCGATATAGGCAAAGACGGTACATTCGTTATCGACGATATCATCCCAAAATTGCGTCGCTGAAAACTTGCGCCGCAAAACCAAGGTCGCACCGGTATTTAGCACAAGGCCAACACCGCAAATCCCGCCTGTGCCGTGATACAGCGGCAACGGGCAATAGACCCGGTCGCCTGGTCCTGTTTTGGTGGCAGCGATGAAAGACCGGCTCATGCCTTGTGTCCGTAAATGCGACAAGGTGGCCGCTTTCGGATTGCCGGTGGTACCGGACGTATAGACATATAGACATGGATCTTTGGCCGTCAGCATTTCACGATAAGCGCGCGATGGCCGCTTATTGCTTTGCGCGTTTAACGAGCGGTCTAAATCATTGGCATTGGGGAACAAACCACCCGCTGCCCAAACAGAAACGCCGTCTAGCTGGCCATCGATGGTGGCCCACAAATCGGCTTGCTCTACGCCAACAATGGCGGCTTTGGACTTGGCAATGGTGACGCAATGGAGAAGCGAGGGACCTTGCAGATTGTGATTGATCAAGGCCACGATCACGCCAACCTTAGTCAGTCCGTACCAAGCGGCCAAATAATCAGGCCGATTTTGCATGAAGAGCGACACCACATCGCCCGCCTTCAAACCAATCGACACCGCCCAATGTGCATAGAGGTTCGCCCGCCCGTCAAACTGCCCATAGGTCCAAGTTTTACCCTCGAACATAATGGCAGGTTTGGAATTAAACTGGTCGCAAATCGCTTCCCAATTGTCCGGCAACAAGACTTGGCTGTCCGGACTTAAGTCTTTCATCCAATTATTGGTGCGACTTAAGGCCGAAAAAAATGTAACCTCACGCTTGATGCTGTCGAATAGGCCCATGGGGTGCGTTTCCTCTTTTCCCCTTTATGGACTGACTTGAGCCCGCTTCAAGCGGCTTAGCTGATATGAAGATCGGTTTTCGCAATAAGTTGAACGCACTGATGCACAAGTGCATCAGGCTTCGCTTTACGGGCGAACTGGCCAGTCTTTCTGGTGATAAGCGCTATCCCAAAACAGCCACTCATGCTGGGCGCAACGTAAGAAAGCTGCCTGCATCCGCGATCGCTCCGCTGGCCCTGCCACCAGGGCAGCAGCATTGACGATTGTCTTCATGCGTTCGGTCGCAGCAGCAAAATTTTCATCCGCATAAGTATCAATCCAAGCCTGATAGAAATTATTAGGTGCGCCCCGTTTTGCAATCGTGGTACCCACATCCTGATAAAGCCAGAAGCAAGGCAAGACGGCCGCGGCGAGCACCGCAAAACTGTCGGTCACTGCTGTCGCCAGCATGAAATTGACATAGGCCTCGCAAGCGGGCGTCGCAGTGGCCGTTTCTGCGGCACGCGGATCGATACCAAATTGCTCAAGATAGCCCGCATGCAACGCCCGCTCGACGATGATAGCCACTTCAGCGGCTTTGGAAAATTCCAAGATTTCATCTGCTGCGGGTGCTTTCGCCGCACCCATAGCCAGAACACGCGCATAGCCCTGCAGATAAAGGCTATCTTGGATCATATAATGGGCAAACGCCTCGCGCGGTAAGGTCCCAGCCGAAAGTTCGATATTGAAGGGATGGACGTGGACCGCCTCGCGCACCTTAGCGGCTGCAACCCAGACGTCGTCAGTAAAAGCCATGACCTAAAACTCCCGTCGCAGACTAAAGGTGACCTTGCGCCCGCGGTTGATGGTGAACGTATCAAAAGGGCCACCGGGGCCGAGACCAGCCAAAAGACCCGTCATGCCTTGGCCGAATGCAGAAATCGCCCAGCGCTCATCGGTAAGATTTTGCGCTTGAAACGTTGCGGTCCAAGCGTTGCGCTCTGCACTGAGTGTCAGGTCTGACCACCAACGGGCCGGGGAATAGAGCACATTATCAATCTCATAAAAGGTCTTACCCGCATAATTGGCGTCTATCCGGCCTGTTAGATCAAACCCATCAAAGTCAAATTCATAAATTGCCGATACTTTCCCGGTATCTTTGGGGGTATTGGGAATGACTTTGCCGCTATAGTCGCGTGTGGCGGGCGAGCCTAGAAGAGGATCGGTCGCAATAAAGCGCTTAATCTTGGTATCGGCTAAGGCATAGCTGGCCGACAGGTCGAGACCATAGATTTGCCGCAGGAAAATGCTGGCTTCTAAGCCTTGGACGCTCACTTGGTCTACATTCAAGGTCACAGACTGGTTGTCGATGAACGTATAGTTTTGATAGTCTTCGACCTTGTTGGAAAAGATATTGAACTCCAGCCGACCAGAAGCACTAGGCAGTTGCTGCTTCCAGCCTAATTCCAAAGAGGTCGTCATCTCTGGCCGATAGGTGGCATTCCAGATGGAGTTGGCAGTAGGGCTTGGGTTAAAACCACCCGGGCGATAGGCCTCGCCATAGGTGAGAAAGAGATTGGTATCCTCACGCAGCCATTGCGCGGTTACACGCGGCTGAAAACGTTCAAATGTGCCGTCGCGACGAGAGATCACCGGCCCGCCAGCTTGGCTTAAAATCGTTTGCGACCGCTCATCCCGATCAAGTCGGCCTTGCGCTTCAAGTTTGAATGCTTCGGTGACCCGATACCCAAGTCCGCCAAAAACCGACGTCTGGTGTGAACGGGTCAAATAGCGCGGCGCTGGCCCACCGAACAACAAAGGGCCAAAATCGTCGGTGCGGTCCTTGTCAGTGTCCTGAACAAACAGCCCCCATTGATGCGTGAAACTTTGATCATCATTCGACACCCAACGCACTTCTGCTGTGGTGGCGCGCACATCAATCGGCTGACGAATGGGTTGAATGCCGGTTGGGAAGGCCGGAAAACCAAAAAAAGTCAGAGGCCCGGGGCGATAATCCAATTCCTCATCCCAACGTTTGGCATAAGAATCTCGCGCGACATAGGCTGACAAAGTGCCGTACGCGAGTGGGCGTGAGGCCTTCGCCACCCCCTGCCCCCAGCGCCGCTTGGATTGGCCGGGATAATCGCCAATTGGGTTGCTGAGGACTTTGCCAGACAGTCGGCCTGCATTCTTGCCGGTGACATTATTCGAGCTCGCCCAAGCGGCCCCGCCTTCATCTTCTAAATATTGAAGCTTGAAATCTAAGTCCCAGCCTAAAGCGGGACCTGTTAGGCGCAAGCGGCCACTGCGCGTCTGGACCGCATCAACCAAACGGTTAAGCGTCGTGTTCTTGATCCAGCCATCGGCGGAAGACCACAGGCCAGCCGCCCGCAAGCGCCAGTCAGGATTCAGCGCGAAGGTGTGGGCACCCTCAATCTCCCCCAATCCGCCATTGCCCGCTGTGGCTTGAAGATAAGAGCCAATTCGGCTGGTGCGAATACCAATAACCCCACCAGAGGCATTCTTACCAAAAAGCGCCCCTTGAGGCCCTTTCAGTACTTCAATCACGTCCACATCAAAAAAGCGCGGCGTGAACAGCTCTGTATCGGCCAAGGGCACGCCATCGAGCACCATGGCAACAGAAGCTTGCTGCAACCGATCGGTGGTTGCACCTCGGATCGAGAGGATATTGGTGCCCGGGTCTTGGTCATTGACCATCCAAACGCCTGGGACAGAGGTGGCCACATCGTCGACGGTCGTGATGCCTTCGCCCCGAATAACGACTGCTGCGGCAGCTGTATCAAACTTAGATTCACGTCGCCCGCGTACCGTTATCACTTCGGTCCGTACGTGCCAGTTGCTCGTAACTGGTTGATAGTCTGGATCAAACGGTTGCGCAGCTTGCGCCACGGCGAGAATTACGAGTGATAAAGTCATATTGCCCCCTCCCTTCGCCGGCATGATCCGGAGCAGGTTCTACGGGTCGCCATGCGATAGCCCCTTGGACTATTTATGGCCTCTCAGCCCCTGATCGTAGGGCTCCCCGGTGTGTCGGCGGCGTAGGCCCGCCCTAGAAAAGCGTCAAGCTTATGACGCAGATAAGTTCTAGATCAAACCAGCCAACGGGCTAGATGGATCGGCGTAGCGCTTGCGGCCCATACGGCCTGCTAAATAGGCATCGCGACCAGCAAGTACCGCATGCTTCATCGCGCGCGCCATGCGTACAGGGTCTTTCGCTTCGGCGATGGCGGTATTCATCAACACCCCGTCACAGCCAAGCTCCATCGCAATTGCTGCTTCGGAGGCTGTGCCAACACCGGCATCAACCAAGACAGGGACGCGAGCCGCTTCTACAATCAAGCGAATATTGACAGGGTTTTGGATGCCAAGTCCTGACCCAATCGGCGCGCCCAAAGGCATAATCGCGCACGCCCCTGCATCTTCTAGACGCCGCGCAAAAACAGGATCATCGGTGCAATAGACCATGACGTCAAAACCCTCTTTCACCAGAACCTTTGTGGCTTCCAGCGTCTCAATCATATCCGGATAAAGCGTCTTTTGGTCGGACAAAACTTCCAGCTTCACCAAGCTCCAGCCACCTGCTTCGCGGGCCAGGCGAAGCGTGCGCAAGGCATCTTCAGCCGTGAAACAGCCTGCCGTATTGGGCAAAAAAGTATAGCGCTTGGGGTCGACAAAGTCGGTCAAACGCGGTTGGCTGGGGTCAGACAAATTGACACGCCGGATGGCAACCGTGACGATCTCGACGCCTGCCGCGTCGGCGGCGGCGGCATTCTGGGCATAGTCGCGATATTTGCCGGTGCCAATGATGAGGCGCGATTTAAAGGTGCGCCCGGCCACCGTCCAGCTATCTTCTTGATTGAGGCCTATTGCTTGTTCGGTCAAACCCTCATCCCCCGCCCACAAATTGCACGAATTCCAATTGGTCACCCTCGGCCAAAATGGTTTGATCCCATTGCGACTTCATCACAATCATGCGGTTGCGTTCAATCGCCACACCGCGAGGATCAGCGACCAGACGACCAACCAAAGTTGTTAGACTTGTACCCGCTTCGATCTGGTGTTCTTCGCCATTGAGATAAATGTTCATAGCGCCCTCGTAGGCGGGTGATATGGGCGGGCTTGGTCGGTTTGATCAAGGTGGTTGTGCAGGAAAGTAGTCAGAAGATGCAACCAATTCAGCAAGTCCACCTTCCCCTTTAAGCAAAGCAGGGTTACACCTTGTTCATGGAAAAAGCGATTTTTGTGCTCAATGGGCCAAACCTCAACTTGTTGGGCACGCGCGAACCTGAGATTTACGGGACCGATACGCTGGCGGACGTCGAAGCCGCATGTTCAGCGCTGGCCGAGAGATTGGGAAAGAAGCTTGTGTTCCGGCACTCCAATAGCGAAGGCCAATTGGTGGATTGGCTGCAAGAGGCCCGCGACCATGGTGCGGGTGTATTGCTGAATGCCGGTGCCCTCACTCATACGTCGCTTGCGATCTATGATGCCATCAAGGCAATGAGCATTCCAGTCATTGAGATTCATCTGTCGAACCCTTTACGCCGCGAAGCCTTTCGGCACCATTCCTATGTCGGTATGGCCGCGACGGGTACAATCGCGGGCTTTGGCCTGCACTCTTATGTGTTGGGCCTAGAAGCCCTCGCCAAGAAACTATCGGTCAAAAACTGACCCTTTTGCCCCAACAGACCACGGCCCAATGCTGGCCTACAGGAGAGACGAATGAGCCAATCAGGATTCGACACAAAATTGGTCAAGGATCTTGCGCGTATCCTGCGCGACACAGACCTGAGCGAGATTGAAGTAGAAAACGAAGGGGTTCGCGTGCGTGTGGCGCGCCAAGCAAATGTCGCGCCCCAAATGGTTCATGCCCAAGTCCCAGTAGTGGCAGCACCAGCAGCCGCAACGCCAGCGGCCGCTGTTTCCGCCCCGCCTGCTCCAGCACCTGCAGCAGATCCCGCCAAGCACCCAGGTGCTGTCGCCTCACCGATGGTTGGCACCGTCTATACCCAGCCTGAACCCGGCGCTGCGGCCTTTATCAAAGTGGGCGACACGGTGAAGGAAGGCCAGCAACTCTTCATCATCGAAGCGATGAAGACCATGAACCCTGTGCCATCGCCACGTTCAGGGACCGTCACGGCCATTCTCGTCCATGACGCACAGCCGGTTGAATATGGCGAAGCGCTCTGCGTGATCGAATAGTCAGGAGACACACAGGTGTTTGATAAAGTTCTGATCGCCAACCGCGGCGAGATTGCCCTGCGCATTCATCGCGCGTGTAAGGAAATGGGGATCACCACCGTTGCGGTGCACTCAACTGCAGATGCTGACGCCATGCATGTGCGCTTGGCCGATGAAAGTGTGTGCTTGGGCCCGCCTGCCGCCGCAAAATCCTATTTGAATATCCCAGCCTTGATCGCCGCCTGCGAAATTACCGGTGCACAGGCCATTCATCCTGGCTATGGCTTCCTGTCGGAAAATGCCCGCTTTGCCGAGATCATTGATGCGCATGGCTTGGTCTTTATCGGCCCGCGAGCCGAACATATCCGCATGATGGGCGATAAGATTGCGGCTAAAGCTGCTGTTAAAGCCGCAGGTATCCCCGTGGTTCCGGGCTCTGATGGCGGCATTTCAGATGATGAAACCGCTCTGGCGGTTGCCGAAGACATTGGCTATCCCGTGCTGGTAAAGGCCTCCGCAGGGGGTGGGGGACGCGGTATGAAGGTGGCCCATTCCAAGGATGAGCTGTCGGTGGCGCTGTCCATGGCCCGTACGGAAGCGAAAAACGCCTTTGGCGATGATACGGTGTATCTTGAGAAATATCTCGGCAAGCCGCGCCATATTGAGATCCAAGTCATTGCAGACGAGTTTGGCAATGTGGTCCATTTGGGCGAGCGCGATTGCTCCCTCCAGCGGCGGCACCAGAAGGTCTGGGAAGAAGCCCCCTCGCCCGCTCTAAACGCGGAAGAGCGCGCCGAAATTGGTGACATCGTGGTCAAGGCGATCAAGTCGCTGGGCTATTTGGGCGTCGGTACCATTGAATTTCTGTATGAAGAAGGCCGCTTCTATTTCATCGAGATGAATACCCGACTGCAGGTAGAGCATCCGGTCACCGAGATGATCACCGGCGTCGATTTGGTACGCGAACAAATCCGCATCGCTGCGGGAATGCCGCTTTCTTTCACCCAAGAAGATGTGGTTTTTGAAGGTGTGGCGATTGAGTGCCGGGTCAATGCGGAAGACCCTGTTACCTTTGCGCCATCGCCGGGAACCATTACGGACTTCCATGCGCCGGGTGGCCTCGGGGTACGTTTGGATTCGGCCATTTATACAGGCTATAAAATCCCACCCTATTACGACAGCTTGATCGGCAAACTGATCGTGCATGGTCGCAACCGCAATGAATGCCTGATGCGGCTGCGCCGTTCTTTGGCTGAAATGGTCGTGGGTGGCGTCAAGACCACCATCCCGCTCTTCCTGCGCTTGGTTCAAGAACGCGACATCATTGATGGCGACTACAATATCCACTGGCTGGAAAAGTGGTTGGCCGAACAAGCCGAACAAGCTGAGGAACCGCGTGCATGAGCAAGGGCTTTGGCCCGGACGAACTCTTAGGGTGCTATGCGCGCGGGACCTTCCCGATGGCGGATGGGCGGGACGATCCTCGCCTGTTTCTGGTTGATCCCGACCAGCGTGGCATCCTGCCGCTGGACCAAGTTCATATTCCGCGCCGCCTAAAACGCACGGTTCGCACCACACCTTACCGTGTCACAATCAACCGAGCCTTTCGCGACGTCGTGGAAAGCTGCGCGGCGCCTGTTGGTGATCGGATTGAGACGTGGATTAATCAGCCCATCTTAGAACTTTATGATGGGCTGCATCGGCGTGGTCATGGTTTTAGCGTTGAGACCTGGCAGGATGGCCAACTTATCGGTGGGCTTTATGGGGTTCGCCTCGGCGCAGCCTTCTTTGGCGAAAGCATGTTTTCAAGGGCAAGGGACGCCAGCAAAATTGCCCTGGTTCATCTGGTTGCGCATCTCATTGCAGGGGGATTTCGCCTTCTTGACACCCAATTCATCACCGAGCACCTGACGCAGTTTGGCACCCTTGAGGTCAATCGCAAGACCTATCACATGCTCTTGGCTGAGGCGATTAAGTGCCCTTCAGTTTTCCCGGTGCCGGCGCTGCAGGAGCCGGAGTTGCCGGCGAAGGACCCGTCCGAGGCTCTGACTCACCAGGATCAGCATCAGAGGCAAGTGGACCCCCTGCCGCTGCATCGGGTCCTGCCGCGCCAGCCTTTGCTTCAGAGCGTGGGCGCGCTTTGTTTGAAGACGATTGAACAGCACTTGGCGGCGCAACTGCCCCCTCGCAGCTAATCAACCACATGTCATAGGTCGGATGATCGATCGGGGTCACGGCTGGGCTCGACGCAATGATCCACCCCTTGCGAATGACGCGCTCCTTATTGGCTTCTTTCATGCCGCGCCGGTCACGCTGAGGCAAAACGGCCAATTGATTGAGATTTTGTCGTCCCATATCCGTCACTTCGACATAGGCCCAAGACTCCATCGCATCCTCAGGATTGGAGGCATAGCAAGCCGAAAGCTTGAGGCGCAGCGATCCATAAGTGACTTGACTGCCAACGGGCACGCGCACGCGGACATTGGTGCCCCTTTCACGGTCGAGCGCCGCGAGCATGACGCCTGTTCCACGGATCTCGCGTACGGGTTTTGGCCCGGTTTCGAGCGCTTCAGGCGGAAACAAGAGTTCAAGCGGCACCAGCGGGATATTAGGCCCAACCAATCGCGGCATGACGAATCCGCTGGCGGCTAAAGCCTGTTGTTCGGCTTCTGCTTGACTTAAGGCCTCACGCCGGATGCGCGCCCGCATCTCTTCTTCGGGAGTCATCCAAGTCCCAGTACCATTTTGCCGAAAAGCTGGCTCAACATCGCCCTCCTCGGGCTCTGAAATCGGGCCAAGTTCGGGATCGATACCCCCACCGGTTGAGGCCGGTGGTGCCGGGCTTGCAGCTTTCGCGGCCTTTGCAGGGTCGCCGGGTGCACCAGTATTCGGCCGCACGCCGGTTCCACTGGCTTCAGGATTCGCGGTTTGAGCAATAACAGTACCACTGCCCAGCGCAATACAAACCGAGCCCAGCGCCAGCCAGCTAATTTTCTTGAGATCGAACATGGCCGTGCCAATTGCCCGTTTCATTATTCAGGCGACCAAGACTCATAGTCACTTGAAGCTTTTGCGCGCTCGCCGGCAGCCGCTAAGCTACCTTTGGGACGATAAGCAAAAACGGTTCCGGTCAGATTGGGCAAATGCGGCTTTTCCCACGCCTTCAGCGCAAATGGCTCAATTGTTGGCGGCTGCTCAAACGTATGGTGCAACCAGCCATGCCAATCGGCGGGTACACGCGATGGCTCAGCATAGCCCTTATAAAGCACATAGCGACGCTTGCGGCCTTCGAGGGTTGCCTTACGCTCTTCAAAATAGCGATTGCCTTGGTCATCCTCGCCCACCAAGGTTGCACGCTTTGCGATATCAAATAGTGCGCCAATCGTTGCACCATTCCACCACGTAAAGATTTTTGTGAGCACGGGATTTTCCTTTTCAATGCGCATTATGCCCCGTGCCGTCAGAAGCATCAAGTCGATGCGGCATGACAGAACAGGGCGAAGCCACCAATCGGGGCGGGCGCGCCTATTCTTCCGCAGAAAACTGTCGGGTGAGATGCAGATTTTCCGCGGTCAGGACTAGGCGGCTTGCGACTTCAGGCGGATGATCACAGAAGTGATTCGCGTTGGGGCCGCCGTGAGCTTTGATTCCGCCTTCTTTGGTCATGAACAATTTGCCGCACAGCCCGATATGCTGCGTGAGGTCGGCCCCGACTCTGGCCCATTCTATGCCCCGGCAAGCTGGAGTTTAGACAGTGTTTTGGCATTTGGTGAAGCGGCTAACCTACCAGACCAGTCCTCAATCTCCGATGCGATCCTCGATCTGGCTGGGCGAATTGGCGGAGTTGCTTGGACGCGAGGCCTTTTGGCAGATGCCATGGCGCGCGATCACTTTGAAGCGGTCCTCGCCAATAGCCTCTTAAACCGGCAAGTGGTTCTGGAAGCCGGCTATTTGCGCGCACTTGGTCTGCAAGGCAGGTCAACGCGCGGCTTTGTGCTGAATTTGGCTGATGGATCAACCGAGATTGAAACAGGCTTGCCCGCGGTTTGGCTGGAGGACGAGTCGCATATCCGATTAGTCCCTTGGGCGCAGGCCGATGCTGTTGTGCATCAGCGCCGTCAAAGCCAGTTTGACTCGTCTGCCCTTTCCATGGGGCGTATCCAATTGCGTGACGCTCTGGCCCGAGTCAGCGAGGCGGTCGGCCGGGCGGAAGGGGTGGGCCATGACGACCCACGTGACAATCCTGTTTTGGCACAAGCCGTGGCAGCGGCTTTCCGTATTGGCGCGCCAGCAGGCGCGATCTTGGAGGCGATTGAGGATGCCAAGCAAGGCATATTCGATGCCACCGCTCATGGTGGGGTGCTTGATAGCCCACTTCTTGAGCCGACCACGCTGCTGCTGCCATCTGATCAGATGCTCGACGGCGATCTGCTGTTAAAGGCTGCCCGCACCGGCTGCGGCTTTGCGTTTGATGACGCCGCTTTTGCTGCGTGTGGCCCAACAGCAGTGGTGGCGCTTTCAGCTTTCTATGAAGATGTCGATTTCACCCAGTTGGAGCGGGTTGCAGCGGCGTGGCGACTTGCGCTGGATTGTCTCGGCGGGGCAACGGCCTTTCCAACCAAGACGGCAGCACAGAATTGGGCGAAAGAGCGCGCCGCAGTCCTGCGCTATTGCGACGGCGCGGGCCTTTTGATGGCGCGTGGGAAATCCTACGCCTCCCCAGATGATCAAGAAGTCGTCCGCAACGCTTTACAGGCGCTGGCCACTGGCACGGCGAGAACCGCCAGCCAATTGGCGGAACTGGCGGTGCCGACCAATCCAGCGGGGGCTCCCAGTTTTGAAACCGCACTGAAACCGCAAGAACATGGCTTGGTTCTGATCGCTCTTGGCGCGGATGCACCCGGTCTTGCGCCGATCTCTGGCCCCACGATTGAAACTGCACTTTCGGGCGAAGAGACCGGCTTTGCTGTCCGCCCCTGCGTCTTGCGCGGTATAAAGACCTTGGGCCTTGATGATCGGGACGCCACGCGACAATTGCTCGGAACCCGGACTTTAGTTGGCGCACCGGGCGTTTCCTACGAGGCATTGGCGAGCCGTGGCATTGATGAGGACGGGCTGTCGGCCATTGCTGAGGCCTTGATCAGTGCGCGTTCCTTGCGCCAAGCCATTACGCCGTGGCTATTAGGTCCAGAAGAAACCGCGCTTTGGTGCGGCTGCAGTTTGGACAAGGTCCTGCAGCCGGGCTTTGACGTGCTGACTGCTCTAGGTTTTACGTCACAAGATATCGCTGCTGCCCAAAAATGGGCCTTAGGTCAGCCAGAGCAATGGGGCCTTTTGCCTAATCTCGACGTTTTCGGTCCCAATGGGCGGGAAGCCATCATGCGATTTGCCGCGGCGCAGGATGGGGCAATCCGCCAATATCTGACCCTTCATTTGCCTGTTTCGCGCTCTGAAAATGTGCGCGCTTTGGCAAGTGAACTCGCGCGGACCTTAGGACGGGCAGGCTTTGCGGGTTTTAAGCTCAAGCTGTCTGAGCCTGGGTTTGAAGCACCAAGCTTTGACTTAAGCCGCTTTGAGAATGTGGCTGAAGAAGTGAAAGTCGAACGGGTTGAGGTGGTGGTAGAGCGCGTGGTGGAGCGATTAATCCCACAACCGGCAGCCCGCCGACGGCTACCGGATCGACGCAAAGGCTATATTCAAAAGGCCTCGGTAGGTGGGCATAAAGTCTATCTTCATACGGGCGAGTTTGACGATGGGGAGATTGGGGAAATCTTCATCGACATGCATAAAGAAGGTGCTGCCTTCCGGTCCTTGATGAATAATTTCGCCATCGCCACCTCGATTGGGTTGCAATATGGCGTACCCTTGGAAGAATATGTCGATGCTTTTGTCGGCACGCGCTTTGAGCCAGCAGGCGACGTTGAGGGCAATGATTCCATTGTTCGAGCGACCTCCATCCTTGATTATTTGTTCCGTGAATTGGCTGTGTCGTATTTGGGGCGCGATGATTTAGCTGAATTGGGCGAAGATCGTTTTGATGAGTCGGTGACCGATGCGGGGGCACCTGAAGCGACAGATCCCGTCCGCTTTATCTCCAAAGGTTTTTCGCGCGGCAGTTTCCCCGACAATCTCGTGCGCTTGCCCAGTGCAGCCGAACGCGCCAGCCGTGGCACCAACCAACTCCAAGAGCGGCCGATACAGGCAACTTTGGTTCAACCGCAGTCGGTAACTCCGACTACGCGCTATGAAGGTGACCCCTGCCCTGATTGCGGCCATTTCACAGTCAAGGCGGATGCCTTTGGATTTGCGTGTGACGCTTGCGGCTGGGCAGGCCCGCGGCAAGCCGAAAGCAACGCCTAGCCTCATTTCAACTGACGGCACCAATCCTGCAAGGGGAAGGGCGAACCTGTGTTTAGACCGCTGGAGCGTCCGAAAATGAAACGTCTCGCCATTGCCCTCATCGTTGCAGCCGCTTGCGGCTCTACTGCCATCGCGCAAAATGCGGGTCAAATTGCCCAAGTTAAGGACGGCAAGTCCTGCGCTAAATGCAATCTTTTTCAAGCGGACCTCAGCTATTCAGACCTGTCGCGCAAGACTTTTGCGGGTGCCCGCTTACGCCAAGCTGACATGTCTTTGAGCACATTGGACGGCACGAATTTTGGTCGTAGCGATTTGTCGGTCGCCAATCTTTACGGCGTTCGCGCCACCGGGGCAAACTTCGCCGGGGCAAGGCTCGATGATGCCGTGCTGGTTGGCGGCTATTTCTCCAGCGCCAATTTTGCCGGGGCCAATTTGGCCAATGCTAATCTGTCTGGCGCAGAGCTGGCTGGTGCACGCGGGCTGACCCAAGCCCAATTGGCCAAGGCTTGTGGCGATGCAGAAACCACTTTGCCACGTGGCCTGACCATTCCCGCTTGCAAATAAAGGTAGCTTTGCGGCTGCCTCTTGGCGAATTGTTACAACCATTTAAGTGGAAATCTTGCGCTAAAGCAGTATAAGGCATGCATCATGTCAAAAGCTTTGCCTTTCCTAATTGCTTTCGCCCTTGCCCCAATTGCTCAGCCAGTCATGGCTTTTACGTGGGATCAACGCGGCAAGCCTTCGACGGTTACCTTTACTGGTCGCTTCTCAGGATTGTGCGCGGGCTGTGACTTGTCCAATCGTCGGATGGACAATGCCCATATGTCAGCGGGTAATTTCGCTGGCTCTAACTTTTCCGGCTCGCATTTACGCAGCGCTGAAATGACCGCAGGCAATTTCGCTGGCACGCGCTTTGACCGTGGCGACCTAAGCAGTGCCGAAATGAATGGCTCTAACTTTCGCGGTGCAAGCTTTGTTGGCACGGGCCTGCGTTCGATTGAAGCGGCAGGTGCTAATTTCAGCGGCTCTGACTTCGCCGGTGCTGACCTCTCCAACGCGGAATTAATCGGTGCCAATCTAACTGGCGCGAAATTCGGCGGCACGCGCGGCACGAATCCAGATTTTAGCGGTGCCATTATGACCGGCGCGATGGTTATGGGCGCGGTCTTCGTCAATGCGGACTTCACCGGTGCCATTATGACACGCGCCAATATCGAAGGTGCGGACTTATCGCGCGCAGACCTGACAGGCGTCGTTCTGCGCGACGCCCGTATCAGCCGCACGCGGCTCCAAGGTGCTGATTTCACAGGCGCAAACCTGTCCGGTGCTGACTTGTCGACGGCAACGGGTCTAACTTCCCGCCAGCTTGAAGAGGCCTGCGGCGATGAAGCGACTGCATTGCCGGCTGGTGTGACCATTCGCGCTTGCAAGACGCGCCGTCCGCGTTAAATTTGTGCCGAAGATCAGGGGGGCCATGCCGTGGAAATCACCCAACAGGATATGATCGCCATAGAATTGCGGGCTGACGAAGAGGCCAAGAGCCCTTTTCAAGCCTATGTCTTGTGGTTTTTTCTAGGCTGGCTCGGTGCACATCGCTTTTATGTCGGTCAGGGTAAAACTGGGCTTGCGATGTTAATCCTGACCCTCAGCATGGTTGGCTTTCCCATTTCCTTTTTCTGGTGGCTCGCAGATTCGGTACGTTTAGGCAGTCTTTTGGAAGAAGAACGGGATTTGGTGCGCGACCGCATTGCGCGCGAAGCCCTAGAAGCGCGGCAATTATATTAGGGGGAACGCGGTAAGCGGGGACCTCGTGGGACTGGCCCGCATAAGATATGAGCCTCGGCGCAGGCCGTCCGGGATAAACGCCCACTCCTCACGTATCCTCGCGCAAGAGCCCTTGGACAAAGCCCCCCATCCAGGGCTGGCGTGCACGGCGCATGCGTTCAGCAGCGAGGATGGTTTTCAGGCACTCGTAACTCTGCTCAAGATCTTCATTGACCAGCACATAGTCAAAGTTTTCCCAGCGGCTGATCTCGCCATAAGCATTGGTCATGCGCTTTTTGATGACTTCGGGGCTGTCTTGACCGCGTGAGATAAGGCGCCGCTTAAGCTCCGCCATACTGGGTGGCAGGATAAAGACTTTCACGACATCTTCTGGTGCAGAGGTGCGCAATTGCAGCGCACCTTGCCAATCGACGTCAAACATCAGATCACGGCCTGATTGCAGAATGGCAAAGGCGCTTTCTCGCGGGCTACCATAATAATGGTCATGGACTTCCGCCCATTCCAAAAAGCCATCCTGCGCACGGTGGGCGCGGAATTGGTCTTTATCGACGAAATGATAATGCGCGCCATCAATCTCACCCGGTCGTGCAGCCCGAGTTGTCCAAGAGACGGATAAGGCAATGTCTGCATCCTCATTGACGAGGCGGCGCGACAACGTGGTTTTGCCCGCCCCAGACGGACTGACCAGCGCCAACATCAAGCCACGGCGCCTAAAAGGATGGGTCTCACTCGACATTGGCTGCCTGTTCTTTCAATTGATCGACGCTGGCCTTTAATTCAAGGCCTGCCCGCGTAAGCTCCAGTGCCGCAGCTTTGGCTGTCAGTGTATTGGATTCACGGTGGAATTCTTGGGCGAGAAAATCCAGCTTGCGCCCGATATCACCGCCCTGGTGCAGGAGGGCGCGCGCTTCACCGCTATGGGCACGTAGGCGGTCCAATTCCTCACGCACATCGGCTTTGAGTGCCAGAGCAGCCGCTTCTTGCAACAGTCGCTGCTGGTCATAAGGCACATCACCCAAAAGTTCTGCCGCGCGCTTTTCTACCCGGTCGCGAATGGCGACGACTTGGGCTTCTGCGGCGGCCTCTGCCTGTGCAGTCACGGTCTCAATACGCGTCAACAAGGTTTCAAACAGCGTGAACAGCCCCTCACCTTCGCGGTGGCGGGCCGCCAAGAGGGCATCGAGCGCGCTATCAAGGCCAATGGTCAAAGCCGCCTCGCGCGCAGCCTTCACCTCATCAGGCTCGACAAAGTCTGCAGTTTCCAAGACGCCACGCAATTGTAACAGGCCATCTAAGCTGGGACGACCCACTTTGCCCTGCTCGATCCAGGCTTGTCCCTCGGCCAGATAAAAGGCGATCATCTCCTGATTGACGCGGATCATCGGGCCAATCGTGGTGGTATCTCGCTTGGTGGCGAGCGAGACTTGGATCGAGCCGCGCTTAAACCGTTTCGTGCAGCCTTCGCGGATTTTGGTCTCAAAGGCTTCATAGCCCGGCGGAAGTTTGAACTTCACATCTAGATTGCGACCATTGACGCTGCGCGCTTCCCAAGCCCAAGCCACGTCCCCGGCTTGCCCTTCGGCCCGACCAAAGCCAGTCATACCCAGAAGCGGAATTTGAGGCTTCATTCACCACCGCCTAAAAGATTTTCACGCTTTTTTTCCTGTTCAGCGCGCCATTCGCGCCAGCGCTGGACATTGCGATTATGCTCCGCATAAGTCTCCGCGAAGACGTGACCGCCCGTGCCATCGGCAACGAAAAAGATTTCGCGCGTGCGTGGTGGGTTGAGGACTGCAGCAATCGCATCCTTGCCTGGATTGGCAATCGGTGTGGGAGGCAGGCCTTGGATGACATAGGTGTTCCAAGGATGGGGATTCTCAATATCACTGCGGAAGATTTTTCGCCGTAAAGGCGCGCCTTTGGTAATGCCATAAATGATCGTGGGGTCCGACTGTAGTTTCATCCCCAGACGCAGGCGATTAACGAAAACCGCAGCAACACGCGGGCGTTCTTCTGCAATGCCAGTCTCCTTTTCCACAATGGAAGCCAAGATGATGGCTTCTTCCTTCGTGGCGATCGGCAAATCGGGCGCGCGTTTCAGCCAGAGCTGATCAATGAGGGCTTGGTGGCTGTCCTGCATCCGTTTGATAACGCTCGCGCGCGTGTCGCCGCGCTGGATTGGATAAGTATCGGGGTTCAATGTACCTTCAGGTGGCGGCGGCGGCAATTTACCTGTCAAGAAGCGGTTAGCTTCAAGCCGGGTGTAGATTTGGCTGACACTCCAACCCTCAGGCAGCACGACAACACGCTTGACCCCTTCCCCGCTGGCGAGGATTTTGGCAATGCGCGCTGGCGTTGCCCCCGACGGGATCTCATATTCGGCGATTTTTAAGTTCGAGGCGGCGCCACTGATCTTGACGGCCAAACGAAATCCAAGGGCCGACCGCACCAAGCCTTCTTTTTGCAAACGCGCGCCTACCGTGCTGGCGGTATCACCTTCTTGCACGATGAAGAAACTCGTTTCCCCCTCCTTGGCTTTAGGGCCCGGCCCCAGAAGGAACAGGGCCGTGCCGATCACGAGGAGGATGGCGGCGAGTCCCAACCCAACCCAGACGCGTTGCCACATGGCCTTGGCTTGAGCCGCCTTTTTGCCACGCACTTTGGCGACGGGATCGGTCATTAGACCGCTTTCAGGACGAGTGCCGCATTGGTGCCGCCAAAGCCAAACGAATTGGACAGCACGGCCTTGGCAACCACTTTCTTCGCTTCCAACGGGACGAGATCAATTTTGGTCTCAACCGATGGATTGCGCAGATTAAGGGTTGGGGGTGCGATTTGGTCACGCAGAGCCAAGAGCGAGAAAATCGCCTCAACCGAGCCTGCTGCGCCTAACAGGTGGCCAATGGCGGATTTGGTTGACGACATGGTCAAACCATCGGCATCGGGCCCAAACAAACGCTCGACCGCACGCAACTCGATCTCGTCACCCAAGGGCGTCGAGGTGCCGTGCGCATTGACATAGCCAATGTCGGCCGTGGTGAGGCCTGCATCTTTCAAAGCAGAGCGCATCGCACGGAAGCCACCATTGCCATCTTCAGACGGTGCCGTGATGTGATAGGCGTCACCAGACATGCCATAGCCTGCCACTTCGGCGTAAATCTTCGCGCCGCGGGCCTTGGCATGCTCATATTCTTCCAACACTACCACGCCTGCACCTTCGCCCAAGACAAAGCCATCACGGTCTTTGTCATAGGGGCGCGAAGCTGACGTTGGGTCGTCGTTAAAGCCATTGGATAAAGCGCGCGCCGCAGCAAAGCCTGCAATACCGATTTTGCACACCGCCGCTTCGCAGCCACCGGCAATCATCACGTCCGCATCGCCATATTTGATGATACGGGCAGCATCGCCAATCGCATGAGCACCGGTCGCACAAGCCGTCACCACCGAGTGGTTTGGCCCCCTAAAGCCGTGCTTAATAGACACATGGCCCGAAGTCAGATTGATCAAAGCAGAGGGCACAAAGAAAGGGCTGATCTTGCGGTGGCCTTCCTTTTCCAACAGCAGTGCATTGTCGGCAATGGTGGAAAGCCCGCCAATGCCCGAGCCAATCATCACGCCCGTGCGCTCTTGCTGTTCTTCGGTTTCAGCAACCCAGCCAGAGTCTGCAATCGCCTCATTGGCGGCTGCAACCCCGTAAAGAATGAATTCATCGACACGCCGACGGTCCCGCGACGACATGGCGGATTCAGGATCGAAGGAGCCAGTCACATCCGCACCGCCACCGCCGCGCCCCGTCGTCCAAGGGACTTCGCACGCATAACGGACCGGCAGGTCAGACGCATCAAACGCGGTGATGGTGCCCGCCCCGTTCGCACCGGACAACAGGCTTTTCCAAACGAAATCGGCCCCGACCCCGATTGGGGTGACGAGGCCGATTCCCGTCACGACAACGCGACGCATGTTCTGATCAGCCAGCGTTGGCCGAAATGAACTTCACCGCGTCGCCGACGGTTTGGATCTTTTCAGCAGCATCATCTGGGATCTCAACGCCAAACTCTTCTTCAAAAGCCATGACGAGTTCCACTGTGTCGAGGCTGTCTGCGCCCAGATCATCAATGAAGCTCGCATTTTCAACGACTTTATCCGCATCAGCGTCCAAGTGTTCAATTACGATCTTTTTTACGCGGTCGAAAACGTCAGACATTGTTGGTCCTCGAATCCTGCCGAAATCCCTTCGGCGTTGTTATAGTTACCGTTTTGCCAACATAGCGCCACGGGAGTTGAACGAATTAGCACCTTTGGCTTGAGGCCGCTAGCGCCAAAACAGTACCTAAATCATCGCCATTCCGCCATTTACGTGCAAGGTCTGCCCGGTAACATAGCTGGCTTGATCGGATGCTAGATAGACAACCGCAGCGGCAATGTCATCAGGCTGACCAAGACGAGCGGCAGGAATAGACTTCGTAATGGCCTCTTTTTGTGCCTCATTGAGGGCATCGGTCATTGGCGAGACTATAAAACCCGGTGCAATGCAATTGGCTGTAATGCCGCGAGAAGCCAATTCCTGTGCGATGGATTTGGTGAAACCGATCATGCCTGCTTTCGACGCTGCATAATTGGCCTGACCTGGGTTACCGGTGACACCAACCACTGAGGTAATCGCTATGATCCGACCCAAACGACGCTTCATCATGCCCTTGGAGGCTGCCCGCGCCAAGCGGAAGTAAGAGCCCAGATTGACGTCGAGCACACGCTCAAAATCCTCATCCTTCATGCGCAACAGCAAGCCATCCTTAGTAATGCCCGCATTGGCAACCAAAATATCAAGCCCGCCTAAAGCCTCTTCCGCCCGACCGATCAGGCCGTCGGTTTCAACTGGGTCTGACAAATTGCACGCCAGAGCGACACTGCCTGGCAATTCCGCGCTCAACGCATCAAGCGCTTCTTGGCGGGTACCCGACAAAGCCACGTGCGCACCAGCAGCATGGAGTGCCCGCGCAATTGCCCCGCCAATGCCGCCGGTAGCACCGGTTACAAGCGCCTTTTTGCCTGTGAGATCAAACATCTGCGTTCCTTCTTTCGTCTAACTTAAAGAAGCGGCAAAGGCCGCAATTTCGTCCGCACCGGTTAAGGCGATAGAGGCTGCATCCGGGGCAATCCGCTTGGACATGCCGGTCAAAACGCTACCCGCGCCGAGTTCCACAAATTGAGTCGCCCCTTGGGCTGCAAACCAGCTAATCGATTCCCGCCAGCGGACGCGGCCTGTTACCTGCTCGACCAAAAGCTTGGCGATGGTCTCGGGGTCTTGGGTGGGTGCCACCGTTACATTGGACAACACAGGTACGACGGGCTTTAGGATCGTGGTCGCCCCAAGGGCTACGGCCATTTCCTCCGCCGCTGGGGCCATGAGGGGGCAATGGAAGGGTGCCGAAACCGATAAAGGAATAGCACGCGCGCCCATTTCCTTAGCTGCTACAATCGCTGCATCCACACCTTCTTTGGTGCCCGAGATCACGATATTGCCGGCATTATTATCGTTCGCCACGACACATACACCGACTTTTGCGCCAGCAGCAGCAGCGGCTTCTGCCAAAGCCAAGTCGACTTTCGGGCCAATCAAGCTCGCCATCGCGCCAAGGCCAGGCGCCACCGCGCGTTGCATGGCTTGACCGCGCAAGCGCAACAGACGGGCTGCATCGGCTATGGAAAAGGCCCCTGCTGCGGTTAGCGCTGAATATTCGCCCAGCGAATGACCGGCCACAAAAGCCGCGTTGTCGACGCCAATGCCAAACTCTGTGCGCAGGACGGCCACCACGGCCATGCTGACCGCCATCAAAGCGGGTTGCGCATTTTCGGTCAGCGTCAGGGTCTCAATCGGACCTTCTGCCATCAGGCTTGAGAGTTTCTGCCCAAGCGCATCATCGATCTCTGCAAAGACCTGCTTTGCGGCGGGGAATGCTTCGGCAAGGGCAACACCCATACCGACGCTTTGGCTACCTTGGCCGGGAAATTGGAAAATCAGCATGATTTGGCGTTAGCCTTGCAGGCCCGATTAGGCAAGTGGGTGGGCCAAATGCGGTTAAACCGGATGGGCGATCCCATCCCAAGCCAGCCAAACAGCAATGCCCAAAAGCGCTGCGGTGAAAAAGATGTTGAGATAGGTGCGGCGTTTGCCAGCACTTAGCCACGGACGCAGGCCACCGGCGGCCAAAACGATGGCCAGATGGACGCTGGTTGCCACCCCAATATGGGTAAGGCCCAACCAGAAGCTTGGCAGCCAGACGTGCTCGCCGCTCTCCTCGACAAAACGCGGCAGCAGCGTGACGTAAAACAGCGCAGCCTTGGGGTTTAGAATATTGAGGGTCAGGCCGCGCATAAAATGTTGCCCGGCATAGCCTGAGTGGTCTTCTTCACCCGGAAGTGCCCCCTTCCGATCTTGTCTGGCCTGTTCGATCCACGGCTCAAAGGCCAGATAGACCAGATAGAGTACACCCAGCCAGCGCAAGCCCGCCAAAAGCTGAGGTTGGGCCGCCATGAGGGCACCAAGACCCGCAATGGCCGCGACCAGATAGAGGCATAAGCCCAGTGCGATCCCCAAGACCGCCTGCATCCCCGCTGCTCGGCCCTTGTCCAGCGTCAAAGTCGCCAGCCACGCCATATTGGGCCCGGGAGTCAGTTCTAACAGGGCGACGACAAGCAAAAACTCCAACCAAATGAGTGTCACGTGTCCTGCCGCCTTTCTAAGTGCATGGCGAACACCTAAGCTGTCCTAAATCCTTTGCGCAAGGCCGGATAAAGCGGACTTACTGCGCGCCACCCCTTCCCTTTTCCACAGATAAGTGCTTTACGCCCCGCTTCACTGATTGCGGTCCGCCCGCATGAGCGACTTTGTGTGCCTAATAAGCCTTTGAGCACAGAGAAGCTGCGAAGCGGAACCATCAGGTGGTTTAGTCCCCGCTAAACCATTTGCCGCAATCGCCTGGGGCGCATCTAACGGAAATGGATTCTCATGCCGTTCTACGAACATATCATTATTTCGCGGCCAGATATCTCGCCGCAGCAAGTTGACGAGCTGGTTGAAGGCATCACCACATTGATCACCGAAAAGGGTGGCAAAGTTGGTAAGGTCGAATATTGGGGCCTGCGCAACTTGGCTTACCGGATCAACAAGACCCGCAAGGGCCATTATTCGTTGATCAATATCGATGCTCCAGCCGCAGCCGTCCATGAAATGGAGCGCCTGCAGCGCATCAATGAAAATGTCATGCGCTATATGACCATTGCCGTTGAAGAGCTCGAAGAAGGTCCTTCGCCTATTTTGGCCCGTCGTGAACGCGACGAAAAGAAACAGCGCGCACGTACTGAAACCAATGGGATGGATTACTGATCATGACTTCCAAGTTCACCATCTCCAACCTGCCATCGCGTCGTCCGTTTGCACGTCGCCGTAAGGTTTGCCCATTCTCTGGCGATCAAGCGCCAAAGATCGACTTCAAAGACGTGAAGCTGTTACAGCGTTACTTGTCCGAAAAGGGCAAGATCGTGCCATCGCGCATCACGGCCGTTAGCCAAAAGAAGCAACGCGAACTCGCTAAGGCGATCAAGCGAGCCCGCGTTTTGGCTCTTCTTCCCTATCACGTCGTTTAAGGAGACGCCGACATGGACATCATCCTGCTCGAACGCGTCGGCCGCCTTGGCGGTATTGGCGATATCGTATCGGTAAAGCCTGGCTATGCGCGCAACTATTTGTTGCCGCAAAAGAAAGCCCTGCGCGCTACTGAATCCAACAAGAAATTGTTTGAACTGCAACGTACGGCTCTTGAGACCCGTAACGCCGAAGCCCGTGCCGCAGCGGAAGCTGCTTCTGAAGGCTTGGCAGGTCAGGCCTTCGTGCTGATCCGTGCGGCTGGCGAAAGCGGCCAATTGTACGGTTCAGTTGCAGCTCGCGACATTGCCGAAGCAGCCAATGCTGCTGGCTTCCACGTCGCCCGCAACCAAGTCCAGCTCGACACGCCAATCAAGGCCATCGGCTATCAGACTGTGAAGATCCGTCTTCACCCTGAAGTCGAAGTTGAAGTCTTCATCAACGTGGCGCGCACGCCAGATGAGGCAGAGCGTCAAGCAAAGGGCGAAAACGTCATCAATTCGCAATTTGACGAAGATCGCGTCGCAGCAGCCGAACAAGCCGCTGAGATCGCCGAGAACGCCGTGCAATTGGACGGCTACGAAGCCTAGGCTTTTGCCGATCAGGCAACAAACTGAAATTAGAAACCCCGCAGGTCAAGCTGCGGGGTTTTTACTTTGTCTATGCTTGTCCATTCTAGGCCGTCATTACGATCGCTGAGGACGCATAAGGAGAATTTAAGACAATTCGTGTAGGTTTGTTGCATGAGCAACTCGCGTGCAACCGCTGAAAAGATGGAATCTGCCGAACTGGTAGCGATCTACGCCCCGATGGCGCGCGCGTATGCGATGATCTTGGGCGTTTATTACGTGTTGCTAACCGCCGGGCATCTTCTGATTTTACAGGGCAGTTTGGCGATTGTCATGGCGTGTATGGCCGCCACCTCGGGCCTCTTAATCTTGACTTTGCGCTATACTTTGCTGCGCGCGGTTAAGAAACTCGAATATGTTGGTCTCAGCGCGTTTTTCGTCAATCTGATCGCCATCACGAATGTGGTGACCCATGCCAGCTATGCTGGCGATGAGTTGCAATATGTCTATTTGCTGATGGTGGCCTTTGCGGCAGCTATTTTGGGCCCAACACTTGGCGTGGTAGGTGCAACTCTTGCCATGGTTGCTTTAGGTGCCGGCTACCTAACCTTTACCGGAACGGAAGCCATGATGGTGAATAAGGCTTTCACGGGTGTCACGGCCGTCGTTGGTAGCTTTTCTGCTGCCGTTTTCCTTCATCGCACTGTCCGTAGCCAAGTCGATTTCCGCGTCCAATCGCAGGACTTGTTGGAAATTGTCGAGCGGGAGCGCATGCGCGCCCAAACCATGGCCGATGAAGCTGACTTCGCCAATCGCGCCAAGACCGACTTTTTGGCCAATATGAGCCACGAATTGCGGACGCCTCTCAATGGCGTCGTTGGGATTGCCAATACTTTGGCAACCACCAAGCTTGATACGCAACAAAAGGAAATGGTTGATTTAATTGACGCGTCAGGGCGTACGTTGGCGCGTTTGCTGTCAGACATTCTCGACTTTTCCAAGATTGAAGCGGGCAAAGTCGAAATTGAACGCGCGCCCTTTGATCTGCGCGCTGAGCTGGATGCGTCCGCCCTTCTCCTTCAGACCTATGCCGCCGATAAGAAGTTGCAGTTTGATGTGACGTACGGCGAGCATGCGCGCGGTTGGTTTTATGGCGATGCCACGCGGATCAAACAAATTGTGGCCAATCTGGTCTCCAACGCCGTCAAATTTACAGACCAAGGTGAAGTTCATGTTTTCATCAATTGGTCGGAAGCCTCTGAGATCCTCGAAATCAAAGTCGTTGATACTGGAATCGGCTTTGATAAAGAAACCGGGCGGCGATTATTCCAGCGCTTCATCCAAGCCGATACCTCCATCACCCGGCGCTTTGGCGGCACGGGACTTGGCCTTGCCATTTGCCGTGGTTTGATTGAGGCCATGGGCGGGGGCATGAATTGGGAGTCAGAGCCCGGCGAAGGCTCAACCTTCATCGTGCGCATCCCGCTTGAACGCGAAGAGGCACCTGCCCTTGTCGCCACCGCTGACCAAAGCCCTGAAACCGATACCACTGGTCAAGAGGCACCTTTGCGGATTTTGGCTGCAGAAGATCATCCCACAAACCAAAAAGTCCTGCGCTTGATCCTTGAGCCCTTAGGGGTGGATCTCACCGTGTGCGACGATGGCATGGCTGCGCTGAAGGCCTATCAAGCAAACCATTTCGACGTAATTTTGATGGACATGCAAATGCCTGTCATGGATGGCCTTTCGGCAACCCAAGCCATTCGCGAGCATGAAAAGGCGCATAATCTGCCTTCAACACCGATTGTGATGGTAACAGCCAATGCGATGCGCCAGCATCGCGATCAGGCGATTGAAGCTGGTGCCAATAGCCATCTGGCCAAGCCTTTTACGCCGGTCTCACTGATGAACGCGATTGAAGCAGCCCTCGGCGAAACCTCTACCCAGGACAGCCAAGACAATCTTACGTCAAAATCGGACGGAGCAGCGGCGACCGCACAACTATCCACAGATGAAAAAATGCTGGGGATGTTCTAGCCTCGTTCTGCGTCGCACAGGTGATTCGCTGCGCGACACCTGAAAGAGTGCGACATGGCTGATGGAAACCTTACCCCGCTCGATCCCGCCCGTGTGTTGCGCACGGCCCCACACAATTTGGATGCTGAACAAGCACTCATAGGGGCGATCCTTGTCGACAACCAAGTGACCAGCCGTATTGGAGACATGCTGAAGCCGTCGCACTTTTATGATCCCGTGCATGGCCGCATCTACGATACCATTACTCGCATGATCCAAAAGGGTTCGCTGGCTGATGGGATCACTTTACATGCTAAATTTAGCCAAGATGGTGCGCTGAAAGACATTGGCGGGGCTGCCTATTTGGCGACCTTGGTTGATGCAGCCGCTGATCCCGCCGCAGCTGCTGATTATGGCAAGCTGATCTTTGATTTGGCCGTGCGCCGCGATCTCATTCGCATTGGCTCGGAAATGATGGCAGACGCGACCGACCATGAAGATGGCATGGAAGGCGGCGCACGTCTGATTGAGACGGCAGAAAAAAAGCTCTACACGCTGGCAGAAACTGGCCAGCTCAACCAAGGCTTCAAAAGCTTTGCGGCTTCGCTCGCGGCAACAATTGATATTACCGCAGCAGCCTTCAAGCGCGATGGCCAGTTGATTGGGGTTCCAACGGGCCTGAATGAAATCGACCGGATGCTGGGGGGCCTGCACAAGTCTGACTTGTTGATCCTTGCAGGCCGTCCGTCAATGGGGAAAACAGCCCTTGCCACCAATATCGCCTTTAACGCGGCCAAGCGTTATAAGCGTGAAGCTAAGCCGGATGGCTCCTTCCAAACGATTGATGGCGGAGTTGTCGCCTTTTATTCGCTCGAAATGTCAGCCGAACAGCTGACAATGCGCTTGCTCGCCGATTACACAGGCATTGGCTCTGACCGCATGCGGCGTGGCGATCTCGATAAAGAAGAATATGCTAAGCTGCGTGAAGCAGCGATCGATCTGCAAAGCCTACCGCTTTATATTGATGATACAGGCGGCCTCTCGATTTCCGCGCTTGCAGCCCGTGCCCGACGCCTCCAACGTCAACATGGCCTGGATCTCATCGTGGTGGATTATCTCCAGCTTGTGACGACCAGCGGCTCCAAGCGCTCGGACAATCGGGTTCAGGAAGTTAGTGAAATCACCCAAGGTCTCAAGGCCCTCGCCAAAGAGTTACAGGTGCCGGTCATTGCCCTCTCACAGTTGTCGCGCCAAGTGGAAAACCGCGAAGATAAGCGACCTCAATTGGCCGACTTGCGGGAATCAGGCTCGATCGAACAAGACGCCGACGTCGTCATGTTCGTGTATCGCCATGCTTATTATCTCGAGCGTCAAGAGCCCAAGCCCGGCACAACCGAGCATTTCCAATGGCAGGAAGAAGTCAGCGAGATGCGCAATATCGCAGAAGTTATTATAGGCAAGCAACGCCATGGTCCAATTGGCAAGGTTCGTGTTGGCTTCCAAGCCGAACTGACCAAGTTTACCAATTTGGAATCCAGCGGACGATATGAGAGCTTGGATGAGTGATTCAGTCCAAGGACTCCCACGTCATAGCCAGTTGAAAATTGATTTGGGGGCTCTGGCTCGCAATTGGGCTTTCTTTGCTGAGAATGCACAAGGGGCCGAGTGTGCGGCCGTCATAAAAGCCAATGGCTATGGTTTGGGACTCTCCGAGGTGGCCCAAAGCCTTGCCGATGCGGGTTGCAAGACTTTTTTCGTGGCTCATGCCTTTGAAGGCCAAAAAGCTCGCCAAGCTCTCGGCCCAGATCCCATTATCTATGTGCTCAATGGGGTGATGGCCGACGAAGTCGCGGACTTCTTGGCGACGGACTTACGGCCCGTTCTCAATGATATCGCCCAAGTCAATCTTTGGGCAGAAGCAGGCCTCGGACAGCCTGCAGCCCTGCACATTGACACGGGTATGAACCGTTTGGGCTTGAGCGAAGACGATGTCGACCGGGTTGAGGAAATGGTTGTTACCCTGAACCTCACTTTGATCATGAGCCACTTAGCTTGTGCTTCTGATCCCCAACACCCAAAAAATGAAATGCAGCGTCACGCCTTTGTATCGCTGGCCGCCCGTTTGCCCCCTGCCCCACTTTCCTTGGCTGCGTCGGCGGGTATTTTGTTAGAGGGTGATTATTGCTTTGATCTGGTTCGCCCCGGCATTGGCCTCTATGGCGGTGGCCCCTTTGACCAAGAGCCCGTGCCCTTAGAGCCTGTTGCCACTTTGGAGGCCCCTATTATCCAACTGCGCAGTGTTGGACCCGGCGATACGATTGGCTATGGCGCAACGTGGCAAGCCGATCGTCGCCGCATGATTGCAACGGTTGCTTTGGGTTATGCGGATGGCTTTTTGCGGTCTGGTTCCAATCGGGGTTTTGCCATTTTAGGCGGGGCAGTTTGCCCGATTGTCGGACGGGTCTCGATGGATTTGATCACCTTGGATGTCTCCGGTGCAGGTGCAGCGGCCAAGGTTGGCGCGATGGCACAATTCCTAGGTCGGGCGGCACCACTCGACGCCCAAGCCCAAGCGCTCGACACGATTCCCTATGAAATCCTTACCCGGTTGGGAGAGCGCTTTGAGCGCTCCTATCTGGAAGGCTGATTAGGCATGGCAAAGGCGCAATCTGTATTCGTCTGCCAGTCTTGCGGGGCCGTTCATGCCCGCTGGCAAGGGCGTTGTGAGGCGTGCGGTGCCTGGAACACCATTGTAGAGGAAGCCCGAGAGAGCCCGCAAGCGCTTAGCCCGTCAGCACGCGCCCGCGGCAAAGGCCCGGGCCTGGCGTTTCAAGCTTTGGATGGCGTTGCCCAAGCCCCGCCCCGGCTTGCGACCGGCATCGATGAGTTCGACCGTGTTTGTGGTGGTGGGTTGGTTGAAGCATCCGCCATTCTGGTCGGGGGCGACCCCGGCATCGGGAAATCGACCTTGCTGTTGCAGGCCGTAGCAAATGCTGCCGCGCGCGGCATCAAATCGGTCTATGTCTCCGGCGAAGAAGCCATCGCGCAAATCCAAGATCGGGCGCGCCGCATGGGCATCGAGAAAGCCCCTGTGCAATTGGCCGCTGAAACCCGCCTTGAAACCATAATCGAGGCTTTGAAACACGAAAAGCCACAGCTCGCCATCATCGACTCCATCCAAACCGTGTGGACAGAAACACTGACCGCAGCCCCCGGCACTGTTGCCCAAGTGCGCGCCTGTGCCCATGAATTGGTGCGTTATGCCAAGAAGGCGGGCACAGCCATTATCCTTGTTGGTCATGTGACCAAGGATGGTCAGATTGCAGGGCCACGCGTGGTCGAACATCTGGTCGATGCCGTCCTACAATTTGAGGGCGAACGTGGCCATCATTTCCGGATCTTGCGCGGGCTCAAGAACCGCTTTGGCCCGACCGACGAAATCGGTGTGTTCGAGATGGGCGATGCGGGTCTGCGGGAAGTTACCAATCCCAGTCAGCTTTTTCTCGACAATCGCGGTCATGCCCGCCCCGGCAGTGTGGTCTTCGCCGGGATCGAAGGCACCCGCCCTGTTCTGGTAGAAATCCAAGCTCTCGCCTCCCCCACAGCCTTTGGTGCACCGAGACGCGCTGTTGTTGGTTGGGACACGACCCGCCTCGCCATGATCCTTGCAGTTCTAGAGACGCGATGTGGATTGGCGTTTGGTGGTCGCGATGTCTATCTGAATGTGGCAGGAGGCCTCAAGATTGGTGAGCCCGCTGCCGACCTTGCCGTGGCAGCGGCACTGGTCTCAGCCCTCTTTGATCAAGCGTTGCCGGAAGATTGCGTGGTCTTTGGTGAAATTGCGCTTTCAGGCGACGTGCGCCCTGTCAGCCGTGCCGATGCTCGCCTCAAAGAAGCCGAGAAGTTAGGCTTTGCTCAGGCCTTCCTTCCGCGCGCCGCTTCGTCTAACACCACCGCAACCACTTCAAGCCAAGCCCGCCGACTCGTGGCAGGGCAGTCAGGCGTGAAGCATCGTGTGATAGCCACCGCCGCCGACCTTGTGGCAACCATCACAGGTCAGGAATTTCCCGAGACGCCTTAGTCTCTTTTGGAGCAGTGTGTATGAACGGATTTGATATCGTCATTCTGGGGATTGTGGCGATTTCAGCTCTTTTGGCTTTTGCGCGCGGGTTCGTCCGCGAAGCCTTGTCTATGGCGGCCATGTTCATCGCAATATTGGCCGTCCTATGGGGATTTCCGGTTTTCCGCGAACCGATGCGCGGGATTATTGACACCGGTTGGCTGGCAGACGCGGCCACCGTCGGGGGAATCTTCATTCTGGTCTATATTGCTGTGCGTGTCATGACGGGCCGTATCCATGAGTGGATCCATGATTCAGAGCCATTAGGGATTTTAGACCGCACCGCTGGCCTGTTATTTGGTGTGGCGCGCGGCTTCGCCCTCGTCGGCGTTGCCTGCTTGGTTGTAACCTCTATCGCACCGCCAAGCATGCTGCCCAAATCGTTCCAAGAAGCGAAGTTTTACCCAATGGTCATGTTGACCGCCGACGCATTGAAGCATTTGGCACCACAGGCCGGACAAGCTGCAACCAATATGGCCCGGGGTGCCGCAGCCGCGGGTGAGGACCTAGCTCATTCCCGCAAAGGTGATACAGCAAATGAGCTGGATTCATCCGTAGACGGCGAGCCCGTAAAGGCTCAAAAGGCCCCCACTTGGACATTGCGTCCAACTAACTCAGTGACCCCTGACCCGGAGAGCGAAAAATGAACCCTCAGTGCAATGGGCAAGACGCGCAAGCCGGTGCAACCGGCGTCACGGGTGACATTGAGGTTTGGCTAGACCCACATGAAGATCGGCTGCGCGAAGAATGCGGCGTCTTTGGGATCGCCCATAATGCCGAGGCGGCAGTCTTGACCGCTCTTGGCCTGCATGCCCTGCAACATCGTGGCCAGGAAGGCTGCGGCATCGTAACCTTTGACGGGGCGCTCTTTCATAACGAGCGCCACATGGGCCTCGTTGGCGACCACTTTACCGGCAATGATTTGATGAAGCGCCTGCCCGGCCAAAATGCCATCGGCCATGTGCGCTATGCCACCCAGGGCGGGACGATCCTGCGCAATATCCAGCCTCTGTTTGCCGACCTTTCCGGTGGTGGCATTGGCGTCGCCCATAATGGTAATCTGACCAATGCGCGCAAATTGCGCGAGCAATTGGTGGAAAACGGTGCTATTTTCCAATCGACCTCAGACACCGAAGTTATCCTGCAACTGATTGCCCGCTCACGCGCCCCGCGTATGATTGAGCGTTTTGTCGATGCCTTGCATCAGATTGAAGGCGCTTATGCGTTGGTGGCTTTGACCAATAAGAAGTTGATCGGGGCACGGGACCCCTTGGGCATACGTCCTTTGGTTTTGGGAGACCTTAATGGCTCGCCCGTACTCGCCTCTGAAACTTGTGCGCTCGACATGATTGGGGCGACCTTTGTGCGCGAAATCGAAAATGGCGAAGTGGTCGTCTGCTCTGAAAGCGGCGTGGAGAGCATCAAGCCATTTGGGCAGCGTGCGCCGCGGCCCTGCGTGTTTGAATTTGTCTATTTCTCGCGGCCAGATTCAGTCGTAGACGGCAAGTCTGTCTATGACATCCGCAAGCGGATGGGCATGCGCTTGGCACAAGAGACCAAGGTTGAGGCCGATGTGGTTGTGCCGGTTCCTGATTCAGGCGTGCCGGCTGCTTTGGGCTATTCGGAAGCCTCCGGTATTCCTTATGAACTTGGCATTATTCGAAATCATTATGTCGGCCGCACCTTCATTGAACCGACCCAACAAATCCGGACGCTGGGCGTGCGACGCAAGCATTCAGCAAACCGGGGTGTCCTCGAGGGCAAGCGCGTCGTGCTCGTGGATGATTCCATCGTGCGTGGCACCACGTCGCGCAAGATCGTTCAAATGGTGCGCGATGCCGGAGCGAAGGAAGTCCACCTGCGCTCGGCCTCCCCGGCTATTCAATGGCCAGACTTTTACGGCATTGATATGCCCGACCGGGACCAATTGATCGCGGGGCACAAGAGTGTAGCAGAAATGGCAGAGATGCTGGGCGTTGATTCCCTTGGCTTCTTGTCGGTGGATGGCCTTTATTGGGCGCTCGGCGAAGCCACCCGCAATCCACACGCACCCCGCTATTCAGATCATTGTTTCACCGGCGACTATCCAACGCGATTGGTTGATTTCGATCGCTCACAATCGGATAAGGACCATCAACTGTCCTTTTTGGTTGAAGCCTAAGCCCCCACAGCGAGTAAATTCATGACCGATACGAAAGTCGTCCTTGTAACCGGGGCAAGCCGGGGCATAGGCCGTGCTGCAGCCATCGCATGCGCCCGTGCTGGCATGCAGGTTATTGCGACCGGCCGCGCTCAAAAAGCGCTGGAAGATTTGGACGATGATATCCGCAAAGCCGGTGGCTTACCGGCAACCATCGTGCCGATGGACCTAACAGATTTTGATGCGATTGATCGCTTGGGCGGGGCCTTGTTCCAACGCTATGGCCGCTTGGACGGGTTGATCCATGCCGCAGCGCATTTGGGCGAGCTAACCCCTGTCGCCCACGCCACCCCCCGCATGGGGGAGCAAATGATCGCTACTAATTTGACGGCAAGCTGGCGCTTGATCCGCTCGATGGAGCCCTTGTTGATCCAATCTCCCGCGGCCCGCGTAATCTTCTTCACTTCAGGGGTCGCCCATCACCCGCGCGCCCATTGGGGTCTCTATGCAGCCACGAAAGCCGGTGTGGAAGCCATGGCGAAATGCTGGGCCGATGAGATTGAGTTTAAGAAAGTCGTGGTCACGGTGCTCAATCCTGGTGGCGTGGCAACCATGATGCGCAAGAATGCTTTCCCCGGCGAGGATCAGGCCACCCTGCCCCAGCCCGAACATCTTTCCAGCATGATTATGGAATTAATGAGCGAAAGCCATACCAAGACCGGGACCACGGTGCACTTCCGCGAGACCGAGCACTTTAAAGCTTGGCAGGCGGCCCGCCCACAATAGGCCCAAGCCTAGCGCGGGCTAGGTTGGCCCAACATCCCCCGCCAAGTCCCAGCGCACGTGCCGCCATAGCGCGCCTGTCGCTTGGCGTTGAACGTCACAAGTGCCACCAGATATTTCAAGCCATTGATCAGAAGGATTGAAGCGGGATTATAAGCCACGCCATATTTGCGCGAGATATAGGCGCGTGACCAAGCTTGGCAGGCGCGCATTAAAAAGGCGGTCTTCAAATTGGGTGTGCTGGACTGGCCACGCAAATGCGAGACGACGGCTTCATGCACATAGAGGATTGGATTGCCCTGATCGACAACGCGGCGGCACAAATCATCATCTTCAAAAAACAAAAAAATACCTGGGTCAAACCCGCCTAAGGACTGAAACAAGTCCCGCCGGATCAGCATGCAGGCACCGGACAAAGCGGGCACACAACAATCGCCACTTGGCACAATCTTACCGCCAGCATTGCCCTTCAGATAGGTGGAAAGAATAGACCGAGGCTGGAAAAAGTAGGAGCCGTCCGCTTCATAAATTCTGGGACCAAAAAGACCGGCCTCAGGATAACGCGCCACCGCCTCTAAAAAGCGCTCAACCGCTTCTGGCTGGACCACCGCATCGGGATTGATGAAGAGCAGCCAATCTGTTTCCGCTGCTGCTGCCCCATGATTATTGGCAACACCAAATCCAAGATTGGTCTCGCACGCAAGGACTGTTGCCCCCTTTTCGCGCGCGATTGCTATGGTTTGGTCGCGGCTCGCATTATCGACAACTAAAGTGGCCACACCTTGCGCCTGTAGGGCCTCCACGCACGGGCCGATGACGGCCTGGCTGTTATAGGTCACGATAATCGCTGTGACGCTGGCCGGACTCATGGCGCGCATAGTTTCGATGTGGGCAAGGCCATGGTGAAAATCCCGTTTCCGAGACCCGATTAGAGCTTGATTTCAGACTGAATTAAAGGACTAACGCGTCTTTTTGTTGGCACGGGACGCATTCTTACCCAGTTTCTTACCGCCAGTCGGGATGCGTGCCTTCGGGGCAAAAGTCGCGCTTTTGGGCTTCGCGGGTTTTGGCTTTTCAGACGCCTTAGGCGCACGGTCCGAGGATTGCGCATGCTTGGTGGCAGCTTCGCGATTCTTGCGCGACAAATTCGGCCGCCCGCTTTCATCGCCCGCATAGGGGTTTTTCGGCGCGCGCACCATGAAGCGGATCGGCACCGCCGGCATATCAAAGGCTTTACGAATACCATTGACCAAATAGCGCACATAGGTGTCTGGCAATTGTGCCGCCCGGCTTGCGAGCAAAACAAAGGTAGGCGGACGGGCCTTGATCTGCGCAATATAGCGCGGCTTTACCCGCCGCCCATCCACCGATGGTGGGGGCTGTTTTGTGACGACTTCCTTCAACCAATCGTTGAGATCACGGGTCTTGACCCGTGCATTCCAGTCTTCATGCACATCAAGGACAGCTGGCATGAGTTTTTCAAGGCCACGACCGGACAAGGAAGAGATCGGCACCAAGGGTGCGCCCCGTGTTTGTGGCAGAACTTTATCGGCGCGTTCCTGCAAGGTCGCCAAGCGGGCTTGGGTATCTTCCACGCGGTCCCATTTGGCGAGTACATAGACAAGGCCACGGCCTTCGCGAGCAACCAAATCGGCAATCTGCAAATCCTGCTTTTCAAAGGCCTCATCGGAATCCATCACCAAGAGGCAGATTTCGGCAAAGCGAATGGCGCGCAACGTGTCGGCTACCGACAGCGTCTCAAGTTTTTCCTGGACTTTCGCCTTGCGCCGCATGCCCGCCGTATCGACTAGGCGCACGGGCCGGCCGTCCCACACCCAATCCACACCGATTGAATCTCGCGTAATCCCAGCTTCCGGCCCTGTCAGCAAGCGCTCTTCCCCGATCAGGGCGTTGACCAATGTTGACTTGCCCGCATTGGGTCGACCAATAACAGCGATGCGCAACGGCAGATTGCTTTCGCTCTCTGCTACATCGGTAAAGCCTAATTCTGCAAAGTCATCATCGTCTTCGACAAATTCACCCGGCTGCGGGGCCTCATCTTCGGCCTCATCCTCTTCAGCGAATTCATCGGCAACCACGGGGGCTGCAGCCCGGTCGCCCATTAATGTAAGGATGGCCGAATACAAGTCAGACATCCCCTCGCCATGTTCACCCGAAATGGGGATAGGCTCGCCTAGGCCCAAGCCATAGGCTTCCAGCACACCAGCATCGGCCAATTTACCTTCAGCCTTATTGGCGGCAAGGATCACGGGCTTGCCAGAGCGACGTAGAATATCAGCAAAGACTTCATCAATCGGGGTAATGCCAGCGCGCGCATCGATCAGGAACAGACACAAGTCGGATTCCTGTATGCCGGCTTCAGTTTGAAGCCGCATACGTGCTTCAAGGCTTTCATCGGCGGCAGTCTCAAAGCCCGCGGTGTCAATGAGGGTCAGGTCTAAATCCCCCAATCGCCCGCTGGCTTCCCGACGATCGCGCGTGACGCCGGGCGTATCATCAACAATAGCGAGCTTACGCCCTGCCAAGCGATTGAACAGGGTGGACTTGCCAACATTGGGCCGTCCAACGACCGCGATTTTGAGAGGTGGGGCCACGGCCTATCGTACAGCCACAATAGTGCCGTCATGGGTATAGAAATAAATCGTCCCATTGGCGATGGCTGGGGGAACAAAGATTGGAGCCTTCGCATCGCGGGTGAATAAGGTTGAACCATCCTCAGGCTTCACCACTTCGATCTTGCCCATAGACGAAGCCAGAACCAAACGTCCACCAACCATGACGGGGCCAGTCCAAGAAATTAGGTTCTTTTTCTTCTTTTCATTGCGATAGCTTGGTAATTGTCGCGTCCATTTGATGCCCCCGGTCTTAACGTCCATGGCGACCAATTCACCCGTGGTGGAGACCACATAGACAAAGTCCCCTGCCACCCAAGGCGTCTGGATGGACGCGATTGGTTTTTCCCAAACGCGTGTGCCGGTGCGCAATTCGATGGCGGCAAAAGTGCCTGATTGGCTGGCCGCGAACACGATCCCACCGGCAACAACCGGACGGCCGGCGATGTCGTTGATGGTGGACAAAGAGTTGGCCGAGCCCGCGCGCGTTAAAGCTTCCGACCACAACCTTCGACCATTGGCGGACAGATATGCAATCACTTCACCTGACGCAAACGGCGCAACCAAAGTTTCCCCAACCAAAGCTGGGCTTGGGCTGGACAGCATGCGCGCCGGTTCTGCAATAGCCGACTGGGTCCACTGGACACGACCCGTAGCCGATTCCACGGCAAATAATTCGCTGTCATTGCTGGTGACGAAAACACGGCCTCCCCCCGCTAAAGGTGACGCATGAATCGGGGAACCCGCATCAATGCGCCAAGCCTCTTGGCCATTATCGGCATTAAGCGCGACAAGATTGCCAAAGCCGGTTGCGGCAAAAATACGACCATCACCAAAGGCGATGCCGCCGCCAATGGCAGTACTTTCATCGCGATTGAAAAATCTGCCACGTGCCTTTCCCGCTGGCACCAAGGACTTGCGCCAAATCTCGCGGCCATTGGTTTGATCGACTGCATGAACTGTGCTTTTGGAATCAAACACAAAGAGCTTGCCATCGGCCACAATCGGGGTCGCGGTGATGGCACCGCGCGCGCCCGCTCCCTGACCAATCTTCTTGCGCCAAACAATCGCTAAGGGGCCAGATCCTGCGACATTTTGTGGGGCATTGCTGGCCACACCACCGGCATTTGGCCAAGTTGCTAAGTCCTGTGCCTCGGGCACGGTGACGGCAACGCTATCAAGCGCGGGGTCCTTGGTCAGTTGTTCTTCAAGACCGAGTACCGAAATGCGCTCTTTGTCTTCAGCAATGGCTGTCTTGGGCTTATCTGAGCCAAAGGGCCATAGGTTTGCTGCCCGATCTTGCAAGGACGCACAGCCAGAGACCAAGACCAGCGCGCTGGTTGTGGCAAGGCCAAGCGAGCGTAGACGGCGCGACATGAAGATCATTGACCATCTCCAGATTTTGGCTGTTCAGCAGGTGCAGGAGCTGGAGCGGCAGGTTCAGCTGCTGGTGCGGTACGGTTCTTTTCGATTTCTTTGATCTGGCGCTGTTGGGCTTCGGTGATCGCCTTTTGGCGCGCCATACTGGCTTGACGCTCCCGCTCAATCTGAGCCAAAACTTCCGGTGAAACCGCGCCGCCTGCTTCTTGGCCGGCTGGCAAAGGCGTTTCGATCACGCGCACATTTGGCGGAATCTTGGTGCCAGGGGGCAGTTTAACGCCGGGTGGCAAGCGCACGATACGCGGATTTTCCGGGGTGCCTTCGCCTTGTGTTTGGCCTTGGGCAGCTTGAGCTTGGGCGGCTTGTAATTGCGCCATTTGCTCTGGAGTCATGCCACCCTGGCCTTGGCCCTCTTGTTCAGGGATCACCATGGGAATTTTCGAAGCGGTGGCAGCCGCATCAATCACAGCCAAAGCTTGCCCTGCGCGGGCGCGCACGCCTTGGGGGGCTAGTGGATCGAGTTGCAAAAGCGAATAGGCAGAACGTGCAGCAACGGCATCACCGGACGACCAAGCAATGGCGGCAGCCAGTTCACGGGCCAATGGGGCAAAGGCGCCCTTTCGGTCAATAATGGGCTTTAGGCGCGCATTCACTTGATCTTTGGTTTCGCTATCAGCAGCAATATAGGCAGCGCGCAGACGGGCCAAATCAGCTAGATCCACATCCTTGATTTTCTTAGCGGCTTCTTCATAGGCGACGCGCGCTTCGGCAGATTTGGATTGTTCTTGCAACACGGCCGCGCGCTGTAACATGGCTTGAGCGGCATAGCCCGCTGGCCCTGTCTTTGCGATTTCGCCCAAGCTGGCCGCACCACCAGTCAAATCGCCAGCCTGCAATTTGGCCATGGCGGCATCATAGGCAACAGCGGCCTTTTCGACCGCTTTGGCCTGTTCGCTCTGCCAGAACTGCCAGCCGGCACTGCCAGCCAAGCCCAAAACGATGGCACCAATGACAAATGGGGCTGCCCGCTTCGCGAGATTTTCTGCGGTCTCTTTGCGCAGCTCTTCTTCGGCTTCGCGAAATAAATCAGACACGCTCACTTCTCCATCGATTCTAAAGGCGTCTCATGGTTGAGACTTCGTAAGATAACCTGTTGACGCTAAAGGTGGTGGTCACACAGGGCAAGGTTTGGGCTCGCGCGAAACTGCGACGATTTGAGGGCAAAAGCACTTAAGGCGTGCGTTTTAGCACATAGGTCTCCGCTTCGGCAGGAAATGTCCTCTCGCGAACATCTTGCGCATAATGAGCTGCTGCCTGATCTATGACATTTCCGATGTCGGCATAACGGCGCACAAATTTTGGGGTCCACGGGAACATGCCGAGCATATCGTCGGTCACAAGGATCTGCCCATCGCATTTGGCAGACGCGCCAATTCCGATTGTCGGTGCGCGCACCAGCGAGCTCACCTCAGCGGCAATATCTTCGGCAACCCCTTCCACCACAATGGCAAAGGCCCCAGCCCGGTCTGCCGCGAGTGCTTCGCGCAACACACGGTCACGCTCTGCCTTGGTGCGGCCTTTGGCGCGAAAACCACCATCGACATTCATCGCTTGCGGGCGAAGACCGACATGGCCCATCACAGGAATGCCGCGATCTACCAAGAAGGCAATCGTGTCGGCAACACCCTCACCGCTTTCAACTTTCACCGCTTGGCAGCCGGTTTCCATCATCACGCGGCTGGCCGAACGCCACGCTACTTCATGACTTTCCTCATAAGAACCAAACGGCAAATCGACAACGACCAAGGCCTGATTGGAACCCCGCATCACCGCACGGCCATGCAGGATCATCATATCTAGGGTAACCCCAACCGTCGAAGATAGCCCGTGGATGACCATCCCAAGACTATCACCAACCAACAGTACATCCGCATGGGGGTCGAGCAAGCGCGCCATAGGCGCTGTATAGGCCGTCAAACAAACAACGGGCGCTTTACCCTTGCTGCTGGCGATGTCGCGCACAGTTTTGCGTTTGGTGGTTTCGGTTTGAGCACTCATGGCTGCGTCTCTACACCGAGGCGCGCGCAGGCTAAAGGCCCCACGCCTATTCTGCTGCATTTGTCATGAAAGCCGAAGGGCGTGGCCTGTCAGAAAACTAGATGTGGATCACGCGCCCGTATGCGTCCAACACCGCCTCATGCATCATTTCTGAAAGGGTTGGATGCGGGAAGACGGTTTCCATCAATTGGGCTTCGGTCGTCTCTAAGGTCATCGCGATGCCATAGCCTTGGATCAGTTCGGTCACTTCAGTGCCGACCATATGGGCACCCAAAAGCTCGCCCGTCTTTTTATCAAACACGGTTTTGACCAGGCCTTCCGGCTCACCTAGGGCAATCGCCTTGCCATTGCCGCTGAAGGGGAATTTGCCAACGCGCACGTCATATCCCGCAGCCTTGGCCTTTTCTTCGGTTAGGCCAATGCTGGCGACTTGGGGGTTGGAATAGGTACAGCCTGGAATCCGTGCGACATTGAGGGCATGGGGGTGACGGCCCGCAATGGCCTCCACGCAGGAAACGCCTTCATGGCTCGCCTTATGGGCAAGCCAAGGTGCACCAGTTAGGTCGCCAATCGCATAAAGGCCCTTCACATTCGTGCGTCCCATCGCATCGGTCACGACATGGGTACGGTCAATGGAGACGCCTAATTCTTCCAGACCCAAGTTTTCGACATTGCCAACAATGCCGACGGCCAGAATGGCGCGATCGGCCTCAATGGTCTCAAGCTTGCCGCCGCTCTCAATCGTGGCGGTGACGGTGGTTGCTCCAGCTTTGAGCCCTTTCACCGAGGCACTGGTGATCAGGCGAATACCGCGCTTTTGAAAGGCCTTGGCGGCAAAGCCTGAAATCTCGGCATCCTCAACCGGCAAAATGCGGTCGAGCGCCTCAACAACAGTGACTTCTGAGCCGAGTGAGCGGAAGAAGCTGGCAAACTCAATCCCGATGGCACCAGAGCCAATCACCAGCAAGCGCTTGGGCATGGTGTCCGGCACTAAAGCCTCGCGGTAGGTCCAGATCAATTTGCCATCCGGGACGAGACCAGCCGCAGGAATGGTACGCGCCCGCGCGCCCGTCGCCAAAATAACATGTTTAGCTTGAAGGGTGCGGGTGCCGCCTGCCGCAAGGTCGACCGTCACGCCGGGCGCTTCTGTGCCCTTGGTCAGGCGGGCGGTCCCAGAAATCACCTCAATCTTATTCTTTTTCATCAGATAGGTGACGCCACCGGACAATTGCTTGGCAACCTTGCGCGACCGATCCACGATTTTGGATAAATCAAAGCTCGCGCCTGTCACCGACAAGCCATAGGCTTCGGCGTGTTTGATGTTTTCATAGACATCGGCAGAGCGCAAAAGTGCTTTGGTTGGGATACAGCCCCAATTCAGGCAGATGCCGCCCAAATTCTCGCGTTCAACAATGGCAGTCTTAAAGCCCAATTGGGTAGCCCGTATCGCGGCGACATAGCCCCCAGGGCCAGATCCAATTACGACGACATCCACGGTATCAACGGCCATCCAAAACTCCCAATCTTAGAGCGCTTCTGTCTTTAGCCTGCTTTTGGTCCCACTTGGAAGGCCTTGAGCTACCCGATACCGAATGCCCCCTTTACGCCATCGACGATGAACTGTGCAGCCAAAGCCGCCAGAATGATGCCAAAGATACGCGTGATCATAGCAGCAACCGTCGCGCCCATGATTTTGGTCAATGGTCCTGCCAAAAGGAAGCCAATCAAACATAAGAGCAAGTTCGCCCCAGCCCCGGCCAGAACCATGCCTTGCTCTGCTAAATTCTTAGATTGAGCGAACAACAACATGATCGAGGCGATCGCGCCCGGACCAGAAATCAGCGGGATAGCCAACGGAAATACCGATACATCTTCAAAGCGCTCTGGGTGTTTTTGCGCTTCGGCGAGGACCTTTTCGTTACGCTCTTCGCGCCGCTCCGTCCGCTTTTCAAACAGCATGTCGACGGCGATCAGGAACAACAGCACGCCCCCAGCCAAGCGGAAGGCATCAAGCGAGACATGCAATTTGCCAAGCAGCCATTGGCCGCCAAAGGCAAAGCCCACCAACACCAAAGTTGCCACGCCGACAGACTTGAAAGCCATCTTGTTCTGCCACGCCCGTGTTGTATGCTGGGTCAAAGTGGCGAACATGGGTGCGACCCCCGGTGGATCGATCACCACAAAAAAGGTCACGAAGGCGGCGAGAAACAGTTCGAGCATGACCGACCTCTACCCCGCTTTGGGTTTGGGGTCATCCTCTGGCGAACAGTTACTTCATCTGTGTTTTAGCGCCGTGGGTCGTCAAAGTCGCGGCGACGTGGTCGCACTTCTGGCAAGGGCGAAACCGGCCCACGCCGATCGACCAAAATCGCGCGTACATAGCTGTCGCGCTCCTGGCCCAAAAAGCGGGCCGCAGGCCTTTTTTGCCCGCGGCCTCGCGGCCCCCCAAACCCAAACCAACCCATATCCGGAATCTCCGCTCCGATTATTTTTGTGGGACTAGCTTAGTCGAAATTGGTTAATTCGACCCCAGAGATCGTGGTTAAATAAATGTTGCAAAACAACACTTGACCCACCTCCTGATCTCAGTGTCATATCATCCAAGAATACAGAGAAACGTTCCAAGTATTCATGCCTTTGGGAGGAGTTTGTAATATGTCGAAATTCGAGACTTATGAAGCCAAAGACGGTTTTCGCTGGCGCTTTAAAGCTACCAACGGGAATATTTTAGCTGACTCCAGCGAGGGCTATTCATCTAAAGCTTCGCGCGACAATGGCATTGAATTGTGCCGCAAAGGTGAGCTGAAGTATGAGGTCTTTGAATCCAAGGGCCAATATTATTGGCGCGCCAAGTCAAAGAATGGCAATATCATTGCAGATGGCAATGAAGGTTATTCCGCCAAGGCCAGCTGCGAAAAGGGCATGGAATCCTTCCAACGCCAAGCTCCAGACGCGCCTGTCGTGGAAGTCGAATAGGAGATCATAGGGCGTAAGGCAGGCTTTGCCTGCCTTACAGCATCAAGCCGATGGGCTCTTCAATCAGGCTTTTGAAAGCGGCAAGCCATGCCGATCCAATCGCCCCATCCACCACGCGGTGATCACAGGTCAGCGTCACGCTCATCACGGTAGCGATTGCTAGCGCACCATTTTTGACAACTGGGCGCTGCTCCCCTGCCCCAACCGACAAGATGCAGCCTTGAGGTTCATTGATGATGCTCATGAAGCTCTTAATCCCCATCATGCCCAGATTTGAGATAGAGAAGGTGCCGCCGGCGTAATCTTCCGGCATGAGCTTGCGATTACGCGCCTTATCGGCCAAGCCCTTCATCTCATCGGAGATCGCAGCTAGGCCCTTGGTTTCGGCTTTGCGGATCACAGGCGTGATCAAGCCGCCGTCGATCGCCACCGCGACTGCAATATCGGCGTTATGATGGATCAAAATGCCATCTGGCGTATAGGACGCATTGGCCGCTGGAACGCGTTTGCAGGCAAGCGCTGCCGCCTTGATCACCAGATCATTGACGGACACTTTGGCATTTTGCGCGGCACCCACTTGATTGAGTTGCTTGCGCAATTCCAACAATTTGTCGATTTCCAAATCAATATTGAGCGGGAAATGCGGCACGTCGCGGAAGCTTTCAGTCATGCGGCGCGCGATCGTACGGCGCATGCCATCCAAAGGCACAAGATCGTAGGTACCTTCGGCATAGGGCAAGGGGCTTGGCGCGCGTGGCGGTGTGGCAGGTAATGGAGCGGCAACCGGCGCAGGCGCTGCAGAAGCGACCGGTGCCGCATTTTCAACCGGCTGAGGTGCCTGCCCACGAGCGGCTTCTACGTCTGCCTTCACAATGCGGCCATTGGGCCCGCTTCCTGTGATTTGGGCAAGGTTAATTCCGGCGGCTTCGGCAATTCGTTTGGCCAAGGGTGAGGCCATAATGCGGCTGCCGTCCCTGATAGCAGGGGCTGGCGCGGCCGCGACAGGTGCAGCGACAGGTGCCGGCGTTGGGGCTGGCGCACGAGCGGCCGGGGTTGGTGCGGCTGGTGCAGCAGACGGGGCATCCCCCTCGCCTTCAATGCGCGCAATCACCGCATTGACCTTTACGCCTTGGGTACCTTCAGCGACCAAGATTTCCAGCACTTTGCCTTCATCCACAGCCTCGACTTCCATCGTCGCCTTGTCGGTTTCGATTTCGCACATCACGTCGCCAGACTTCAGCACGTCACCCACTTTCACATGCCATTTCGCCAAAACGCCCTCTTCCATCGTCGGGGACAAAGCGGGCATCAAAATGTCGATAGCCATAGGCAAATTCCTCAACGATTGGTGACGGCCCGGGCGGCCGCGACGATATCTGCCGCATTCGGCAAGGATAATTTCTCAAGATTGGCGGCATAGGGCAGCGGCGTATCTTTTTGGTGGACGCGCACAGGTGGTGCATCCAGCCAATCAAATGCCCCGTCAATGACGCAAGCAATCACCTCGGCACCAACGCCCATCGGCCCCCAACCTTCTTCAGCCGTAACCAAGCGATTGGTCTTCTTGACTGAAGCGATGATGGTATCTGTATCGAGCGGGCGCAAAGTGCGTAGGTCAATCACTTCAGCCGAGATTCCCAATGTCGCCAGCTCTTCTGCGGCCTGCAGGGCAAAACCTACCATACGCGAATGGGCGGTAATGGTCAGGTCCGTGCCTTCACGGCGGACTTTGGCTTTGCCGATGGGAACGACCCAATCATCACCCTCGGGCACGTCAAACTCAATGCCATAGAGAAGCTCATGCTCTAGAAAAACAACTGGGTTTGGATCGCGAATGGCGGCTTTCAAAAGACCTTTGGCATCAGCGGCATCATATGGCGCGATGACTTTTAGACCTGGAACATTGCCATACCAGCTTGAATAGTCATGACTATGTTGAGCACCAACGCGCGAAGCCGCCCCGTTCGGACCACGAAATACAATCGGCGCGCTGATTTGCCCGCCAGACATATAATGCACTTTGGCGGCAGAATTGATAATATGATCAATTGCTTGCATCGCAAAGTTCATGGTCATGAACTCCACAATTGGTTTCAGGCCAGCCATAGCCGCGCCCACACCCATACCCGCAAAACCATGCTCGGTAATCGGCGTATCAATCACGCGGCGGTCGCCAAACTCTTCTAGGAGGCCCCGGCTGACCTTATATGCACCTTGATATTGGCCAACTTCTTCGCCCATGAGAAAGACGTCCGGATCCCGGCGCATTTCTTCAGCCATTGCATCGCGAAGCGCATCACGCAGCGTTACTTTGACCATCGGCGTGCCGGCTGGGACTTCAGGATCAGCCAACACAACAGATGCAGGCGCAGCAACCGGTGCGGGAGCCACGACAGGCGCAAGTGTTGCGGCCACTGGTGTCGGTGCGGGTGCGGGCGCAGACACAACCTCATCGCCAGAAATCCGCGCGATAGGCGTATTGACCTTCACGCCTTGGCTACCAGCAGCAACCAACAGGGCTTCCACCACGCCCTCATCAATGGTTTCAACTTCCATCGTAGCCTTATCGGTTTCGATCTCGGCAATAATGTCACCTGATTTGACCGTGTCACCGACTTGCACCAGCCATTTGGCTAAAGTGCCTTCCTCCATGGTTGGAGAGAGTGCGGGCATGAGGATTTCAATCGACAAGGCAGGCTCCATATTGGTTGGATCAGGTTGGGCCCACCAGCGGCAGGCCCTTCCTCTTCATCGTGTGTCACAGCGGCCATAAACTTCCGCTGGTCTTAAAAACCCAAAACGGGTCGCTTACTTCTTCTTAGCTTTGCCAGCAGGTCCTTTTGCTGGTGGGGCTTTCTTGGCTGGCGCACGACCCATCTCTGGGGGAGCCAACAGACCACCTGGCTTTTGATGTTCATTCAATTGGAAGCGAACCGCAGCATATTCTTTTTCGAAAGCGGTTTTACTGGGCTGGAACACCGCATTAACGCCATCTTGGACCGCCTTTTGGATGGCTTCAAAATCATCTTGGCCATTTTCCTGGCGGCAGGCCCTTACTTGGTTGATACGGTCAGGCAGTGCACGCAATTCGTCCAACAACCCATTAAATTCATTGCGAGAATTGGAGGTTGCAAAGGCTTCTGGTTTTAGCGCACCCAAAGCGTCTGGGCAAGCAGTTGCATATTTGGGCGCGGCACCAGTGCCCGATAGCGTGCCAACAAAACGGCCCTTTGGTTCAGACCAAACCGACAATGCCGCTTGAGGGGCTTCAACGGCTGCTGCTTCACCTTTTTTCTTCGGAGCTTTTGGCATTGGCAATTTGCTAATCCGGTCGACATTGGCCGCAGCCGCATTATTCATGGCACCGAAAATTTCCCGTTCCTCGTCTGCGGTCTTGGCCAAATACGCGCCCAAATAATCGCGAATATCGTCGATATCACGGCGTGCATTTTCGATCAGGCAATCCTCATACGCGTCCCACTTATCACGGACCGCTTCAAAGCGACGCTTCTCGCCTTCAACATAAGACCGGCTGGTGCTTTCCTGGATTGCCGCGGCATCCATGTCGAATTTAAAGGCCGGGCAACTTGGCACATAGGTCAAAGTATCAACCTTATCGCCGCTGAACGAACCGGTATGTTCAGGAATATTGCTCGTCGCGGGTGCAGGGACCGTTGCAGGGGCAGCTGGTTGCGCAAAGGCTTGCGCGCCAAGGAATTGGGTACCAATCGCTGAAACGAGGCCAAGCGCTGCAGTGGCGATGAGCGTAGTCTTCATGGCTTTCATTTTGTTTTCTCCCATAGAGGGCCTGCCTTTGGGCTTAGGCCTCAACATAAATGTGACGCATCAACTCCGACGGGTCTGGCTCTGGGCTTGTTTGAGCGAAATCAGCCGCATCGGCTACAATTTCTTTCACGTCCCGGTCGATCGCTTTCAGGTCTTCTTCCGTAAATAGCCCATTTTCCAAGCCATAGTGGCGCATGTGCTCAATGGGGTCGCGCGTATCGCGTACCTGTTTTGGCTCATCTTTGGGGCGATATTTAGCCGGGTCTGACATGGAATGGCCACGATAGCGGTAAGTCTTCATTTCCAGCAAGAACGGCCCCTTGCCGGAACGGGCATGGTCTAACGCGCGCTCAGCTGCTTTACGCACCGCCAAAACATCCATGCCATCAACTTCTTCGCCAACGATTTCAAAGCTGATACCGCGCTTGAACAACTCAGTCTCCGCAGAGGCGCGTGCTACGCTGGTGCCCATGGCATATTGGTTATTTTCGATCACATAGACGACCGGCAACTTCCAGAGGCTCGCCATGTTAAAGCTCTCATAGACTTGGCCCTGATTGGCCGCGCCATCACCGAAATAAGCCACCGAAACGGAGTCATTACCACGATAGCGGTTGGCGAGCGCTAGACCGGTACCCAATGCAACTTGGGCACCTACAATGCCATGCCCACCATAGAAATGAGCTTCTTTCGAGAACATGTGCATCGAGCCGCCCTTGCCGCGCGACGAGCCACCAATACGCCCGGTCAATTCCGCCATGATTTCACGTGGGCTCATCCCGCAGGCCAGCATATGCCCGTGATCGCGATACCCCGTAATGACTTGATCACCGGGCTTTTGAGCGGCTTGCATGCCGACCACAACAGCTTCTTGGCCAATATAGAGGTGACAGAAGCCCGCAATCAAACCCATGCCATAAAGCTGGCCTGCGCGCTCTTCAAAGCGGCGGATCAGCAGCATATCGCGATAATAGGCGAGCGCCTCGTCGCGATTGACTAAGTTAGATGGAGAAACAGCAGCGGACCCGGATGATTTCTTGGCAGCCATCGATGCGTACAACCCTTCTCAGAACACGATATCCATAGGCAGAAGCGGACGATACGTCCAGTTGCGTTCACGGATTGGGGGTCTGCGAAGATGCAGAAGATGCCGTTACGGCTGCAGTTTTAGGCAGGGCTAAGGCAATATCTTCGGCTCCCGCCAAGCCTAATTGAGACATGGCGCGTTCTTCCACATAATCCGAATCAACTTGGCCAGCGCGATAGCGGGCCAATTTGCGCTCTAGCTCTGCCCGTTGCTTTACCAGGTCGTCGCGCTCTGCCATCAAACGGTCGGCCCGTTGCACATAAGAATGCCAAGATAGCACGCCTTGCTGACCTACAAAAAAGTGCACAGCGAAATATACCAACACCCCTGAAAACAGGAAGGTTGAGATACGTATGCCTTTTAAGAATGCCATACCCACAATGCCTTTTGATGGCGTGGCCGCTGGTTGCTAAGCCCACGCCATCTTGTGCCTAAACTAGGTAAACCAAGTGTTAGCAAATCACGCGTGGGCTATTTTCAATGCACCGTGACCTGCGAATACGGCTTGGCCCTCGAGCATTTCTTCGATGCGGATCAATTGGTTATACTTTGCGGTGCGATCCGAGCGCGCCAAAGAACCTGTTTTGATTTGCCCGCAATTGGTGGCCACGGCCAGATCGGCGATGGTGGAATCTTCGGTCTCGCCTGAACGATGCGACATGACCGAGGTATAACCATTGCGGTGCGCGATCTCGACCGCATCCAAAGTCTCGGACAAGGTACCGATTTGGTTCACTTTCACGAGGATGGAATTGGCCAAACCATCTCGAATACCTTGCTGCAAACGGGCTGGATTGGTCACGAACAAATCATCACCAACCAATTGGCACTTTTTGCCCAACAGCTGGGTCAGCGCTGCCCAACCCACAAAATCATCTTCCGACATGCCATCTTCAATCGAGACGATGGGGAATTTACTGACGAGGCCTTCGAGGTAGCGGGCCATGTCCTCTGGTGCCAAGGTCTTGCCCTCGCCCACCATGGCGTATTTGCCATCTTTGAAAAATTCGGTCGCAGCACAATCGAGTGCCAGCGCCACATCTTCACCTGGCTTGTAGCCAGCTTTCTCAATGGCCTTCATGATAACGCTCAAAGCTTCTTCGGCTGAGGACAAGTTAGGTGCAAAGCCACCTTCATCGCCTACATTGGTGCTGTGACCTGCATCCTTCAACAGCTTTTTGAGCGTGTGGAAGATCTCAGATCCCATGCGGACCGCTTCGCCGAACGTATCGGCGCCCAGCGGCATGATCATGAATTCTTGAATGTCGATTGGGTTATCGGCATGGGCCCCACCATTGATGATATTCATCATGGGCACGGGCAGCACGCGCGCATTCACACCGCCGACATATTTGTAGAGCGGTTGGCTTGCCGCCTCTGCGGCTGCTTTTGCAACAGCCAGGGAGACACCCAGAATGGCGTTCGCCCCGAGACGGGATTTATTGGGTGTGCCATCGAGCTCGATCAAAATATCGTCAATATGGCGCTGGTCTTCCGCTTCAAAGCCTTCGAGCGTCTCAAAAATCTCGCCATTGACGGCTTCAACGGCATCGAGGACGCCCTTACCCAAATAGCGCGCGCTGTCGCCATCGCGCTTTTCGACCGCTTCATGTGCGCCAGTTGACGCCCCTGAAGGAACCGCAGCCCGACCGAAAGAGCCGTCTTCGAGAATAACGTCGACTTCAACAGTCGGATTACCCCGGCTATCCAAGATTTCACGGCCAACGATATCGATAATTGCGGTCATAGGAAGCTCCACCTAACTGGCTGCAGCGTGAGGCAATCCATCACCTGCTTACAGTCAAGCGGGTTAGCGCGACCGCGCGCGCAAAGCTAGGCTAAAGACGCATTCTGCCTATGCTAGACTGCAAGCTTGAGGGGGTGAACCTTGGGCTTCAAGCTGGCGCGCATCAACATCATGGCGCTGGCAAACAAAATGGCCCCCAAGCCTTGGTGGGCAATGCCCAACAGGACGCCTTCGATTTGTGGCGGTGCCCAATAGCCAAATCCGATCAATGTCGAAATGCCCAGCAGTATTTGGCAGACGACTAAAATTGCAACAACATGACCCCAGACGACAATATCGCGCTGGCTCGACTTACGCGTTTGCAGCCAGACCAAGATCATCGCGATGCCAATAGCGTACGCCCCTAGGCGGTGGTTGAATTGGATGGTGGAGGTATTCTCTACAAAATTGCGCCAGATCGGGCTTAAAGCCGCATAGTCCTTGGGATAAAGCCCGCCGGCGAAGGTTGGCCAATCATTATTGACTAGGCCCGCATCGGTTCCCGCCACAAAGGCCCCCAAGACAATTTGAATCGCCAAGAAGATGACAAAGCCAATTGCCCAAGGTACCACTTTTGCATCGCCTTGGTGGGCCTGTTTGGGCATTAGTAAATCAAGCGCGGTCCACAGGGCCAAGCCCATGAGCAAAATCGCCATGGAAAGGTGGGTGGCCAAACGATAGGCCGCCACATCCAATCGCTCCCCGCTCAGGCCGGAACTGACCATCCACCAGCCGATAAAGCCTTGCAGGCCGCCCAAAGCAAACATGGCAATCAGCCATGGCGTCATGGCCGGCCGCAAATGCCGCATGAGGGCAAAGACAATCAAAGGCAAAGCAAAAGCCAGACCTACCACGCGGCCCAAAAGACGATGGGCCCACTCCCACCAGAAAATGAACTGAAACTCACTCAGGCTCATGCCTTTATTCTGCAACTGATACTCTGGAATTTGGCGGTAAAGCTCAAATTCTTGTGCCCATTGCTCGGCATTTAAGGGTGGGATTGCACCATGGATGGGCGACCAATGTGTGATCGACAAGCCCGAATCCGTCAGGCGCGTCGCGCCACCGACAATAACCATGCACAGAACCAAAAAGGAGATGAACAACAACCAACTACCCACGCGCAGGTCATAGGTACGCTGCCGCTGATCCGGCAGAGTCATCTGGCTACGCAAATTGGAAACAGGCAATACATTGGTCATGACAGCTTGGCGTCCTAAGTAGCGGTACAGTTAGTTGGCCAGCACCCCAAGGCAAGGGCCGCCAGTGACCCAAGCGACTGGTCACAGCGACGTGGTTTGCGGCAGGGCCTGCTTACAGGTTAAAGAGACCTAGGATCAAGGGAGAAGCATGTGAAAGCGACACATCGGCGCGCCATCGGAATCAGCCTGACATTAGTTGTCTTGGTGGTTTATTCGTTCTTTGCAGCCTCGGTCGGTGCTTTGTTTGCAGACAAACCTTGGTATGCCCAGATCGCCTATTTCGCGATTGCAGGCCTCGCTTGGGTATTTCCGCTCTATCCGGTCTACATCTGGATGCGCAAACCTGATCCTGATGAAGCTGCCGCTGAGAAGCCACCTGAAGCGGCTGCCGTTCGCAAGCGGAGCTAAAGGCTCCAATTTCCAATTTGGGGTGAAATGGTCGGAGCGGCGGGATTCGAACCCACGACCCCTTGTCCCCCAGACAAGTGCGCTACCAAGCTGCGCTACGCTCCGACCTTTACACGCAAACAGGTGACTGCTGCGAGGCAGCGGCTATAAACGGCCAGAGGGTTGGCGGCAATCGCTGTTGTCAGAGATTTCTCACACAAGGTGACACCGCTCGAACGCCCCAGTCAGGCGTCTGCTAAATCCTTAGCGAATTCCAGCAAAATCAGATCGTGACCACGCGTCATGGTGGGATCTGTATGAATTTCGGCCATAGAGATGCTTCTGCCGGTCGCGACATAGCCCCGTCGCTCGTAGAACGCGATAAGCGCTTGGCGACCTTGGATAACCGTCATCGTCATGCGGGTGGCTGAGAAAGAGCGGCGCGCCTCACCTTCTGCGGCCTGCAACAGGAGTTTACCAACGCCGCCGCCCTGCAAGGTTGGCTCCACGGCAAATTTGCCGAAGATACAGGTGTCGACGGTGCCTCGCACATGCTCAATATCTGCACAGCCAATCAATTGCCCTTCGCCATTTTTCGCAATCAAAAGGCGGTGATGGGGGCTTTGCAGCACACCATCGACAGCTTCGGGCGTGATCCGTTCGCCGTCGATAAGGTCAGCCTCAGACGTCCAACCCTGTCTGCTCTCTTCACCGCGATAGGCGCGCTGCATCAAGCTGACGATCGCGTCGCGATCAGTGGGCATGGCAAGTCGAATGGTCAGCGCAGACATACAAGTGGCCTTTGAAGTTTGATTAGTAGGATCGACGCTGGAAAGCGGCCACCGCCGTCAAAATAGCATCCGCCCGTTCCAGCTTTTCGAGGGCGGCTAACAAGAGGTCCTGATTGGCCGCAGGCAAGTTTTCTGCCGCCGTCATTGCCTCAACGGGCGTAGGTCCCTCTTGGACGCTTTGAGGTGACAGTGGATACACAGGCCCACGCGCGGCTGCGCCCAATGCCAGTATTTCTGGGTCAGCGGTCACGGGCGGAAGCACATCTGGCTGCGTACCGGCCCCCCGGGTACGCACAAAGGCGACGCCCTGCTCTTTCAAAACTTTTTGAACGCCTTTGAGCTGATAGCCATCTTCTTGCAGAAGCGCGCGGATACCGCGCAATAAGGCCATATCTTCCGGCCGATAATGCCTGCGCCCCCCTGCCCGTTTCAGCGGACGCAATTGTGGGAATTTACCTTCCCAGAAGCGCAGGACATGGGCAGGCACATCCAAGAGCTCAGCAGCCTCGGTGATGGTCCGAAAGGCCTGTTCCCCTTTTTCGATGCCTGCCACGTCTATACTCAGCCTTTTTCGACTCGCTCCCGCATAATTTGGGAAGCTTTGAAACTTACCACGCGACGCGCTGAGATGGTTGCTTCAACGCCCGTCTTGGGGTTTCGCCCGATTCGGGGGCGCTTGGCTCTAACACTAAAATTTCCGAACCGCGCGAGTTTTACCAATTGGCCGCGCTCAAGCGTTTTGGCCAAATGCTCCAACATAGATTCCAACAAATCTGAACAATCATTCCGCGACAAACCTACTTCACGCCCCAAAGCGTCAATCAAATCTGCGCGAGTTAGTGTTTTACCCACGTCTTGCCCCCCTCATTGGCTTTCCGGAACGACGCCCACTTTGCGGTGCGTCCAACCGACCTCAACTTTCACGACAATCCCATTAAACCCCTATTTTACAATACGTCCAGTCCCCTTACAGCCGGATTAGGGACGCACCCCACGTAAATCCGCCGCCCATGGCCTCCAAAAGCACCAAATCACCCTTTTTGATGCGACCATCCTGCCGCGCCACCTCAAACGCCAGCGGCACCGATGCCGCAGAAGTGTTCCCGTGCTGGGTTACCGTCGTAATCACTTTGTGCTCGTCCAACCCCATCCGACGGGCAACCCCTTCAAGAATTCTGCGGTTTGCTTGATGGGGCACAAACCAGTCGATATCGGCAACTTGAACGCCAGCTTTATCGCAACATGCTGCAATTGCTTCAGAAATATTGCCAACGGCGTGGCGAAACACCGCCTGGCCTTGCATTTTCAGTTTGCCAATGCGCCCACCTTGCGAGGCACCGCCATCAACATACAGTAAATCCGCATGACGCCCGTCTGCCCGCAGCGCATGGGCCAGCACACCGCGACCGCCCGCTTCCTCGGCGGGTAAAGCGCCCAGAATCATGGCGCCGGCACCGTCACCAAACAAAACGGCCGTTGTGCGGTCAGACCAGTCCAAGATACGGGAAAATGTTTCTGCACCAATAACTAAGGCCGTTTTTGCTTGCCCAGTCTGGACCAGGGCATCGGCAACCGACAGCGCATATACGAATCCCGAACAGACTGCTTGCACATCAAACGCAATCGCCACCGGGATACCGAGTTCGGCTTGAATCAAGGTGGCGGTCGCCGGAAAAGTTCGATCGGGAGTCGAAGTCGCGCAAACGATCAAATCAATGTCATCGGGGGTCAATTTAGCATCAGCCATGGCACGACGCGCTGCTTCTGTCCCCAAAGTCGCGGTTGTCTCCAAAGGCCCCGCCACCGCGCGCTGGGCAATGCCGGTACGCTCCTTGATCCAAGCGTCACTGGTTTCGATCATGGTCTCAAGCTCGGCATTGGTTACGATGCGGCTTGGGGTCATCGCACCACTGCCCAAAAATACCGACCGCATCAGGCCCGAAGCAGGTGCCATGACCGTTATGCCTCTTCAGCGGTTGCGATTGGCGCTGGCTCGACCGCAGCATTGGCTTGTGCCGCAGCCCGGGCCGCTGAGAGCCGCAACAAATTATCGGCCACTTGGGTCATATACGAACTCGACGCTAAACGCGCGCCGACGGCCATGGCATTGGCAAATCCGCGCGCATCGGTACCGCCATGGGATTTGATAACAAGACCGTTGAGGCCCAAAAATACCCCGCCATTCGAATTACTCGGGTCCATCCGATTCTTCAGCTTTTTTAGGCCAGAAGATGCCAAAAGTGCCCCTGCCATCGCCAGCGGACTTGACGTCAACGCTTCTTTCAAAAACGCGCCAACCAGACGTGCAGCCCCTTCAGCGGTCTTCAATGCAATATTGCCAGTGAAGCCATCGGTGACGACCACATCGGTCTTGCCCATCGAAATATCATTACCCTCGACAAAGCCATGAACATCGAGATTTAGGCTCGCGCCATAAAGACGCAACAGACGCATGGCCTCGCGAATATCTTCGTGGCCTTTCACATCCTCCGAGCCGACATTCAACAGGCCAATCTTTGGCCGGTCCAGCCCATAAAGCGCCTTGGCGAAAGCCTCGCCCATGATGGCAAAGTCCACCAATTGATTGGGGTCTGAATCGACATTTGCGCCCACGTCTAACACCACACAATGGCCCTTTGGGGTCGGCCAAGACGCGGTGATGGCGGGGCGATGAAGGCCCTCCATTGTGCGCAATTGCAGATGGGCAACCGCCATTAAGGCGCCCGTATTGCCGGCGGAAACCACTGCAGCAGCTTCGCCCGCCTTTACCGAGGCAATCGCATTCCACATGCTGGTGCCTTTTTTGCGCATCGCTTGGCTGGGCTTCGCATCCATGGGAACGATATCGACCGTGTGGCGTATCTCGCTGGCGGCTTTAGCGGCGGGTAGAGCGGCGAGCAGCGGGTCAAGTGCAGCCTGATCGCCATGCAGAATAAAGTGCGCACCTGGATTTTCTTGCGCAAACTGATCCACGCCGGCAAGGATTGCGTCTGGTGCATGATCCCCGCCCATGGCGTCGATCGATAGGCTTAGGCCACTTGTCATCCCGTCTCCTTGGGCGTTTGCCCCTGCGCCTTTAGCCAACCGAACCAGTCAGCACTGCGAGGCGGCATTACCCACACACTTGGCGAAACTCCATGACATTATTCAGACGATTCTGGTCAAATCGCTGCAGTTTCCATGGCTTTTCAGCGTGGCAGAGGCAGTTCGCCGCGTAGGAGAGTGTCGTCTGCAACCCCTTGCAGGTCAAGCGTCCAATCACGGATGCGTGAGGCCAATTCAGTGGCAAAGCCTTCTGCAGCAGGGTCTTTTTCCAACACATGCACGCGAATGGCTTCGGCCAAAACGCCCAATCCCTCGCCCTCTGGCAATTGCAGCGCGCCCGTATAGATCGCCATGCGGCCATAAAAGCTTTCCGCCAGCTTCCTGATTCGCTTGCCGACCGACAAATCGCCCACACCCAATTCCCGCAACGCATGGTCGAGGGCTGAAAACATGATGTTGAAGACCTCTTGGGACGTTTCTTCGGCCTGATCGCCGCGCTTGGACAAGCGGGAAAACAGCACGGAAGCATGTAAGGCCAAAAGTTCAAATCGGCCATCGGGACTATCTGGCACTCGGCCTTCGCCATAAAGGGCGGGGTCGCGCGCCGCGAGGCTCAATTGATCATAAAGCGCGCGGGCCGCCTGTTTGATAGGCTTTTTGCGAAACAGGCGAGAGATCAAATTTGTGGGCATGGGGGACCTGTCAGGGGAGAAACGACCGCCCACACACATGTGGGTCGGTTCTAAACACTTCAAGATGAAGCTGAAACGTGAACCTTAGGCTTGAACCTTACATTCCGGCGGGCTAGGTCAAGGCAAGCACTGCGGGCTTTGCCATATTTTTGGCTCAACGTGCAGCGACATCTACAGCGCGGTGACACGTCCGGCATCAATTCTTTGGCATTTTTGCCTTAATTTGTTGCCAGTTGCGCGTTATGGGCAGGCAAGGCACGAAGCAAGCACCCCAGTCAGGGTGGCTTTAATGGGAAAAACACGATGCGCGGAAGAAATTTGGTTGCTGTTGGTTTGCTCTGTAGCATCTCTATTCTGGGGGCTTGCACAGGGGTTGTAGACCGGCGCGGCTTCCTCGCAGACGAGAGTCAAACTGCTGCCTTTCAAGATGGCGTGGATACCAAAGAAACCGTGTTGACCCGCATGGGTAACCCTTCCCAGACCGGCACGTTTGACGAGCAGACCTGGTATTATATTTCCTCAATCCAAAAGCAGACCGCCTTTTATCGTCCCCGCACGATGGAGCGCACCATTGTCGCCATCTCGTTCGATGATGCAGACAAAGTGGCAAGTGTCCGCAAGTATGGCCTCGCCGATGGCCGGGTGATTGACTATGACACCCGCCGCACCCCAACCCGCGGCCGCGAAGTCACCTTCCTCGAGCAAATCTTCGGCTCCATCGGCCGCGCGCCCGTCCAGTTGCCCGGCTCTGACCCCAATCTGCCGACCTCTGCGGGTGGTCCTAGACGGAATTAGGGCCTCGGGCTCTGAGGGCATAGATGGTCTGGGGTCTATGGTCTGGACCTAAACACCTAGAACGCCTTCGAGCATCGCTCTGCTTTGCTTGAAGCCGGGTGGGAATTGTTTCTGCGCAAATTGTGGGGTCAAGGGGCGCGCCAAAACTCGGGCATCGCCTTTGACGAGGCAGAGCCTGCGGCAAAGGCGGTCTGGGTGGAATGGCTCTAAAGGTGACATTCTCTAAGTGCAGCTTGGCCTCGCCCCTCAAGCCGCCTGCGAAACAACCTTATTCCGTCCACTGCGTTTGGCCACATAGAGGGCTTCGTCGGCGCGTTTGAGCACGGATTCATAGTCGAGTTCGCTGTTTTTTGCGACGGCGACGCCAACCGAGCAGGTCACATCCAATGTATCGCGGGCAGACCCGATGAAGAAGGCCGCCTCTTCGATCGAAGAGCGCAGGCGCTCGGCGATCATATTGGCGTCATTAGCATTGGTTTCGGGCATGATGACCACGAATTCTTCCCCGCCATAGCGGCAAGCCAAATCGCGCGGCCGGAAGTTAGAGGCAAGGCGCGCCGCAAATTCACGGATCACATTGTCCCCGGCATCATGGCCGAACAGGTCGTTGACACGCTTAAAATGGTCGATATCGGCAATCAAAACCGAGACTGGCGCGCCACCGCGAGAGGCGCGGGCGAGCAAAGACTTCAACTGGCTTTCCATGTAGCGGCGATTATGAAGGCCGGTCAGCTGGTCCGTCACAGCCAATTCCATGCTTGAATCCACTGTCAAGCGCAGCTGATCAATATGGCGCTTACGCTTGATCAAAGTGCGGGTGCGGGCCAGCAATTCTTCATCATCAATCGGGCGATAGATGAAGTCATTGACGCCCACCTCAAGTGCACGCAGCGCTTTGACTTTTTCTTCCGGTTCGCAGATCGCCAAGATCGGCAAGCTGCGGGTGCTTTCTTGGCCGCGAACATGGGCAGCAAGGCGCAGTCCGTCGAATGAAGTGCCCGAAGCCGAGATAATCATCAATTCCACAGTCGATTGCCCCATTGGGCCCAATTCATTGGAATCCTGCATCAGCATGGGTCGCTGTTCGACTTCCAAAGTGCGCTTCAGACGTGCCGCGCGGCGAGGATCATCTTCCACGATCAGAATACGGGCATTGAGACCCAATTCGCGGTTTGCCCCACCTTCAATCACGCCCATGCGGCGGCCAGCAGCCTCTCGCAAACGCAACTCGTCGGCGACAGCCTTAAAGCGCGCGAGCGACTTTACCCGCGCAAACAAGGTAATGTCGTCAATCGGCTTGGAGAGAAAATCATCGGCCCCGACAGCGAGACCCTTCACACGATCTTCGCGCTGGTCGAGTGCGGTGACCATCACCACGGGAATGTGGCGGGTGGCGGGGTCTTCTTTCAGCCGCTTGCAGGTCTCAAAGCCATCCAGGCCCGGCATCATGACGTCGAGCAAAATGACATCGGGATTTTCGCGATTGGCTTTGACGATAGCATCTTCGCCCGAATTAGACGTGATTACCGTATAATATTCGTGCTGAAGCTTGGCTTCTAGCAAGCGAACATTGGGTTCCACATCATCAACAACAAGTACGCGTGCGGTCATCGGTCTATCCTATGAACTTACGCACAGCGCCAATAAAGGTGGCCACGGAAATGGGTTTCGAGAGATAGTCTTGGCAGCCACCTTCGCGGAAACGCTCTTCATCACCGCGCATGGCAAAAGCGGTTACGGCGATGATGGGGATGCTGGCCAATTCATCATCGGCTTTCATCCAGCGTGTGATGTCGAGGCCCGAGACTTCTGGCAATTGAATATCCATCAAAATTAGATCGGGCTTTTCAGCGCGCGCTAGGTCAAGCGCCATCAAGCCATCGCGCGTCTCAACCGTCCGATAGCCAAAGGCTGCCAACAGGTCACGGAACAGCCGCATGTTGAGTTCATTATCCTCAACAATCATCACGGTTTTTTGCGCCTTTGGCTCGCCCAAAGGCTGTTCCGTTTCATGAGTTGCGACCGACGCCGCCATACTCCGCTCCAATCTTTTTGCTTGGAGTGACCCCAAGCTTGAAATGTGCTTGTATCGCATGGGAGTTAATCGAGCCTTGCCAAGTCTATGCCGCGATTGTTTTTATCAGGACGTATCTCAGGGTAGCGAACAGGCATTGCGCTGCCCAAAATGCGGCTCGAGGCGACAAATCAGCCATAACAACCTTCTGAGCTTCTCTATCGCCCATATTGATTGTGACGCCTTTTATGCAGCGATCCACAAGCGCGATCAGCCCGAATTGCGCGATAAGCCCGTCATTGTGGGCGGTGGGCGGCGCGGTGTGGTGGCGACCTGTTGCTATATTGCGCGCGCCTCGGGTGTGCGTTCGGCCATGCCGATGTTTAAAGCTTTAAAGCTCTGCCCAGATGCAACGGTGATCCCACCGAACATGAGCCTCTATGCCCGCGAGGGCAAAGCCATTCGCCAAGCCATGCAGGCGCTGACGCCCTTAGTCGAGCCGGTCTCGATTGATGAGGCCTATCTTGATCTTTCAGGCACCAGCCAGATGCACCACGGTGCCCCAGTCCTGACTTTGGCCCGGTTTCAGCACAAGATTGAAACCGAGATGGGCCTTACAGTCTCTATTGGTCTGTCTTGTAACAAATTTTTGGCGAAGACGGCGAGCGACCTCGATAAACCGCGTGGCTTAGCGATACTGGGGCCGGAAGATGTGCCAGAAATTTTATGGCCAAAACCTGTGGGCTTTCTGCATGGCGTCGGGCCGGCTTTTGCCAAAGCCCTCAACCGCGATGGCTACCAGCTAATTGGTGACCTTGCCGCAGCAAAATCGGACGACCTGACGCGCCGCTACGGCGATGGTGGCACACGGCTGGCCAATATGGCGCGCGGCATCGACCATCGCCACGTGGAACCCGATAGTGAGCGCAAGTCCATCTCTTCAGAGACCACCTTCCATTATGACTTGAAAAGCTTGGAAGAGTTAGAACCGATCCTACAGCGCTTGTGCGCCAAGGTCGGCGAAATAAGCCGCGCAAAGGGCCATGCCGGCCGGGTTGTGACCCTCAAGCTCAAGACATCGGGCTTCAAACAAGTTACAAGGCGGCTAACGTTACCAGAGCCCACCGCGACTGGGCGCGTCGTGTTTGATGCCGCGCGGCCCTTGCTTAGCGCAGAGATTGGCAAAGGCCCATTCCGTTTGATTGGGGTGGGTTTGTCTGACCTTAGCGCACTGGAAGGTGCGGATCAGGGCGATCTATTAAATACCCAAGCGCCCAAACGGGCCGCCCTAGAGCGCGCTCTCGATTCAGTGCATGCCCGCTATGGTAAGGGTGTCGTCAAAACCGGCATATGACGCATCCAGACTGCAACCAATCGCGCCGGCCTTGCGTAAAGAGGCTCATAGGAGAACATCATGGCCAAGTCCGCCCGCTTCACTGTCGAAAAAACCGATGCCGAATGGAAAATGATCCTGACACCGGCCCAATATCAAGTCGCCAGACAAGAAGGCACCGAGCGCGCTTTTACCTCGCCGCTCAATAATGAACACCGCGATGGCACCTTCCATTGCGTCGGCTGCGGCAGTGCCTTGTGGGCAGCCGAGGATAAGTTTGATTCGGGCACTGGCTGGCCCAGCTTTACCAAGCCGATCTCAGCTGAAGCTGTTGCCACCAAGACCGATTGGAAGCTGCTCTATCCGCGTACCGAATGCCATTGCGCCACCTGTGGTGCACACCAAGGCCATGTCTTCCCAGACGGGCCCGCACCGACTGGTCAGCGTTGGTGCATCAATGGCGTTGTTTTAGTGTTTAAAGCCAAGGAAGATTAAGAAGGCGGAGTGCGTAGCCTCGCTTCAAGGCCTAACAAACATTGGCGGATGAAAGCGGCGTGGAGCACAATCCCAATTTCTAGCCGCTCATCGGTCAAGACGACTTGTTGGGCCAAAAGCCCTGCAACGAATTGCGCTTCGTGAAAATCACGTGCGCCAACCCGCTTGCGTGCCCGATCGGACATATAGACTGGGCCGCCAGAATTGCCGGCAAAGACGGCAAAATCCATCAAAAAGGTGGGGAAATCTGCACTCGGCCATAGTGGGTAAGAAGCAACCCTGCCGGCCCTCAGAATCGGAAACCCGATTTCGTTGGCAGACAAGCCGCGCGGATAGCCAAGTGCCAGCATTTCATCGCCTGGTTGGACGTCAAAAGCTTCAAGCGCCGCGTCATCGGCCAATTGGTCAAAGCCAATCGCCCAGTCATGAGCATGGGGTGGGGGGTCTAGGGCTAAAGCTGCGATATCGCGATCCACATGGCGATGCCATAAGGGGGTGCCTCCGCCGTCTCGGATGCGCACAGGGGCGGGTTCCCGGTGCCAACGGCCGTCAGCATCCATGCGTCGCCAATGAATAGACGCGTGCTCAAGCTTCATTCGGTCTAACACATGGCTTGCGGTCACCAAGGCGAGGCGCGAAGAACCGCCCTGACCATCAGGCCCCGGCAGCCGGACCAGCCAACCAGTACCAACTGTTGTCGCGCCATCATCTTGGCGCTGGTCCAGCTTAAAGGTCGCCCGCATCAAGGCCATATTGAGATCCATGTGCGGGAGTCCTTTTTGAGGTAATGTCACAAGTGGTAACGAACGGCGTAGCAAGCTAAAGGCTTGTCGGAATTTTGGAAATAGGGCCAAAACGGCCACGGGCTGTGGAAAGTCTTCGCGGCCAGAATTTTTTCAAACATGACGCATGCGTCAGGGGGTGACAAAAGCCTCAAAATGTGGCCCCATGCACCTAACGAGCATCGCACAAATGGTCTCGACATTGGGAGAATTTCTATGGCCGACGGCAACTTTAACCCTGCAGAATTCAAATCTGTTCAAGAGCATCATGCCAAACGGGCTTGGTCCATCCCCCTTGAAGAGATTGACGTCGCCTTGCCGGAACTTTGGACCCATGATTGCCATTGGCCCTATTTTGAGCGTCTGCGCAAAGAAGACCCCATCCATTGGTGTGACAGCCAAGAAGAAAAGGTCGGCGGCTATTGGTCGGTCACCCGCTACAAGGACATTATGGCGGTCGATACCAACCACCAACAATTCTCGTCTGACGCCTTTTTGGGCGGCATCACCATTGTTGGTTTTGATGAAGACTTCATCCTGCCGATGTTCATTGCCATGGACCCCCCCAAGCACGACGCACAGCGCAAGGTCGTCCAGCCCATCGTCGGGCCAGACAATTTGGCCAAAATGGAAGGTACGATCCGCGAACGGGTCAATCTAATCTTTGACGAACTGCCCATCGATCAGGAATTCGACTGGGTCGATAAAGTCTCGGTTGAGCTGACCACCCAAATGTTGGCCACTTTGTTTGACTTTCCTTGGGAGGACCGCCGTAAGCTGACCCGCTGGTCGGATGTCGCTACGGCACAACCAATCCCAGGTGGCATCATTGAAACCGAAGATCAACGCCGTGCTGAATTGTTTGAGTGCCTTGCCTATTTCACCAATTTGTGGAACGAGCGGGTCAATAATAGCGGCGGTAATGACCTGATTTCTATGCTCGCTCATGGCGAAGCGACCCGCAATATGGAGCCGTTGGAATATCTCGGCAATTTGATCCTTCTGATCGTGGGCGGTAATGACACCACACGCAATTCCTTGACCGGTGGGCTCTATGCGCTTTCTAAAAATCCTGATGAATTCAAGAAACTACGTGCCGATCCTTCCATCATCCCGAACATGGTGTCTGAAATCATCCGCTGGCAAACCCCGCTTGCCCACATGCGCCGCACTGCCTTGGAAGACGTCGAGCTGGGCGGTAAACTGATCAAAAAGGGCGACAAAGTCGTGATGTGGTACGTCTCAGGCAATCGCGATGAAGAAATGATTGAACGGCCGAATGATTTCTGGATCGACCGGCCCCGTGCCCGCAATCATTTGTCCTTCGGTTTTGGTATTCACCGCTGCGTCGGCAATCGCTTGGCCGAAATGCAATTGCGGATTGTCTGGGAAGAGGCTTTGAAGCGCTATTCCGACATCCAAGTCGTCTCAGAACCTACCCGCATTCGCTCAGCCTTTGTGAAAGGTTATGAATCGATGCGTGTGATCTTGCGGAAGTAGCAGGGGAGCGGGGTGATGGCAGCAAAGTCCCTCACCCGCCTTACGCGATCTTTTGCCTTGGGAAGCATTGTGTGGCTAGGCAGTTGCGCCGCCACATCCTCCGAAACGGTTCAAACCGCTTCTTTGCCGTCGTGGCGGGCCTTGTGCAAGGCAGCCCTCCCCAATGTCCTGCCCAATAGCCCGATCTTGACCACATCCATCTTGTTCGCTGATGGCCGTGGCAGCGGCAATGAAGTTACCGAAGCTTTGCGCGCTGGATTTGGTCAAGTTAGTTTCGAGACCACGCCAGAGGCTATAGCAGAGGGAGCGGCTTTGCCAGCGCAAGACAGCAGACGCTGGGCCCTGATGCCCTTAAGCGATCAGCCTGGCCCGGTGACCTTCGTTTTGGCCCCGTATGGTACACCGGCATGTGCTGGGTTTGAGCGCGAGATTGATGCCCAACGCAGCCCACAAAGTACAGGCGACCCGATGCGCTTTTATACCGACCGTCGCCTACCGACTGCGTCCTTGGGTGGACGAAATTGGTGTGTGGCGAAACTTACAGGCCGCGACCCTGAAGCGGTTGTTTACAGTCGGAAAGTCGATCTCCTCACCCTCCCAAATGCACATGTCACGCGCATGATCGAAACCTTAGAACAAGCCGAGGATGACCCGCGCCGACCAGCGAAAATCTTGGCCCGGCGTACTTTCCTGCAAAAGATTGCCTTGAATGATCATGGCGTCGAGACCGGGTTTGGCAAGGATTGTGCAGGTAAGCCCAGTGCGCCGCAGCCTACGCTTGTGGGGCAGCAAGGCATCGCACTACGCCCCTTAAACCCGCCTAATCTTGTGACCGCCCCACCCGCCAAGGCGGGTTAAGCTTATTCTCACCGGCATAAAACAACAGGATTTCATGACCGTCTGGATCATGCAGAATCACATCGCGCCACAGCCAAGTGCGATCTTGTGGTGGCTCTGATAGCACGAGGCCCCTGCTCTGCAACAAAGCAGCATAAGCGTCCAATGCCTGAGGCGTCTTAAACTCAAAACCGACATGACAAGAAGCGCCAATAGGCTGAGCCGTATGGGAGATCGATAGGGTTTGGCCACCCTCGCCATCGAGATTGGCATAAAATCGGCAATAATGATCGGCATCGACGACGAGCTCTAAGCCAAGCGTCTCATAAAAGGCCTTTGTCCTTGGAATATCGCTCACAAGCAGGGTAATGTGGGAGAGGAACATATTTATTCAGTAGCATGCTGGTCTAAAGCTGCCACCCACTGTTGAGTTCTTTTCATCTTTCCCCTATAGCCCCGCCTTCATGAAATCTCATGCGCCGCCTGCATCATGTAGGCGGCGCAGTTTTTACACACCAACGAACGGAGACCGGGGATGACCGGCATCGTGATCAATGTTGAAGTGCGGGAACGCACTGGTACCGGTGGCGCTCGCCAGACCCGCCGTGAAGGCTTCGTGCCTGGCATCCTTTATGGCGGCAACAAAGAGCCTGTTGCGATTGCAGCGTCGAGCAAGGAATTGCTGAAAGCGATCCGCTCGGGCAAGTTCTTGGCCCACATGGTTGACCTGCACCACAGCGGCGAAAGCCAGCCTGTGATCCCACGCGATGTGCAATGGGACCCCATCACCGACATGCCTGTCCATTTTGACCTGTATCGGGTTGAAGAAGGTTCTGTGATCTCGGTGGATGTGCCTGTGCACTTCTTGAACCAAGAAACCTGCCCCGGCATCAAAAAGGGCGGCACGCTGAACGTCGTTCGCCATACGGTGGCGTTGGACGTGCCAGCGGGCAAAATCCCAGAAGAATTGGTCATCGACTTGGCTGGCCGCGATATTGGCGATGTGATCCACATCTCCGCCGTTCGCATGCCAGACGGCGCACGCCCCACCATCCGCGACCGCGACTTCACGGTTGCGACCATCATTGGCCGCGGTGGCAAGCAAGAAGACGCAACCGAAGAAGCATAAGCCGCTTTGGATGCCTGTTTTTAAAAGCCCCGGCGTGGTCCGGGGCTTTTTTGTTTCGAGCTTGGGGTGATCAGATGTTTCTTTTGGTTGGGCTTGGCAATCCCGGTGCCAAATATGCCAAAAACCGACACAATATCGGCTTTATGGCCGTGGACGAGATTGCGCGGCGCTATCATTTTGGCGCTGAACGCAGCCGCCTGCAGGGTCTTGCGCGCGAAGGCATGATTGAAACTGAGGCAGGCCCGCAGAAAGCCATCATTGTCAAACCCCAGACCTTTATGAATGAAAGCGGCCGCTGTGTTGGTGGTTTTATGACCTTTCACAAGATCCCGATTGCCAAAGTCATTGTGTTTTATGATGAGGTGGAGCTTGCGCCCGGCAAGTGCCGCATCAAGATTGGTGGGGGCACGGCGGGCCATAATGGCTTACGGTCTATCGTTGCCCAATCTGGCTCAGACTTCAAACGTGTCCGTTTAGGGGTTGGCCATCCCGGACGGGAAAAAATGTTAAGCCATGTGCTCGATGATTTCTCAAGCGCCGAAATGACTTGGGTGGATAGCTTATGCGATGCCATTGCCCGCATGACCCCTCTCTTGTTGGAAGCCAAGCACGACCACTTCCAAACAGAAGTCTCTAAACTCTCCCCTGCCCCACCAATCCCAGCTTGGCTGCGCGGCGGCTCGGGTGACGGGAACTAGGCGAGCGCTCCTTGCCCCAAAACAGTGTCTTGCAGGATAAAACCTAGGTTGTATGAGTCTCCCTTCCCATACTTGAGGATATAGATCCCTATGCCCATTCTGATCCTTTCTTTCATTATTCAGGTCACATTGATCATTCACGTCCTGCGGACCGGACGACCTTTTTGGTGGATTATCTTCATTCTTTTCGCGCCCGGTATCGGCTCGGCCGTTTATGTTGTGCTTGAAATCCTGCCGACATCCGGCATTTTTTCAACTGTGCGCAAAGCCGAACAAAAAATAGTTAAAGCCCTAGACCCCACGCGGGAATTGCGCGCCGCGCAAGATGCCTTTGACTTGACCCCAACCATGGGAAATCGCCTTCGGTTGGCCCATGCTAGCGTCGAGATGGGGGATTTTGCGAATGCGGAAATGCTCTATCGGGATTGCCTAGAAGGCCAATTTGTGGATGACCACGCCGCCCTTCTGGGCCATGCGCGCGCACTGGTCGAGTTGGGTCGCAATCAACAGGCAATTGAACGCATCAACCAATTGCGTGTTTTGGGCCGCGAGGGTGCCGCCGAGGCCCTGGTCTTCGCACGTGCGGCTGAAGCTTTGGAGCAAAATCAGGAGGCGGAGGAGGCCTATGCTTTTGCTGCACCGCGCATTCCGACCATGGAAGCCCAAGCTCGCTATATACGTTTCCTGCGCCATGTCGGTAAGGATGTGGAGGCCACACGCGAGTTGCAGGAGTTTGACATACGCTTATCGCGCGTTCCGCGCCATTTTCAGTCAGACGCGCGCAAATGGCGGACCTTCGCGGTTGCTTAAGCCCTGCCATTGATGGGTGCTTTTGGGCGGCAAACTGTCTAAGACACGGCACGCTTTTCTCGCGCGATCAGTCGGCGCGCCACCTTAGTTACGAAAGACCTCCATTATGGGATTCAAATGTGGCATCGTGGGCCTGCCCAATGTCGGTAAGTCCACTCTGTTTAATGCGCTCACAAAAACCGCGGCCGCTCAGGCTGCGAACTATCCCTTTTGCACGATAGAACCCAATGTGGGCGAAGTGGCTGTGCCGGAACCCCGCTTGAACGCGTTGGCGGCTATTGCCGGCTCAAAAGAGATCATCCCGGCGCGGATGAATTTTGTGGATATCGCGGGCCTCGTGCGCGGTGCCTCTAAGGGCGAAGGTTTAGGCAATCAGTTTCTGGCCAATATTCGCGAGTGCGATGCCATCACCTATGTTACACGTTGCTTTGTCGACGAGGACATTACTCATGTCGAAGGCCGCATCGACCCGCTGGCCGATCTGGAAACAGTCGAAACCGAACTTATGTTGGCGGATCTAGAAAGCCTTGAAAAACGCATCCCAAATCTCGAAAAAAAGGCCAAGCAGAGCGACAAGGACGCAAAGCTAACCTTGGAATTGTGCCTTGAGGCGAAAAAGCTGCTTGATGAAGGCAAGCCCGCCCGGCTCTTCGTGCCCGCCAAGGAAGACCAAAAACCCTATGACATGTTGCAATTGCTGACGGCAAAACCCGTCCTTTATGTGTGCAATGTGGATGAAAGTTCGGCCGCGACTGGCAATGAATATTCCGCAAAAGTTGAAGCTTATGCCCAAGCGCACAAGGCGACTGCAGTTGTCATTTGCGCCCAAATGGAAGCAGAGCTTGCGGCCCTAGACGATGAAGAAGCTGCCGAATATCTCGAAGCAGCTGGCCTTGATGAGCCAGGCCTCAATAAGCTGATCCGCTCAGGCTATAGCCTGTTGGGCCTGCAAACCTATTTCACGGTCGGCCCAAAAGAAGCGCGGGCTTGGACGATCCATCGCGGCTGGACTGCACCGAAGTCTGCTGGCGTGATCCATGGTGACTTTGAAAAGGGCTTCATCCGCGCCGAGACCATCGCCTATGACGACTATGTCGCGTTCAAGGGCGAAACCGGGGCAAAGGAAGCCGGCAAGATGCGCCTTGAAGGCAAAGAATATGTCGTGAAGGACGGAGATGTGATGCATTTCCGCTTCACTTCTTAATTCAACCCTTGGCTCTTAGCGGGCGCGGTCTGCGGCAATGGCGGCGACCAAAACATCGCGCCATACTTTGTATCCTGCTTCGGAGGGATGGAGCCCGTCATAGAATAGCGCGCCATCCTGCCGCCCCTCGGCATTGAGGAAATGGGGATAAAGGTCGACGAATGCCACATAAGCCTTTTGGGCATCGTGTTCGGCAAAAGCCTTGAGCTCGCGATTCACCGGGATTACGACATCACGCGTCCGGGCTTCCTCTTGGGTTGGCATCAGGGATTGCAGGATGATGCGGGCCTTGGGTTGACGGGCATGCACACTGGCCACCAGCGCCTTGACGCCCGCCACGATACTGGCATCGGCTGGAATTTCACTCGCCCAAGAATTATTGATCCCGGCTAGAATGACCACATAATCTGGCTTTAAATCCCGATGGTCCAATTGGCCGAGGCCGCCTTGGCGCTTCGGCTGGATACGATAGAGCATATGCTCAATCCGATCGCCGGAAATGCCCAGATTGATGGCCTTTAAGGCAGGGTCACTGCCAGCAAACGTCGAATCCCACACGGCCCGGCCATTTTTCACGCCCGGAAACCACAAATTCTCGCCCATTAGGAAAAAGTCTGTGATGGAATCGCCCAAAAATACGAGGCGATAATGAGAAAGGCCTTCCTTGTCGGCCAATTGGCTTTCCATGGTCGCCAAACGATTTTGCCAATATTCAACCCGCGCTTCAGGTTTAGTGGATTTGAATTGGGCCCATCCACTTTGGGGAATAGCCATTAAAAGCATAGGGATAACGAATATAGCGAAGAGACAGGCTAAACGAAATGGGCGGCGCGAGCCTGAATTGCCTGTCAAGATTGTTTCCCTTCTAACGGCCTTAGCCTTGATGAATATTTGTTTGGTGACGCACAAGGTTGGACAACAATTGGAGCTCCACCTCCCGACGGCGGTAATCAACCACCAATGTCTCGACTTGGCTTAATATGTCCATCCCCACCAACATGGCAGGTGTGCTCTCAAGGCCCCAAAGCTTAAACACCGGCGCATCGGCGGCAACGACTGTTAAGCGGCGGATATTGAGGCCTATGAGATTGAATTCGGGGAGATTTGTCCAAACCCCATTCAGCTGCTGGTTTGTGACGCCCAAGATGATGGGGGCTTCCTCCGGCCGAGTGCGGCGTCTTGCCCTCGCATTTAGTGCGTTCAGCATGGCCATATTGATGATGGTGGTGTCTCCGCCTGTGTCTAAAATACACTTGGACCGCAAATTGCCCACGCGCCCCTCTGCTTCAATTAACAGGCCGTGGCGCAGCTTAACCCCGACAGTAATCGGTAGTTTGCGTGGCCGCCGCGAGGAAGCTGGTTCTAGATCAACCGTTTTGCGGCTGAAGTTGAACCGCACGCGGCGATTGGCGAACATGTCCATGCCGAGGATGCCATCAAGCTTGTCCAAGGCAGGCGCGTCAATGATGGCAACTGTGAGGTCATTGGAGATGCTGCGCCCGGTTTCAATCTGGCCAATCTTGGCAAAATGGGCCTGACTCGAACCCGTCACCCCATGTACCGTGCGCATCGGCAGTTCAGGAAGCTCCAAAGCTTTGGCAATCCGAGGGCTCAAAACAGACGTGTTCGAACCGGTATCCACGACAAACTTGAAGGGACCCCTTCCGTTCAGTTTCACTTCGGCAGTGGGGCGACCGTAAAGATCGATCCAAGTCTGTAATGTCACGATGGGCGTTTGGCCGGTCACGGTGACAGTATTGCTCGTAACCGGGGCGGCCTTTTGTGCCCAAGCCGGACTTGCAAGACCCAAACCGATAAGACCAGTGACTAGATCTCGACGCTGAAGTGCCATGCCTTACCCCTTTGGTTCGCCATAAAGGACACAATCAAGATCATGGCCCAGTTTCGCAAAAAGGAAAGCCTGAATTTCCTTGCCCCCGACGATGACTAGGTCACAGCGCGCCTGCCAAACCCCCCTGCTGCAGGCACAGCTTGACCATAACGCAGCCCATGTGCCCGCCCCGCCTCGGACGCAGCTCCGGGTTCAATCCGCAACAATAGCACCGGACTTGGATCAAGCATGCCGCGATCGCGCAGACGAACGCTGACATAATCATGATCGGGGACATAAAGTGGCATGTCATCGCGAATAGGGGGACCGTGTAGGATCAAAAAATCGGTTACCGCCAAGGCGCGCTTTTCGATTTCCGCCCTCGGTAGAACCGACGGCACGGTTTCCAATTCCCGCCCGAAAAACGGCGCGAGGCCCTTGGAGTGAAAAATCAGGCTCGGTTTGCCCTGCGGACTGATCGGGCCTTCAGCGATGCGCCAAGTTAGCCAATGGCCGACTTTGATTTCAGGAATAGTCAGGCGCAGCGCCGTGCGCTGGAAGGCTTGCGGCTCGATGCTTACATGACCCGTCTTCCAGATCACTTCTTCAACTGGCACAATGGAGATCAAGGCGGAAGCCACCATACTGACGGCAGCAGCCACAGCCAAAGCAGCGGCAGGGTGATGGGTGTCTTGCTCTGAGCGCACAACCACATGGAAATGGATTCTAGGATGGTCCTCGCGCGCACCAAACCAAGCGGGGCAGCGTAAATCCAGCGCTTCGTCTGCGCTCAATTTGGGTGTCCCCGGATGGAGATGGACCGAGACCACATTTGGGCCAACAGACAAAAAGCAAGGCCCGCCCTCACTACCTGCCGCAAACCCCCCCGCCCGCACAACGCCCAATTTGGAGGTCAGCGACGGAAACAAGCCACTCAACCGCGCCAAGATCTGATCATGGGCAAAGTCAACGCTATGGGTCAGTGGCAACAAGGCGACAAAACGTTCATGCATTTCAATGGCTCCCACATGCACCGAGAACCAAACGGTTCCTTTGCGAAGTGGGTTGGATGATGACTTAAGCCCCGGTCGTCATCCCAACCAGCTATCATCATCGCGTTGCGCGCTTACAAAGGTCCTAAAGGCTGATGTAAAATGCCATCTAAACCATCGGAAACCCAGAATTTCTGGAGTCGCATGCAGATCGATCGATCTTAAGCCAGCGCCTGGCCCAAGGTTTCGAGGTCGGCCAACTTTTGAAGAAAGCCAGACCAGTCATCCTGCTCAGCGATTTTGGTCCACAGGGCTTCGACTTCTTCAATCACCAGGCTGGCAGGCTCAGGTGCTTGGAAATAGGCATGGTGCAGCCGCTCAGGCCGCTCAGGGGCAAAACGATCCAGCCAGTTGGACCAAGCTTGGAAGTCTTCACCTTGATAAAAAGCTCCGCGTGGGCCTGCCATCGCGCGCGCCTCACTTGCTAAGCCAGCGAACCAATCATGAAAGAACCCGTCCCACGACACGCCAGATCGCGCCATGAAGGCAAACATGGCGTCCAGCATGGTGCGTGTATCGTCTGCTGCACCGACGGGACGAAGTCCTAGCCGTCGCAGCAACGCTGCCTGTTGGGCCTGCGCAAAAGCAGGGGGATAGGCACGAACGGCCTCCGTGAGGCTTTCAAGCTCGCCGATGGGCGTCAATGCGCCGGCAAACTGCTTGAGGTTCCAAAGCCCTGCTTCGGGTTGGCGACCATAGGCATAAAGACCGGTCTGATCGAAATAAGCGGCGGTGAAATTGCCGTCTGCAACCGGCAAAAAGCGCCACGGGCCATAATCGAAGCTCTCGCCCGTCACATTCATATTGTCAGTGTTGAGAACCCCATGCACAAAGCCCGCAGCCATCCAGCCTGCTACCATTTCTGCCGTGGCCAAAGCCACCTCTCGCACAAGGCCTGCGGCGCGGGCTGGGCCCTCTAAGTCCTGCAGGTGCGGGTAATAAAGCGCCACACAATGATTGACCAAAGCGGTCAGGCGCTCGGGCGCATCGAGAAAGGCGTGTCGCTGGAATGTGCCAAAGCGCACATGGCTATGCTGGAGGCGCACCAAGACGGCAGAACGTGTCGGCGATGGCTCGTCCGAGCGGATCAGATTTTCGCCGGTCTCAATCAGGCTCAAAGCCTTCGAGGTGTTGACGCCTTGGGCTTCCAACATGCGGGCGGCTAGGACTTCGCGTACGCCGCCCTTTAACGTAAGGCGGCCATCGCCTTGGCGCGACCACGGCGTTTGGCCAGAGCCCTTTGTGCCAAGATCAAGCAGTCGCCCCGTTTGGTCGCGAAGCTGGCCAAACAAAAAGCCCCGCCCGTCGCCTAATTGCGGATTATAGGTGCGAAACTGATGGCCGTGATAGCGCATGGCTACAGGCGGCTGGGCCATATCGGGCAAGGTCTCAAAGCGGCCAAAATGGGCAACCCACTCTTCATCGCTTAAAGTGTCTAAGCCAACACGCGCCGCAGCACGCTGATCGCGCCAGATAAGCCGATGCATCGGAAATTCTGCTGCTTCGACCGGATCACCAAACTCTGGCCCCAAGCCAAAAAAATGTGGATCGGGCTGATAAGCGCTCGAGACGGGCATTAGTTAGCGGGCCCTGCGACACCGGCCTCAGCAAAGGTGGCCATGCCGGCATGGCAGGCAACGGCCGACTTGATGATTTGAACGGCCAAAGCCGCCCCCGTGCCTTCACCCAAGCGCATGCCAAGGTCCAAAATGGGTTGTTTGCCTAAACGGGCCAAGAGCGCGCGATGGCCTGGCTCTGCCGAGACATGGCCGACAATGCAATGATCTAGCGCCTCTGGATTGATCCGATGCAAAACTGCTGCCGCGGCTGCAACCATGAAACCGTCGAGCACCACTGGGACCCGTTGCAGACGGGCGGCGAGAATGGCCCCAGCAATGGCGGCAAATTCGCGTCCCCCGACACGGGCGAGGACTTTCAGGGGATCATCCCTATCTTCGCCTAACCTCGCAACCGCTCGTTCTACAAATTCACGCTTGGCAGCTAAGGCCTTGCCTTCAACGCCTGTGCCTGGGCCCGTCCATTCTGTCGCTTCCCCGCCGAACAAGGCCAAGGCCAAAGCGGCTGCAACCGTCGTGTTGCCGATGCCAACTTCGCCCAGAACCAATAAATCTGTCCCTTCCGCCAGCACTTCCATGCCATAGGCCATGGTCGCGACACATTCCTGCTCGCTCATGGCATCGACTTCGACAATATCGGGTGTAGGCTTGCCGACGGCCAAGTCATAGACCTTCAAGCCAGCACCGGCCTGCTGCGCCAGAACCGAGATGGCCGCCCCGCCTGCGGCCATGGCATCAATCATCTGCCGCGTAACCTCTTGCGGATAGGCAGATACACCGCGCGCTGCGACGCCATGGTCGCCCGCAAAGACCGCAATAATAGGCCGCGTGATCGTTGGCGGGCTTCTGCCAGTCCACGCCGACAGCCAGTTTGTGATATCTTCCAAACGCCCTAAAGCACCGGGTGGCTTGATCAATTGGCTCTCGCGCCAAGCTGTCCGAGCGCTCGACTCCTCATCGCGGTTGGGCAAGTCCTGCAATAAAGCTCGGATGTCGTCAAAGGGCTGTTTAAGAGGCGCGCTGGCATCATGGGGCATGGATGTGATCTAGCGCGCAATCAGATGGCGATAAAGGCCAAGGCATGCGTGAAAAGACAGCGTGCCCCGCCCGACGTCAGTGCGACTTCGGCGCCACAGTGTGGCAGGTTCGATCAGCCATTAAGTATTATCATCTCGAAATTTCAGACTGTTCGGCTAAAAGGTCGAAATCTCAGTTCCCTCAAGATAAGCCAAAGTTGAGTCGCGCCATGCGCATTATTGATGACGCCAGAATTTGTTTGATATTCTTTACGCGTTTACCCGTGACTTGGCCGGAAGATCTGCCACGCGAGCGGATTACGCGCGCCTTTCAGGCTGCACCGGTAGCTGGCCTTGTGGTCGGTATTATTGGGGCTTTGACCTATGGCCTTGCGATGTGGCTATTCAATGGCAGTGTCCATGTCGCAGCGACCTTGGCGGTTGCCTCCCAAGTGGTCACCACAGGTGCTTTCCACGAGGATGGCTTTGCCGATTTCTTTGATGGCGTGGGCGGTGGCAAGACGGTCAGCGAACGGCTCGCCATCATGCGCGACTCACGAATTGGCACCTTTGGCGGGGTGGCGCTGTTGTTGGCGATCATTTTGAAAATCTTTTTGGTGGCTGAAATTGCCCAAGAGTGGCAGGCAGGCCTGTGCTTGATCATCAGCGGTGCTTTGGCGCGCACGGCCTTGGTGCATGTGATGACACTTCTAAAGCCTGCCACTGATGACGGTATTTCGGCCTCTGCCGGTCAACCCACGGCGACCGAAGCAACCACTGCGACCGTGATTGGTGCCGCGATCGCGGGCGTGAGCGTGATCCTCGCCTTCAAATTGAGCTTTATTGGCCCAGCCATCGGTGCCGTGATCGGCACGATCTTGGGTGCGGGCGCGATCGCGATGACTGCCCGCAAGCATTTAGGGGGTCAAACAGGGGACGCCCTAGGGGCGACCGCCATTGCAGCCGAATTGGGCGCGTTGGCCGGAATTGTTACCCTAATCCCTGCGTTAGGAATGTGAAGTGGCAGACCCCATTGCCACGCCCTGCATCAAAGTCTGTTGCGTAGAGCCCCGGTCAGGCCTCTGCCTTGGTTGTTACCGGACCTTGCCTGAAATCGCGCAATGGATGCGATTTACGCCAGAGCAGCGCGCGACCATCACGGAAGAATTGCCGAGCCGTCGCGACCGATTGGACCCAATTTATCAAACTCAGTCTCTCTAGCCATCACATCCGCTCGGGAGCTTCGATGCCGAGAAGATCCAGAGCTATCAGCAATTGTGCCAAGGTTGCTTTAGCCAAGGTCAAGCGGGATGCGCGCACGTCTGCCTCTGCAGCATTCATGATGGGACAAGCCGCATAAAAGGCTGAAAACGCCCCAGCCAAACTATAGGCATGATCGGCCAGAATATGAGGTGCGCGTTTGTCATAGGCCCCGCGCAGCGCATGCTCAAACCCATCCAACACCAGAATCAAGTCGCGCTCAGCGCCTTCAAGGTTTATCACAGGCCCCGCTGCATAGCCTGCCTCATCAGTCTTGCGCAGGATGGATTTGATCCGGACAGCAGCATAGAGCAAATAGGGCCCAGTCTTACCCTCAAAACTCAAAAACCTATCAAGATCAAATATATAAGACGTTCCACGGAAGTTCTGCAGATCGGCAAATTTCAAGGCGGCAATGCCCACCTTATGGGCGATCTCGGCGCGCTCCTCTTGTGGCCAATCTGTACCGACACCGGCCTCATCAATCTTGGCTTGCGCTTTTTCCTGTACCTGCGTGATGAGGTCATGCAGCTTGAGGACGCCACCTTCGCGGGTCTTAAAGGGCTTACCATCTTGGCCATTCATGGTGCCAAAACCGATATGGTCGAGGCCTTCACGCGGCATATAGCCGGCCTTAGCCGCCGCCCGAAACACGGTTTCGAAATGATCAGCCTGACGTTGATCGACACAATAGATGATCAGATCAGTCTGAAAGCGCTTGACGCGATCCACAATGGTTGCGAGGTCGGTGGTGCCATACATGGCAGAGCCTTCCGACGAGACAACAAGCAAGGGCGCGACATTGGGGCCTTCGCCGCCATCTTTCTTTGGCACCATTTTGTCGTGCACAAACACAACCCGCGCACCCTGATCATCTTGCAGTAAACCTTTGGCTTCTAAATCCGTGATCATGTCGGGGATCAAAGGATCGGCGTCACTCTCGCCTAGCCATAGATCAAAGGTGACGCCTAAGGCGGCAAATTCGCGCTCCAAAGCACCGCGCGAGACAGCTACAAAATGCTGCCATAGCGCCCGATAGCCGGGCCGGCCCGCTTGCAGCTCTGCCGTGGCCTTGCGGGCACGGTCGCGGGCGTCGACATCGGTTTTAGCCAGCGCAGCTGCAGCGGGATAAATCCGTTCCAGATCGCCCAATTGAACGGGGCTGGTCTCTGGATAAGGCCCGGTAAAGTCGCCATCAAAATAAGGAAGATCCGGCATTTCTTGGGCCAAAGTGGCAATCAATAGGCCCATCTGAAAGCCCCAATCACCAAAATGCGCGTCACCCCAGACGTGATCGCCTCGGAAGCGATAGAGCCGCTTGATGCTGTCACCGATAATGGTTGCGCGCAAATGGCCGACATGCATGGACTTGGCCACATTTGGCCCGGCATAATCGACGATTACGCGGCGCGGCGTAGCCACCAATTGAGCGCCCGCGCGACGATCTGCGGCAATGGCTTCTGCCTGGCTGATTAAAGCCCCATCCGACAAGGTGATGTTCAAAAAGCCGGGACCCGCGACTTCCACCCGGGCGATATCTGGGTCTTTGGCAAGCCTTGCAGCAACGGCGGTTGCAACCTCACGCGGGTTCTTACCTGCCTGCTTCGCGCCAGCCATAGCCCCATTACACTGGAAGTGGCCGAACTCTGCTTTTTGAGCGCGCACCACCGCCCCCAAATCCGGACTCAAACCCAGATCAATAAAGGCATCACCCAGTTTGTGGGCTAATTGAAACGCAAAATGGGTCATGGATTTGGGCCTTTAGCGTGGAACGCCTGCATCCACGCGGAAGCGCTTACCATTACGGTTGAAGTCCAATTGGTCTGGCGTCAATTCAAAGCCGACCAAGACCTCGAAATTGGCCCCCGCGATATCCTTATTGGCGCGTGGAATTTCGATGGTAATGGGCAAGGACTTTAAGGCAACGCGGTCAGCGCCCGCAGGGATCACAACACGCTGGGTATAAACTTGGCGGCTGATGACAGCGATATCCTTACGCGTCACCGTCACCCAATAATTGGCATCTTTAAAGGCCCCTTTGGCCTTTGGGCCTTTGCCAAACGCCATGTCCAATTGCATATTGATGGTGATCGGATCATCGCCAACATAGCGGCAGTCTGAATTCACATTCAATATCTCGCCCGTATAGCCGACATTCTCAAACCGCTCAGGCCCGTCAAGCTCAACAAAGCGCTGGGCGTCATACAAGACCCGCACTGCCGGGCACGGTCCCACATTGGCCACGCCTGAATCACTGCCCAAGGATTTTGCAAGCCCAGAGAAGAAGCCGCGTTTGCGGGCTGGACCGACCGGGGCCTCCAGCGTTTCTGCATCGCCTGCCTTGGCCTCAACCGTGGGCTTTGGCGCATCCGCAGCAGGCGCATCTGCCTCTGACATCGGCGGTGGGGCCTTATTTCGGCCGTCGCGATTGCCCATAAAGGGCAAGGACGAGCATGCGGCAAAAAGGATGGATGAAGTGATCACAAAGGCAATAGCTTGGGGGCGCATGTTGCATTCCACAGAAGAAGCGAAGCAGACCATCTTGGCACTGCCGCAATTATAGACCATGTCTTTAGAGGTCAGTGTTGTTTCAAGCAACGCAATGCGGCGCCAACAAGGCAATGCCACCGGAGAAATCATGTCGGAAGTTACAGCCCCTCCCCGTCCTTTAACGATTTTGCTCGCAGCACCGCGCGGCTTTTGTGCTGGTGTCGACCGCGCCATCCAGATTGTTGAGCGCGCGATTGAGAAATGGGGTGCCCCTGTCTATGTTCGTCACGAGATCGTTCATAACGTCCATGTCGTGGAAAGACTAAAGCGTTTAGGTGCTGTTTTTGTTGAAGAATTAGAGGAATGCCCTACCGATCGCCCGGTGGTTTTCTCGGCCCATGGCGTGCCCAAATCGGTGCCGGAAGAAGCTTCCCGCCGCAATATGATCTATGTGGATGCAACCTGCCCCTTGGTCTCCAAAGTCCATGTCGAAGCCCAACGGCATTTTGATGCAGAGCGTGAAATTGTTCTCATCGGCCATGCAGGCCACCCTGAAGTCATCGGCACCATGGGCCAATTGCCCGATGGGGTCGTCACCCTGATCCAAGATGTGTCCGAAGTTGCCAATTTTGCACCAAAAGATGCTAAAAAGCTGGCTTTTGTTACCCAAACCACGCTGTCGGTCGATGACACGGCCGAAATTGTCGCCGCTTTGCAGGCGAAATTCCCGGAAATCTCGCCGCCCCACAAAGAAGACATTTGTTACGCGACGACGAATCGCCAAGAGGCCGTCAAAGCGTTGGGTGCCCAAGCTGACCTCCTCTTGGTCATTGGCTCAAAAACCTCGTCCAACTCCATCCGCTTGGTTGAAGTCGGCCTGCGCGCCGGGGCAAAGGCTGCCCATTTAATCGATGATGCACATGGCATCGACTGGTCGTGGTTTGACGGCGTCTCCACGTTAGGCCTGACCGCCGGAGCCAGTGCGCCGGAAGATTTAGTGGAAGCGGTCATTGCGGCTTGCCAGGCGCGCTTTGGAGTCACGCTGCAAGATGTGGAAGTCACACGCGAGGACGTCATCTTCAAACTGCCGCGCGTGGTCGCGACCGCAGCCGACTAAGCCACAAACAATCTTCGGGCCAGATTCTGTAACACCCCCCTCCCCAAACAGCCCCGCGCCCGCTAAGCAAGGGCCATGCGGTCCCGTAGCTCAGCAGGATAGAGCAATCGTTTCCTAAACGATGGGTCGGGGGTTCAAGTCCCTTCGGGACCGCCAACTCTGTGCCTGTGCGACTCAGTTAAAGCGCGCATTTTTGCCAGTTAAAGCGCGTCACTATTGGATGTCACGTCCGCAGCTCTGACCTGTCGAACTTGTTTTTGGATGTAATAAGCACAGCGAACTTCTATCAATACGACAACATGATTCGATCATAATGTCTTCAAGTGGCCGAAAGCGGATGGTCTGGTTTTTTGGGGGGTAGGCGGCCAAAGCGGACGTATATTCTAAAGGTCAATTCCCTTTATTGGTGGCAATACACCTAGGGAGTACGCCACTTTTTTGCGTACTCCTGTCACAAAGCGGATCAAATATGCCTCGGGTCATTTTCTTTAAGGACCGGGTTGTCCGAAAACCTAAAATTTGCTTGCAATGCTAGTAAGGGCAAGAGTTGAGCATCTCTTCACTCAAGAAGCATCGACAACCTCTGGGATTCATGAGTTATTCAAGATTCCCGCTGAAGGACTATCTAATTTGCCCTTATGCTGTCCGAGGCGCAAAAAGGATGAGGGCAGCCCCCGCTAAACAAACCAAACCACCGCTGATATCCCAAACATCTGGCATTGTGCGCTCGAGAAACCACATTGCCCCTATTGAGGCTACAATATAAATGCCGCCATAGGCGGCAAATGCCCGTCCTGCCGAGGCTGAAGGAATTAGCGTCAATAGCCAAGCAAAAATCACAAGCAGGCAAACACCGACCAAAAGCCAAGGCTTTGGTGCCCCATTGCGGAGAACCGCCCAGATCGCAAAGCAGCCCCCAATCTCAGCCGCAGCGGCTGCGGCGTACACTAGAACCTGGAATGCAAGGCCAGTAGCAGTCATTGGGTAACGCCTATGAACGTAGTTATGCTTAAGCATGAAGCGATATCACAACAGTCAGTCCCTACGTGACTTCTCTGAGTGACAACCTTTCTTCAAGCACTTCAATGATCGCCGCAAGTCATTCGCTCGGCAAATTATCTGCCATTTTCTGGCAAATTGAGGACATGCGTTCGATATGTTGACGAGCGGGCTTGAACACCGTTGATCGCCCACCATTTGCTTCCGATAGACAAGCTCTTAAGAATGCTTCTTGTCGTTCACTTGGCTTCTTAGATGCTGAGATTTGATCCCAAAATTCTTGGCTAGCTTTACCTTCAAAGGCATCACAAAACTTATCAAGCGCTAGTGAGTGAACGCGGACTGCTGCACTGTTCCGTGATTGCTTTCTTGGGAAGACGCCCACATCGTGATTTTGTCGGGCCTCATTTCGACATTGAATCGCGAGATCCGCGGACTGTGACGAAGACAAAGTCCTGTCATCTATCTTTGATGGAACAGGTTGGCTGGCCCAAGAATTAAGCGGTCCAAACAGCGTCAAAAGAATAACGCTGTGCATGAGAATCTTTGACATATTGAATTTCCTCATTTGTGTGAAAGTAGATAAAAGCAAAAGGCTATTTGCATTTGGCACAGCCAAATCGGGCTTGGCCGAACATGGCTTGTTCCAGCCACATCGTTGGCGGAAGCCCAAAACCACCTGAAAAGTGGGGTTCTTGTTTCCTTTCATCGGACATGAGCAGATTGAGGACAATTTGTTCCATCACCTATTTCAATCTGGAGCGTGACATGGCTGAGGCCGTATTTCTCGTCGAGTTCATGCGCGAAAGTAGTAAGTACTACATCACCGGGATGACCTTCGGGCATGACTAGGTGGGCAGACAAAGCCGCTTGTGTGGTGGATAGGGGCCAAACGTGAAGGTCATGCACCGACGCCACGCCTGGGCGCGCTGCAAGCCACTCCTTTACAGAAGGCAAGTCAACGCCCGCAGGACTTGCACCCAGCGACAGTCTGGATGAGGCCAAAAGTAAGTGCCACGTCCCTGCAACCATGACGGCAACGACAACAAGACTGATCGCCGGATCAATCCAAGCCTGCCCGGTCAGCAAGATGGCAGCACCCGCCAAGATGACTGAAAGAGAGACAAGGCCATCCCACAGCATATGGAGGAAGGCACCTTCAATATTGATGTCCGACTTTCGGCCGCGCGAGAACAACCAGGCCGTACCAAGATTTATGACCACCCCAACGGTTGCAACCGCCATAACCAAAGCGCCATCCGGCGGGCTGGGGTTTGCAAAGCGGCGGATCGCCTCCCAACCGATAACTCCGGCGGCCAAGAGGATGAGTAAGGCGTTGGCGAGAGACGCCAGAATGGAAGCTTGGCCAAATCCAAATGTAAACCGCCCTCGGGGCTGAAGTCGCCCGAGTGCCGTTGCGCCCCAAGCAAGCAAGAGACCTAGCACATCGGTTGCATTATGGCCCGCATCTGCGATGAGCGCGAGGGAATTGATGGACCACCCCACTCCAAGCTCAACCAGAACAAAGCTGACATTGAGACCAATTCCAAGCGCGAAAGCCCCATCATAGCTGGAAGGACCGTGCACATGGCCATGGGCACCATGATTGTGGCCGGTGTCTTGATGGTCGCTGTGATCGTGACCCACTATTTTATTCCTTTGAAATGCCCAGCCAGCGCGGGGTTCGGGCAGCATAGTCGCGATAGCCTTGCCCAAGACTTTTGGCCAAAATCGGTTCTTCAATGTGGACTTGCCAGACAGCAGCAATCCAAACACAGGCCGAAAGGATCACTTGGACGATATCAGGTTTGACAAGGGCAAGCCCGGCAAAGAGGGCCAGCTGGCCAACGAAAACCGGATTTCGCGAAAAGGCGAAAAAGCCCCGCGTCACGAGTGTTCCAAGAGTGCCCTCTACTGCACCAATCCGCCAAGATGCGGCCATTTGCGATTGCGCCCCGAGAGCCACGCATACCCCGACGAAGACAGCAACGAATCCCGGCCAAACAAGCCAATCGAACATAGGTGGCCATTGAGGCACCCAAGTCGGAAAAGTTGCTCGGAATAGACCCCAAGCGGCAGCGCCGACAAATCCAATCTTGAACAAGAGTGCCGTCCAAATTTGGGTACCCTCCGGCTTAGCGAAGGAGTCAATATTGCGTCCAGCGGACTCTTTCGCTTGTCTGCTTAGCAATACAAACCCAACCAAATAGGCGTACAATAGGATTGTTGTTATCGTCGTCGGTAAATCCATGTCAGTCTGCCACCACCAGCGTAAACGGCGCAGTGATTACCTTGCCGCCGATCTTTACTTGCACGAACACTCGGTGCGGTCCGGCAACGCTTGGGTGCAATTCAAAAGCTAATGCAGGCCCGCCGCCTGCCGTCGCATCCTTTGGTTCTGCACCCTCAGGATGACCATGCACCATCGTGGTGCCATCGGCCGAGAAGCCAACCAAATGGGCATAGGCCCCCATAAGCGGTTCTAACGAGGCAAGCGGAGCCCCGGTTCCATCGGCAACTGTCAGCGTAGCTGGCGTATGTGCGTCAGCCGTGAGCGCGCCGCCAAGCGACAGGGTCAGGGTATAGCCGTCGACCTTGGTGGAAAGTGTTTGGGTCGCTGAAACCTCTGGACCTTTTTCTGCGCCCACGTTTAGAGTGACTGAAGGCGTAAGGTTATGGGCATCTGCATCTTCATGGCCATGGCTTCCTTCACCATGATCATGGCCTGCTTTGTCATGACTGTGACCTTCATCACCATGGTCACTTTTGCCGTGGTCATGAGCGTGCCCGTCTTGCTCTTTGCCTGCGGGCTTAAAGTCCGCCCAGACGCGATATTGACGAGGATATTTCGGGGTAAAGCTGACCGTCCACTGTCCGGGCTGCGCGCCTGGCTCACCATGGACATGGGTGTAATCTTCCAGCGCGCTATCCACGATCATGACATGGACCTTGTGCTCGTGCTGGGTTGCGATGTCATCGGGGCCGAGGGGTTTGCCATCCGCGCCTGTTAGGGTCAAAGTTAGGCGAACAGCCTGGCCCGGTACAGGGGTCGCAGCCGCCGCAACAGACATGGTTGGCTGATCCTTGGTTTCACTTACAGAGCTCGCTGCCGCAGAGACCTCAGACTTGGGCTCTGCTTCGTCTGCCCCGCCGCCGCCACAAGCAGCCAGCAAGGCCAAAGCACAGATTCCAGCGGTTAGTTTTACTGTCCGTTTCATTAGAACGCCTCCTTTAATTGCCCATCTTTTTGGGCCAAGACCAATTGTTCGAGTGGTTTTTGCCCGAACAATTTGAACAAAATCGGTGTAACAAGCGCATCCAGCAGGGTTGCAGAAATAAGCCCCCCGAAGATGGTTACTGCTACAGGATGCAGGATCTCTTTTCCGGGTTCGCCTGCCTCAATTATAAGCGGGATGAGAGCGAGGCCTGCGGATAGGGCCGTCATGAGAACGGGTGTCAGGCGCTCTAACGTGCCGCGGATTATCATGGCATCACCAAATGTCTCGCCCTCATAGACAACCAGATTGAGATAATGGCTAATCTTTAGGATGCCATTGCGCGCGGCAATCCCGGTTAGCGCAACAAAGCCGATGAGACTTGCAACAGAGAGCGGTAGGCCAAAGAGCCAAAGCGCGATGACCGAGCCGATCATCGCCATCGGCACACCCCCCATCACAATCATGGCCAGCGCGATCGACCGGTATCGGCTGTATAACAAGGCGAAGATGAGGGTGAAGGACACCAGTGTCAGCCCCCCGATGGTCGCCGTGGCTTCAGCTTGTGCCTCGAACTGCCCTTCAAGTGCGTAAAAGCCACCCGTTGGCGCAGGCACAGCCTCCATTGCTGCTCGGATCTCCTTAGTGATTGCCGAAAGATTGGCACCCGGTGCCAGATTGGCTTGCACGACAATCCGCCGCTTGCCATTTTCCCGATTGATCTGGTTCGGCCCATCGGTTTCGCGAACCGTCGCGATTTGGGAGAGCGGAATTACCCCGCTCGGTGTCTCGATCAAAAGCTCTGACAAGGCTTGGGTCGTGCGAGCACCTTCTGGTAAGCGGATCACTACGTCAAAACGGCGTACCCCATCAATGATCCTAGAGACCGTTTGACCGCCGGATAGAGCTTCAACAGAGCGCGTCACTTCAGCGGGGTTGGCCCCATAGAGGGCAGCGCGTTGATAATCCACGATCACTTCAAGCTGCGGCACACGGACGATCTTCTCGACCCGCACATCAACCAAGCCTTCAATGCCAACCATCCGCGCCTGCAAGGCGTCTGCGGCGTTGCGGGCGGCATCCATATCTTCGCCATAGACTTTAACCGCGACGGGCGCGTTGACGCCAGACAGCATGTGATCAATCCGATGCGCCAAGGGCCCACCCACGCCAAAGCTTCCCGGCAATGGCGCAAGCGCTTGGCGGATTTTCGCTGCAACTTCATCACGTTCTTTGGCTGACAGCCCAGGGTTCAAGCGAACGTCAATTTCATTGGAATGAATGCCATCTGTATGCTCATCCAACTCGGCCCGGCCTGTCCTGCGACTAACACTTTTCACCCCATCGACTTCCTTGATCAGTCGTTCTGCCGTCGCACCCATGCGGGCACTATCGGCGAGGCTAATGCCGGGCTGTAAGGTCAAACCAACAAGAAGGGTGTTCTCATTAAAGGCTGGCAGGAAAGCGCGTGGCAACATCAATGCGCCGCCAATGGCAACAAGCCCGGCCAATGTCGCCCCAATCAGGACAGGCCTTACATGCTGGAACCCCCATTCGAGCAGGCTTTGATTGGCACGCTTAAGACGTGCGACCAGCCAGCTATCTTGCTCGACTGGCAAGGCTTTCATAGTGGGTAGAAGATAATAGCACAAAACAGGTGTCAGGGTGATCGACACCAGCAAGCTTGCCAAAATCGAAACCACATAAGCCATGCCCAAAGGCTGGAACAACCGCCCTTCAATGCCCGACAAGAAGAATAAGGGCAAAAACACCAGAATGATGATCATTGTAGCATAGACAATGCCCGAACGGACCTCGCCCGTCGCGCGCGCGATGACAGTTACCGCGGGCAAAGGCGCTGGCAGGGCGCGATTTTCCTTGAGGCGTCGGTAGACATTTTCCACCCCCACGACGGCATCATCAACCAATTCACCGACAGCAATAGCCAAGCCCCCCAAAGTCATGGTGTTGATCGACAGCCCGAAGGCAGAAAATACGAGTGCCGTGATCAGGATCGACATTGGCAAGGCTGCCAAACTAATGGCTGTCGTGCGAACATTAAGTAGGAAAAGGAACAAGATCACTGCAACCACAAGGCCCGCTTCGATGATGACTTTCTTCAAAGTGCCTAGCGAGGCCTCGATAAAGTCTGCTTGTCGCATTTGCACCTGGCTGGCAGTTACGCCCTTGGGCAAGGTCTTGTTCAACTCTGTCAGAGCCGCTTCGACGCTCTTGGTGACGACCACGGTATCGGCACCAGGTTGCTTTTGAATGCCAATGATCACGGCAGGCTTACCCGCAAACCCTGCATCACCGCGCCGGAAGCGCGCTGCAAACTCAACCTCAGCCACTTGGTCCAGTCGGACAATGCCGCCGGTGCGTGTGGTAACCGAAATAGAGCCCAAGTCCTCAACCCGCGCCGTGCGCGATAAAGCGCGTACGACAAATTCTCGACCACCCTGATCAATAAAGCCGCCACCCGCATTTGAGGCAAAACCCTGCGCGGCGCGTTCGATGGCCTCCAAACTGACGCCCAATTGACCCATGCGAGCCGCATTCGGCGAAATGCGGAATTGTCGCACTTGGCCGCCAATAGGGATCACTTGTGCGACACCTGGAATGGTAAGTAAGCGTGGTCGGATTTGGAAGTCTGCCACTTCACGCGCAGCCATGGGGTCAGCGTCGCCATAAGGAATGGCTACCAGCAAAATCTCGCCCATGATGGAGGTAACCGGGCCCATTTGCGGGGCATGATCGAGGTCCGCCATCGACTCTTTGGCCAAAGCGAGCCGCTCTGACACCTGTTGGCGGGCCCGGAAAATCTCTGCATCCCAGCCAAACTCAATATAGACCATAGACAGGCCTACACCGGTTACCGATCGCACGCGCGACACGCCGGGTATACCGCTCATGGCGTTTTCAAGTGGCTGGGTGATTTGAGCTTCGACTTCGGGCGGGGCCATCCCGCCTGCTTCGGTCATGATCGTAACCGTTGGCTTGTTGAGATCGGGCAAGACGTCGACCGGCAGTCGCATGGTGGCGAGGATGCCAAATAGGATAAGTGCTAGTGATGCAAACAGCACCAGCACCCGATTTCGAAGTGAGGTAGCAACAAGAAAGTCAAACATGGCTCATCGCACCTGCTCAAGAAGTGGTGCGCCAGTGGTCGCGACCCGAGTTCCAGCTTTTATGCCGGATGTGGCGATGACGCGGTTTGCATCTAAATCGGTTATTGTAACCGGGGTGGGCTGAAACTGCTCTGCGGCTTGTTTCAAAAAGACCATGGTCTGGCCATTCATCCCCTTCACCACAGCATCACGCGGCAGAGCCACACCTGCGGTTTGTTCGCTCCCGGTGATGAAGACCATCACAGGCTCTCCTACCCGCATGCTGCTTGGCCCATCTATTTTGAAGCGGAGCGGTGCTGCGCCATCGACCATCGCCAAGCCTTCGCCCTGGCGGATAAGTAAGAGATTTCGACCATCGCTGGTGCGGGCAGAACCTGTTGCCGCTAAGGGGACTGACTTGCCCGATGGAGCGCGTGCCTCCACGAGCAATTGGTCTGGGTTGGTGATGGTGAAGACGGTTTGGCCGGGATTGATCACTTGGCCCTGCGCGACAGAGACAGCGCTGATCACGCCAGAGACCGGCGCTCGAAGCACTTCCGCATTTGAGCCCGCTTGGCGCAGGCGGCTCGCCTCAGTACGCGCCGTGCGCAGACGCGCAGCGGCTTGGGCTTTTGCGAGATTTAGCCGTGCCGCAGCGGCATCCACTGCCGTTCTGGCTCCCGCAATCTCGCGGTTGGGTACAACCCCTTCAAGCCGGGTTAAGCGGTCCAAGCGACTGCGCGCCTGGGCCAGTTCGGCGGCTTCTGCCGCAAACCCGCTTGGGCCTGCCGCGAGCTCTGCTTCAGCAAGCGCTGTTTCAGCCGCGCCGCGCGCCGTAATCAAGGAGACATCCGCATCCAATGCAGGGCTGACAAGGGCAAGAACTTGTCCCTTCACAACTCTTTGGCCAAGGGCTGGCAATTGGCCTGAGACACGGCCGACACTGCTCGCTTGCACAACACCAGAGCCATTCGGGTCTGCAATCACCACCCCGTTTAATTGCAATGCAGAACCCTCTGCCGAATTTCCAGCCAGAATGGTTCGAAGCCCGATCAAGCGCTGCATCGGTTTCGGCGCGACGATATCGCCATCTGCAAGACGCATGGCTCGATTATCCGGCACACCACCTGCCACGTCGGCATGTCCTTCATCACCATGACCAGGACCAGCTACGACCTCGCTCGGCGTTCCAGTCACTAATGTCCAGCTGCCAGCCAGCAATCCAAAGGCAACAAGGGCCAGCCCCGCTCGTTTGCGGCGCACCAAAAATAAAGCACCGCCCGCAACACCCAAAAGAAGGGCTGCACCGCCGAGCATCAGGCCAAGCGGCAGGCCTTCCTCAGCATGAGCGTGAACTGCACTATCATCGATTACTAGGGATGCGCCCAAAAGCGCAGGCTCCCCCGCACCGCGCAATGAGATTGTCACAGGATAAGTGCCTGGCGTGTCATGCTCTGGGAAAGGAAGCACATAGGTGCCATCGACGTCAGCTTTTGCGAGAGCTTTACGGGGCCCAATCGTTAGATTTACCGACGCACCTTCGATCGGTGTATTGGTCGCCCAGTCATCGACCCAAAGACGCAAGTTTTCCCCATCAAGGCGTCCAACGACTTCAAATCGGTCCGAGACCGCCTCAAAGCGAGGGGAAGTCGGTGCCGCAACCGATGCTGTGGCCGCTTCGGTGCCATGGTCATGGCCCGGACCTGCCCATAGCGGGACAGGCAAGGTGATCGCTGTCATTAGCCCGAGGGCAGACAAGCGGCTTTTAAGGCTTCTTGGGTTGATCATGATGTTTGGTCCTGAGGGAGCAGGCCTTGCGCCTGATTGAAAGAGGAGATTGCGGCCTCTACGGCCACACGAGCTTGCGCGGCAGCGCGGGAGGCTTCTGAAGCCGCGGCCCGGGCACGTAAGAGTTCTAAGAAGGGAAGTTCGCCTTCGCGCCAGCCGCGTTCGGTAAGGGCCAGGGCTTCAACGCTAATAGCCCGTCGCGCTTCTTGGGCCTTAAGGCTCGCGCGTGCGGCTGTGAGATTGGCAATTGCTTGTGCTTGCATGGTTTCAAGCGAGAAACGGACCGCTGCGGCCTTTGAACGCGCCGCAGTTGCTTCGGCTTCAAGACTGGCTGCTTCTGCCCCTGCCGACGGGTCGCGTCCTAAAGCTCGTGAAAGCTTTACGCCAGTTGAAGTCCGTGTATCCAAGCCACGCCCATCGCGCTCAGACCGCAAATCAAGCCCCACGCGCCAAGCTGGCTCGGCCTTGAGCCGGGCAAAGCGGGCTTGGCGGGCAAGTTGGTCGGCCTCTGCCAAAGCCACCCGCACGAGCGGATGATCATCGATTTGCGCCGCGCCCACAGTCTCTGCAGTTAGTTGGGCTGGAACAAAGCCTACCAAGCCAATCATCTGAGCGCGGGCTTGCCCTTCCCGACCCATGGCTTGGGCCAAATCTTGCTCGCTCATTGCCAGTGCTGCCTCCGCTTGCAGAAGATCAAGACGTGCCTGCTCCCCTGCGGCTTCCAAGCGCTTGGTATTGGCAACTAAAGTTTGGGCAAATTCTACTTGCTCGCGGCCAACGCGAACGTCAGCAACCGCTCGGGCCAACTCCCACCAAGCCGTGCGCAATTCACCAGCTAGCTCGAGGCGAACCACATTAAGTTCGGCCCCAGCACGAGCTGCCAAGGCATCCGCCTCACCGCGCAATGCGTCGCGCTCGCCCCGTCGCCACAGAGAGGCACTGATCCCGCCCTCAACTTCAAAATAATCTGTACCGGAACCAATTTGATCTTGCCGTGCGCTTGCATCAGCTTCTAGCGGCCCAGCAAACCGACGGGCCGAGAGAGCGCGCCGCGCATCGGCTGATCCACGCAGCGCAACAGCGTCCGCATCTGCCGCGCGACGTGCGACAGCCGCATCAAGAAGCGTTGACCAGCGCGTTGGCATGGCTTCATTCGCGCCACTAATTTCTTGTGCTTGTGCGGCACCTGTCACCGCAAGGGGCGTCATAACTGCAAAGGCGAGAGACAAGGACGCAAAGACAGACTTCCGCCGTCGGCGCTCATAGTTTTGGGAATTCATTAAATGGGTCTCCTGATCACGATCCGTGGACCCAGCGGACAAGATGTCTGCTAGGCAATAGTCGGATGGATCAGGCTCGCGGCGGTCGTTTCAGGCCGTAAAGGCGATGAGGTAAAGCAAAGGGTGCTTCGGCGTCAGGCTTCAGTGAAATAGCCCAAAGCTCAACCTTTGAAATTTGTGTGTCGGCAGCGCTCAGTGTCGCATTAGAATGGGCCAAGCAGCAGCCACCACAATGACCGCTTTGCGACTTTTCTTCGGTTGGCTTCGGCATCTTCTCGCAGAAGTCTGCGGCCTCAACAGTAGCGCTCACGTGATCGACTTCCACTGAAGTGCAGGGAGGATTGCTCTCGCAGGTAGCCCGCCAACTAGCCGCACTCGTCGCGACTGGCGCAAAGGCCATCGTCAACGCGAGGAAAAAAGCAAACAGGGCGCGAGTCAGCTGCATGTCTCCTAAATATACCGGAGGGGGGTATATGGCAAGCCTCGAATTTTCCCTAGTCGATCGATTTCGTCAGCGCTTGCATGAGGTCGCCCAAAAGTTTGCGTTGTGCATCAGCGTCGCCAGCTGCAATCGCGCCTTCGATGCAACTTTCCATATGTCGCTTCAGAACTTCCGCTTCCACCTTCGTCAGCGCCGCACGCGCTGCTTGGACTTGGGTGACCACATCCATACAGTCACGATCTTCTTCCAACATTTTCTGTATGCCGCGCACCTGTCCTTCGATCCGGCGAAGACGGGTCAGAAGTGCGGCTGGGTCTTTATGCGTATGGGCCATGAGACCTATGTTGGCCTAAAGGCACCGAGAATCAAAGGTGTTTTTCTGCTACTGCCTCAAACTTCACTTCGGTCAAGGGACCTGAGTCTGCGATGTCCGCTTTCGGGCTCAGTTGAGTTGGTCGTTATTGGCCACGTTTGGCGGATACTGTTGAAAAACTCCCCATCCGCGCTGACACGGAAATTCAGCGAATTGTAAGAGAAATGGCTGATCGGCGGGAAACATCCATCAGATCAGGCTGGGAGCGCCAGTGAGTGCCCAATGAAAAACTCGTGGCTCCCCCCGCGTTAATTGTCGCAATCGAGCTCAGCGGCCCAATTTTTCTTCATAATTACTCAAAAATCGACTTTTTCAACAGTATCGGCGCAAAGCAGACCCAAGGCCGAAGTTAGAAACTGACGGTAGCAAGGTTTTGGAGGTTTGCGCTTTTACTTCCGCAGCTCGTCCAAGTGCTCTTTTTGAGCCCGCTTCTGCATATCAAAGACGCTTGCCCAATCAATTGCATCCTTTATCAGCGCGAAGGATAACGCCAAAAACCCAATTAAAATTAGAGTACCAAACGCATTCTTTTCATAATTCATGTAGGCAGCCAGCAGACTCCAAACGCCAAGAAAAGCAAATACTGGGACGCGGGCTCGGTCCTTCAGCACATGCTCCGCGTGCTTTAACCCGAAGGTCAGCAGCCTTTCTTTCGCAGATTTTCCGTCTGTGAAGGCTGATAGTCCCATTGAGCGGGCTTCAGTGACCGCCTCTTCCAAGAGGACCATATCTCGTTTTGTTTCAAACCTGCCGCTCGCATCGACCAGTTGCGAGTTCTGAGCTTCTGGTGCTGGTTCAGTTTCATCCGTCATGATGCCAAACTTACCATTCCTGCGACATCAACTTTAGTTATGTCACCGAGTTCGTCCCGAAGGCGCAAATAAACCATCTTGACCAACGTCGAGTGCTTTTCTGGCGTTAAGGTTAACTTCCGCTTTTGCAGTACGACTTCGACAGCCCGTGAGGCTTCTTGGACCAACAGTTCTGACTTACCATGCTGGTGGCTAGGGTCACGTCCTTCACCGAGCAATAGCCATAATGGATCGAGACCGAGGCGCTCATATAACCTTATGAGAACCTCCACAGAAATATCGGCTCGGCTCTGCTCATAAGTCTGCATTGTTCGTACAGATACATCAATGGCAGCTGCGAGGGTCACCTGACTCGCGTCGAGAATTCCTTCTCGAAACTCAACCAATCGCTTCGCAACTTGTTGACGTGAATATAGTTTATCTTCTGTTTTCACAGCCCATCACTCGCGATTTGACTCATACCGATGTTGCAGCATACATACATGATCACAGTAGTAACATGCAAGGGCCGCTCATGCCACCAGATCAATCCCAAACTCATCGATGGGTCAAGGAGTGTTTGAGGCGCCGTGGCAAGAATTTCTCCGATGTTGCGCGCAAAGCAGGCGTAAGCACTTCGACAATCTATGCCGTATCGAAAGGCCTCGCTCGATCTGCTCGTCTTGAAAGATTGATCTCCGAGGAAATCGGCTTTGAGCCGTCCCAAATCTGGCCTGATAGGCCGATGGTTCAAAGCCAAATGGATAAAGCGGTTGTTATCCCGCCAGCCTGAAGGCGTTCCATTTTCCAGCCTCCAGTTAGAAGCAGTCCAGCATTAGGAACTGGGTAGTCCAACTGCGCAGTTCGATATTCAAACAACAACGACAGGTAATGACAATGTCACCATAAGCCCAAAAAGAAAAAGCCCCCGACGCGTCAACGTCGAGGACTTTGGTATTCACTAAGTACAATCCCAAAATCCCAAAATTCGTTGAAACTGTCAACCGGCTTTAGCGCCGGATTGCACAATTTCGCCCGCTTTTCTTCTGGAAAAGGAGCGCCGTTCAATCGGTGAAAGAGCCCCCATGTCCGAATTCTTTGATTATCCCCGCGCATTACTCAATCGCGAAAATCGAGCTGAGTATAGCCAAATACCACCATCACATCTTGGCTTTTTGCCGGGGTGCCAAACCACGAATTTGAGTTCGAAGCTCACGCAGAAACTCGATGACTTTGCACAAGCAGCGGCGGTCAATCGGAACTGCAAAATCACCGTAAATCTTGATCGAGATGGTACCCGCCAAGTCTTTACCGGTCGCAGATACTGGCAGACATCGATTTTCCCAAGCCGAAAATGCGGCAAGTCCATCGTTTGCGAGGGACAAAATGAGTTGTTGTTTGCCGCCCAATGCGAGGTGGACATCGGCGTCAAAGAATACGCAAGCCAAGCAATTTTGTTTGAAACTCGAGTAGGTTCGAAATGGACAAAATATCATAGCGACTTTTGTCGGTTGCGAGCCGATGGCGCAATTGAGATTATTGAGGTGAAACCGGATGCGTCTTATCTCGAACGACCAGACTATCGGGAAAAACTAGAAGCTGTTGGCGAAATTTGTGCCGAACTCGGGTGGATGTTTACCCCCGTCTTTGGCGTCGATTTACAAAAGCGGACATTTCACAACTTTCATGTCAATTGGGCACATAGGTATAGATTTTACTTGATCCCCGACTGGTTGAGTTTGGCTGTAGACCGGCTCGCAGATGCATGCAGCGGCCACTCAACCGTTCAAGATTTGAAAGCAATTTGTTCTGGAGCGGAACAAGCCCGCGCACTTCTTTGCGCATTAATTTGTCGGGGCAATGTGCATCTGGATCTGAGCCAGCCAATTTCGTTGAACGCACCCATGGCTTTAATTGGAGGCTACAACCATGGCCTATGATGCTGCTGCAATCGCTCCTAGCGAGCGCCAGTCAAAAGACACGCTTTCCAAGCATGTGAGGGCCACGATCCAACTCAAACGTGGTAATTCTTACTTTTTTGACGGCCAACAAATGGTCTTTGAAAGGTATGGCGAAGACAATCGCCTCATTTTCAAGCTGATCCACACGGAACTTACCTTCCGTGTCGACTGGAAGGAATCTCGTTCAGATCTTCCCACCAGCGACTGGGTGATCTCAATGATCTCCGCAGGTCGCTTCCACACCAGAGATCCGGGACCGTCATTAGTCAAGTCAAACCGCTTCATGATGGGAGAGGAAGAAGCTCGGAAAATAGACCCAGGCTCCGTCATTAGGTACAAAATTCTAGTCGGCCTCGATAAACTGGGCTCGGTAGTCTCTGATGATCAGATTAAGATCATAGCTGATCGAGTGAAACGGCAATATCCAGAGGAAGCGAAACACTTCGTCGATGGACTGACGCCGAGAACCGTTAAAGAATGGCGAAAGAAGAGAGGTTCATTTCAAGAACGTGCTTGGTCAGACTGCATATCAAAGACAGGTAAAGGCCCCCGACCGCGTCGCCTGAATCAGGCCCTGACAGACTTGATTTCAGCGAGTGCGCTTTATTATTGGACAAATAAGACTGCCAGCAAGGTGGATGCCTACAATCATTTGACGAACGCGATAACAATAAGAAACGCGCTCGATGAGGCCAGTGGAACAGCGACCCAGTTGCACTGCCCGTCACCAACAACACTCAGTGATTGTATCGACGAACTCGAGACCTTTCAGACAATGCGCGCCAAATTTGGCGAAGTTGCAGCCCGAGCAAAATTTAGAGCCATGGGCAAAGCTATCCCGGCCAGCCGAATCCTGGAGCTCGTCCAAATCGACCACACCATTATCGATCTTGAACTCATTGACTTGGATGTATTAGATGGACCCACTAAAACCCAGCTCGGCAAGCCAACATTGGCGACCGTTATCTGTGTGAAAAGTCGGTGCATTCTCGCTTGGTACATAAGTTTCGCCGGCCCCAGCCTTGCTAGCGTCATTCAAGCCTTGAAACGCTGCTTGCGACCTAAGCTAAACTGCATAGGGAGCTCCGATTTTCCAATCTTGCAGGACATATTTGGTCTGCCGTCTAACATCGTATGCGATAATGGTATGGAGTTCGTAGGTACGAGTATCCAAGATCAAATACAGGATCTGGGCATAACATTGGTCGCGTCAAAGGTTGCGAGCCCGGAGTCAAAGGCCTTCGTTGAGCGCCTTTTTGGCACATTGAATTCCAAGCTTTTCCACAAGCTCCCAGGGACCACTCTAAACAAATCAAAACGCGAAGAGCATGCCGATAAGTTCAAATCCGAAGCGACGATCACCCTTCAAGAACTCGAGGAGCTCACTGAGCATGTAGCCTACGCGTATCACATCTCCCCGCATTCGGGCTTAGACGGAAGGCCCCCAGCTCTGGTCTGGCAAGAGGATGCAGCGCGATATGGCATCCCGGTCCTCCTCTCCGGTGACAGGCTGGATCCCCTCTTGGGAATTTTAGACGAGCGAACGCTGTCTAACGACGGAATTGAGCTATTTGGACTTCAATACAACGACCGCCCAACAACAAATATAATTTTAGAAGAAGAATGTGCACGCCTTAGCGATCGAAAGCGCGCCAGTCTCAGGGTCAAAATAAAATATAATCCATACGATCTCGGCCACATTTGGATATTTCGGGAGAAAGATAACGACTACCTGCAATTTCCATGCGTCGATCTGGATTATGCTTCCGGGCTTACATTGGCCCAGCACAAAACCATTCGAAAGCATCTACGAGAAACTGGACTCGAGTCTTCAAGCATCGCTGATCGCGCCAAAGCAAGAGTTTTGCTTCAAAATAGAATTCTCGAACTGACACCTAACGCTACTGCAGCTCAGCGGCGTGCGACAGCCAAGCTCGTCAGCATGCCAAGTGTCGCGTCAAAACGTGATCTATCTGGTTTGACTTCCATCACCGGCAAAACTCTGCTGCCTCACGAGCCATTGGTTGCGCGTAGTAAAGACGCAGGTGCGATCCCAAAGGGTTCTCTAAGGGGAGCTAGCAAGGCGCGGAAAACAAGACAAGACAACGCCGAAAGGCACAGGCTAGCACAAGAGCGATACGACGCGACGATGCAGCCGAACGAAGCACTATGGGATGTCTTCACGGACGCAGACTGGGAGCCTTATTGATATGTCGACTAATGTTCTAACCCCCAATTCTGGCATGATAAGGCCAGCATATGATCGCGCCAAAACTGAAGAAGTTGTAGCAAAACTCAAGCTTTTTTCAGGCGTTTGGATCGACACCCCCTATCATCATCAACTTCAAAGCGGGCTGGATACCATTCGCTTGCTCGGTCAAGGGCACAATGACGGTAGTCTCCGCGCCTTGCGTTGTTTAGCGCCGCCCTCCACGGGCAAAACTACCGTTGCGGAGAAATACAGAGATCTCATAAACAAAGAGGCCGGATCGCCAGGTAAGAAAAAGCCCGTCCTACTTGTGGCACTTTCAAACTCGATGACTTCAAAAAGGCTGATTTCCGCCATTTTAATGGAGCTCGGCGACCCTCACGCCACCAATGGGGGAGAACAATTACTAGCAAAACGCCTCGAGGACCTTGTAAAAGAGTTGCAAATTGAACTTATCATAATTGATGAAGTTCATCACCTTGCTACTCGCAGAAATGTGGCTGAAGTAATTAATGCTCTGAAAACACTGTTGAATAGAAGAATTTGTCCTTTGGCTCTTCTCGGAACCAAGGATGCTGAAAAGTTACTGACTTCCAACGGTGAGTTAGCCCAACGAATTGCAAACATCGCTGATATCGAACCACTGCCAAGAAATGCTGGCGGCCGAGTGATACTTCATCGGTTCCTAAGTGGGTTTGATCAAGAGTTGCAGCGATTAGGTATATTCGGGTGTCAATCAGATTTCACAAACGAGCAATGTGTTGACGGGCTCCTAAAAGCCACCAAGGGCGTAATGGGCTTATCGGCGCGCATTTTACAAAACTCGCTTGAAACAGCCATCAGGCGCAACGCAGATCGAATTGAAACCTATGATGTTTCGAAAGCAATCGATACTTGGGCCATCCCAGGTGGATTCTGCAAAACAAACCCATTTACAAAGGGGTAGCAATGTCAAATCCAAAAGAAATTCCTATTCGAGTTCCATTGATTGGGGGAGAGAGCTTTCATGGTTACCTCGCTCGCGTAGCTGAGCGCAATGTCTTGCCGAGCACGAAGATACTGTGTGAAACACTCGAACTTGAGTGCAAGGGTTTTGTCGCAAGACTTCGGTTGGCACGGGAGAAGATCAAGACCGTAGCCGCAATCCTTGGTGCTCAAGAGGAGCAACTTGGCGCGGTCATCCCCGCCCCTAAAGCAACTGATCCAAAGACGCTTGTGCTTCACGGACTAGAGTTGCGCGAGCAACATTTTTGGCGCTCTTCGCGGCGTTTCTCACCGACGAGTTTGGCACAAAATCCGCATCAGCGCTTTTCCTGGGAGCTGAGCGACCTTGGCTTCTGCCGTGAGTCTTGGGAAGTGCTGCAAGAGAACTGCCCAGCACCTGATTGCGGCAAGGAATTGGCTGCACTACCTCGCTCAAGTGTTCATCGCTGCGACAGCTGCGGCTTTGATTTACGAAGAGCTGAACCGGTGAGCATTGCGAAGAAAGATCGCGGAATTCTGCAATTCGTATCTGACATTGTTAGCCTTGACGACGTCGAAGTGCGTCGCGGGTTAATGCAGGTACACCCACTGTTCCGGCACCTAAATCGCGGGGTACTATTGCAGTTGATTAGCCTTTTTGGGCGAGCGACGCGACCAAAGCAAAAAAAATGTTCGGGTAAACTCGCCCCAAGTGCTCTTTATCCACACCTAACAATCGCCGGCGCTAAAATCTTACGCGGCTTCCCTGCCTCGATTTTTGAAGCTGACGAGCAAGAAGTTGGATTTAATTCCCAAGATTTCTTCGCCCGTCTGAAGGAACTAATCAAAACAGGCCACGCGCCATCGACAGTCAGCTTTGTCTTAGACATGATCAAAGAGGTGAAACCGATTGCGAGTTACTCAGCCCAGACACTCGCCATCGTGCGGCAAGACACCGGGAAGATGACGATACGCCAAGCCGCAGCAATTTTGGGCCTGGACAATGCAGCGACGCGCAGAATTGTCAGCATCGGCGCGCTGAAACCAACACATATCCGAGGCAAAAAGCGCCAAATTGATTGGTTCGACAAGGACGACGTCAAGAAGCTTGCTGCTACCCTCAAGGACCGGATTTCAACGGATAGCATTCACGCCGAATTCGGCCTCACGTACACCGCAATTGAACAATTGGTCGATCTAAAAGAACTAAGGTGGCACCCCTCCCCAGCAATCACACAATGCTTCGCGGGAAAATTCTTAGTCGACAGTGAATTTCAAAGCTTCATTAGGCGGCTGCAGGCAGAGATCGACCAACACAGCGCTGCAGATGTGGAAAGGATAAACCTATCCTCATGTTTTGCGCTTACGGGGACGTCGCCTAGGCCATGGGGGAGCCTCCTGGCGGCTACCTTGGCCGGGACATTGACTGGTTCTTTGAAGCGCATTTCTACCAAACATGGCTTCAAGGCTTCAAATTTGACTGTTGCCCCAGAGGTCGCGGTGCAAATCGTCACACGATCCTTTGCTTGGGCATCCCCGCCTGAACCCAATCGTGAGGAGTGTACTCAATTTGAAGCGGAAGAACGTCTCGCTTGCAATCCGAATGACATCTCAGCCTTGCTAAAGGCTGGCGAATTAAAGCGCATCAACCGCACGAGTGCGAAGCTTCAGCGACAAAGCGTGATTGAGGCTTCGAGGAACTACATCAGCACCAGAGAGATTGCGGCGCGATTGGGCCTCGAGTTCAGACAAATTGGCCCGTGGGCGAAAAAATGGCTGTTGAAAAAGCCTGACGGCATCACGCTGTGGCGACGAGCTGAGATTGAGCCGTTCTTGCCCAGCAGCTACCAAAGAGACGAAAAGCCACAGAAAGACACACCGAGGCAGCTTACGCTCTTCAGCAGCACATGACAGCCAACAGGCACGAAAAGCCGCTCCCTGCTTTTCTGAGGCGGATACAGGGGCACTCTGCGACCAGATTCGCCCCGCTCTTCCGCTCTTACTAAAGCTTAGGCAAGTAAAACGGCATGCTCCTGGATTTCCTAAAGCACCCTAAGTCCGTGAAGTTTGTAGTGGCCTTCTCAAATGGAGTGAGTCAGTATTTCGCCCTAAACCAGATCTTAGGCAATCGGCCAAATCAGGCGAGATTTTAATGACGATTTTTCAGTAATCTCTATGGCCAATTTGGGCCTGTTAAGGAGATAACTATGGGACTTTCAAAATTCGATCCTGGGGCCTTGGTTAAGCGGCCGTGGAATGCTGGCCGATTGCTGGGATCTAAGCGCGCTTTGAAACCTCAGCAAGTTTGGGCGATTAGATTTTTGTTAGATAGCGGGGGCCACCTACGCGATCGGGCTTTGTTCGACTTGGCAATCGATAGCAAGCTAAGGGGTTGCGATATCGTCAAGGTCCGAATAGGCGATGTCACGAGTGGCGGTCGCGTCAAAACTCGTGCGATCGTTATTCAAAAAAAGACTGGTCGACCAGTTCAGTTTGAGCTTCTGGGACCTGCGCAAGCGAGCATGTTGGCGTGGCTGGAGCGTCGAGGTGGGTCTCTTGATGACTTTGTCTTTCCAAGCCGAGCCGACCACACAAATCACTTGAGCACCCGACAATATGCGCGCCTTGTCGATGAATGGGTAACTGGAATTGGGCTAAGGCGGGAAGACTTTGGCACTCATTCCCTGCGCAGAACTAAGGCTTCCATAATCTACAAGCAAACAGGCAATCTTCGGGCAGTCCAGATTCTGCTGGGCCACACCAAAATTGAAAGTACGGTTAGATATCTTGGTGTAGATGTCGAAGACGCTTTGGCATTGGCGGAGGCAACCGAAGTGTAGCCACTCATTGGGCTATCCCCGCCCCTAAATGTCATCAGGATAGCCCTTAGCATCTTCGGCATTCGAAAGCAGACATTCCGCTTTGCGCCAGAGGTGGCCATTTCTGGCGGTTTGGCGGTTGCTCGAAAGCGGACATTGGTGCCGTTTCAAGCAAATTACTGATCCATCAAGTACAGAGATCAGATCATCGATTGGTCTAATCAATCGAGGACTAGCTGTCATTGACCGATCTTTTAGGTTGTGGTTCTCTCGACCTGATTTGATGGAGCTGGTTCGGGGTTACTCCCAAACGGTTCGAGATGTTTATTTGGTGTGAGGGTGATTGCAGGCGGAGCGAGCTTTGAAGCTCGAAGAAAGCGGAATCCGGGTGGGTAAGATCCCGAACAGAAAGATTAACTTCGGATGGGCAGTATTATGAATTTGACGGAATTTCGAGATTCATTTTCCACCGATCGTATCGTCCAGCGTATCCTTGCAATCGCAAGTGTGCTGGTCTGCGTCCTCATCTATGGATGTGCGCCATACAAAAGTGAGAATATCACAGTTACGGTGACCATCGAAGACAATGGCGTTCTCTATACAGGTTCGTCAGTGCAAGGAATTAGGTGTGGTCGTGAGCTAAGAGTAGCAAATGTCTATCTCCAAGGTGCAACTTGCGACCCGCATGGAGAGGCCGTCCCCATTAAGCTCGGCGACAAGGGTTGGGTCTTTATGATCTTTTCTGGGTATCAAGGGAGCGACCCAGCCGCTTTGATGCAATTCAAACCCGAATATTACCCTTATACAATACAAGCTAACCGTTTAGGGGACGACTCTACCCAACCATGGGAAGTGGATTTGAAACGTGCACCCGCATTCGTTAGGTTCACCAACCTTGAGGATCGAAAGACAGCGGAGCGAGTAGAAGCTAATCAGTTCGAGAAGTATTTTGGTCGCGGCGTGAAATTAATTTCAATTCAATGCACACCAACCAAGGAATGGGTGACACGCGGCAAGGTTCCAAAGCTGCTGCCATGGCTTGATGAACTAGGTACATTGGTGATCGATGACTCGGTCCCGGAGCAGCCCAGAAGCCTAATTTCGCAGATTAGCAAATCGAATTTCGTTTGGGAGTGATCTCATGGCAACCTACTCTGAATTATAAATGTTCAGTCCAAGCCTTTCGCAATTCACTCAGTGAAACTGTTCGCTTAGCAACGTCCGCTTTTCGGCCACTACACCCCCAAAGCAGACCTTCTCCTTTCGGCCAGCATCAGTCATTCAGGAGCGTTCTTTAGAGCCACTTTGGCTGCTGCTCAGCATCGACAATCTCAGGAATTGCTTGACCATGGTGCGCTCCTTGGATGGAATGCACCCCAAGGCAGGAAGCGCATTGCTTTAGGGGTTTTCGATGACATGGTATTGCGCCAATCTTCTCTTCGTTATCAAAGCAATTGACGAAGAACAGGAAATCTTTCCGGTGGAGGAAGAGGTCTATTTGGTTGAGGCCCCAGATGATGAGACCGCATGGCGGAAAGCAGAGAGAATAGGCCGTGAGGAGGTAGAGTTCAACGGCACGGATGAGCTGAATTCCAAATTGGCGACGCGTGAATTTATCGGCCTCCGAAAGCTAAGATCCATCTATAATCCTGTTTGGATGAAAGAGCAGGATCAGGATCCGCCCGTCGATGGGTCAGAACTAACTCGAAGCTATTTTGAGGTGCGCGGCCTAAGTGACCTTGAGGAATTGAAGCAGGGACGGCCCGTGATGGTCTTGTACAAAGACGGTGCGACCTAGATGATGCGTGCTTAAGGGGCCAGACCAAAGGGCAAGTCAGGTGGAATATTATGCGGCACATACATTGATGGCCTTCAAGCGCGTTGACGGCATTGGCCCGTTAAGTGTGTTGGAGAACATCTATCTTGTCCGAGCTGCAAACCCCGAGAAAGCAATGGAAAGGGCCAAGCTCTTATCTGAGCTTGAAGCTCAAGCCAATGATGGTGTCGAGATCAATGGCGTTCCAGCAAGCTATGTCTATGGCGGCGTTAGAAAACTCGTCACGATCTGCAATGACGATCCGCCGGGGAATGAAACTCCCCCAGATGATGGGTCGGAGATTTCCTATATTTCCTATGAAGTGGGAAGTCTTGAGGAAGTCGAGATGCTTGCCTCAGGTCATTCTTGCAATATCCATCTCATTGATTGATTGAGTGTATTGGGGTGTCAGTACAAAATTGGGCGAGGAAATGACAGAATTAACCGAAGTCTTCATTGTGCATCATGTCAGGGAACTGGGTGATGATGTTCAGGAAGTAAAATTCATCGGCGTGTATTCAAATGAGAAGGTGGCGCAGGCGGCTGTGGACCAGATAAAGGATCAAGTGGGTTTCTGTGACTTCAAAGATGGTTTTAGTATCGAAGATCATAAGTTAAATCTAATGGGCTGGCTGAAGGGCTTCTGCTATGATGGAGACTAAATCCTCAGCGGATGCTTTTCAGCTGTCCTTGCCGGACAGCATAAAGGCAAATGACTCTGCCTTCCAACTTTGGGCAACAGCTTTTATTCGCCGATACGCAGGCCAAAGAAGGTGATTATGTCCAAATGGCCCAAAAGTGCGATTATTTCATTTATGACTTTGCTGGTGGGGTCGATCCTAAGTAACGTCTTCATCTATCATCATGTCCGAGATTCGTATTTGGCCGTCGGTTTGAACAATGAACGGCTCGACCAACAAGAAATCATTTTGAAGACCATTTCCGAGAACTTCGAACCAATCAAATGCGAAGATGAAAATTGGAGCAAGCCTCCCGTCGAATTGGCCACGGTGAAGACCGATACGCTTTTTTATTGGTACTACGAGCCGTGGGGCGATCGCTATATGTGAGTAGGTGCACAGAACTTGGCCCTCAGACGGCGTGTAGTTAGGATGGTACCTTCCCTTGCCGCACTGTTGTAGCTTACGATCCAGGGAGATTTGGTTATTCGGTGAGAATTTGGATGTTGCGTCATGTGCGATGATTTTTCTAAGGCATGTGACCTTGATGATCAGGGAAACCATGCAGATGCATTCGCCCTATTTGAAACCTTGGCAGTCAATGGTGATGTGTCGTCAATGACCAGACTTGCATTGATGTATGGCGAAGGAATTGGTGTGGAAAGAGACATTGCCAAGTCAATCTACTGGGACACGAAAGCCATTGATCAGGGCGACATTGCTGGGATGATCAACTTGGGAATCACCTACCGCTCGATTGGCGATACTGGATCAGCCAAGGAATTGTTCGAAAGTGCGCTCCGAGCAGGAGATCCCGAAGGCGGCATTGAACTATTGAAGACTACTTTGGCTCATTCGTCTTTGGCTGCGGACGTAGCAGATGTTATGAGGCAGATAGACAGAAATATTGGTCACGCGACGCCAGCTTCTGTCGAAGAATTGGCAGTCATCCGAAAATGGTTTGGTATTAAATCTATTGGCGCATAAATCGAGTAACATTGGGATCTAACAATTGGGTATTCAGCTAATATGATCCATACTGTCATCCTGTTGCTTCCCGACATCAAGCAAGCCTATCCTCTAAGCACGTTGGCCTTCACTCAGGCGCAAGGCTCGAAGAAAAAAATTGCAGCAAGCTACAAACAAGCTCTTATCGTCGACCGAAATGGACGTTTCCGTAGCTTTAAAGAAATCGAAGTTCTCGGGCCACTCGGCAACTCGTTTAGTCGCCGGATTTTGAGCTGTCTTACAGGCTCATGGCAGATTCGCGTTCAGCTTTCGGCGTCGTTGGACTATTCACTGGAAGAAGCAAAGAGATTGCTTATCGACTGCATGGACTCACCCATAAGCGCCGACAATTTCGATTTCGAGAGTTTGTCCGCGCACCAGAAATTCATCGAATCAATCCGGGCTGCAACAAGCTTTGATACCTTGTTGCAAGGTCTTGTTCTATCTGCACCGGAAAACTCGCTGGATTTGCTCTAGCTGACAACGCTGAAGGGTATAGACGCAAAATCGCACCCCTTTGCCAATGCTGAAGAAGGCCCGCTTTCAACGCCCAAGCCCCCACAAACCAGACCAGCAGCCATCCGCCAAGTTCTGCCTTAAAGCCGTCAGTTCTGGATGCACAAGCAGTGGGCGAAGGCACTGCTTGAGCGGAGCCCGAAGGAAGACTCTCGTAGGGTCGCAAAAATGGATGCGACTCGTCCAATTCGAAGTACCTGAACATTTCAATTTGCTTTGAACCGGCTAAACGGATGCGTGTGACGATTTCGGCGCCGATTTGGAATCTTGTTGACTTATTCAAATCAACCCACTATCGAGCCGCCCAGCCAAGCTCGGCATGTCCCTGAAACAGGAAAGGAGAAAATTATGCGATCGACGATTCAATTTCGCGAAACAATTTTCTCTATCTGTGAAACTCAGGAACGTATTGCATGGGCAATTTCCTATCGGGCGCACAAACGCGCCTGACTCTTAACGGCGGCGTTTGGCGCGCTGCCTCTTTCGTTAAATCCAGCAATTGGCATGCTTATCGTGTTTTGACCCCTCACTCGAAGGAGGGTCATTATGCGCGCTGACATGTTCAAGGTTATCGTCGAACGACCACGATGGGGCGCAAGCCATGCCTCTTCACCCAAGTTAAAAAGGACTAAAGACTTCACGATCAAGCATATAGGTCATAAGCGCCACGCTTCTGAAAACACCCCATACAGAAAGTCTTTGAATGAAAATCTCGCACCGCTCGTGCGTTTCCTGCGCAGCCGTCTAGGGCAGCCCTGGGACAACGTCTTTAGCGAGATATGCAAATGCCTTGATACTGGTAGCACAGTGAAGATGCACGTACGTTCGCACCTCGAGGACTTTGTGCTCATCCGAATCTCGATCGGACGTAACGGTGAGTGGATGCACGAGGGCACAGTCCTTGGCGCCCAGAGATTTCGATTCAGGAGACCCATATTCTTTGTTGATCCGATAGATGGGATCTTAAAAGAAAAAGCGTTGCTGGCAGAGAGATTGCCGTCAGCAAATCTTGCCATGATGGGAGGTCGATCATGAGCGGGCCTTGTAAGATTACCATTATTGGACGGGACCCGTCGCGTTTGGACCCAGTCGCCCTTGACCAACTTAGCGCCACCGCTGCCTTGGAAGGGATGGGCAAAGTCGTTGGTCTGCCTGATCTCCACGCAGGTAACGGCGTTGCTGTCGGTGCCGCTTTTTGGTCAGCAGACCGGATATGGCCCCATCTTGTCGGGAGCGATATCGGTTGTGGCATGGCACTTTGGGAAACCAGTCTGGCAGTGCGCAAGTTCCGAGTCAGCAACCTAGAGCGCAAGCTTCAAGGCCTGGACGAGCCATGGGACGGCTCGTTAGAGGACGCCCTAGCTTCAGCTGGTTTGCCATGCGAGCTTGCAAGCCCCGGCCTCGGCACCATCGGCGGAGGAAACCACTTCGTCGAGTTTCAAAGGATTGAGGAAGTCGTTGACGCTGATCGCTTCACGGCCCTCAATTTTTCCCGTGATCGGGTTTGGATGATGGTGCATAGTGGCTCTCGCGGACTGGGACAGGCCATCCTGCAACAGCAGCAATCGCTTACAGGCAAGTCAGGCATTCTCGCAGATAGTCCCGAGGCAAGGGACTATTTGTTACGGCATGATCAGGCCGTGACATGGGCGGTCGTGAATAGAAAGATTATCGCTGAGCGTTTCCTGAATGCTATCGGCTACTCTGGACGCTGCTGTCTCGATATCGTCCATAATTGTGTCTGTGCACATCGATCGGGGTGGCTTCATCGCAAGGGCGCGGCACCAGCCGATCGCGGGCTCGTTGTTATCCCGGGATCGCGTGGTGATTTCAGCTACCTTGTAGAGCCAGTTCTACAACAGGCTGATGAGGCGCTGTGTTCGTTGGCGCATGGTGCCGGGCGCAAATGGAGTCGTAACGACGCCCATGCGCGCCTATCCCGGCGTTATCGCGTGGCCGATTTGCAGCGAACAAAGTTGTCCAGTCACGTTATATGCGAGGACCGCAGGCTGATTTTCGAAGAAGCACCTGAGGCATATAAAGAAATCGCGGGCGTAATCGCCGACTTAGAGACGGCAGGCCTAATTCGGGTGATCGCGCGCCTAAGACCGCTGCTCAGCTACAAAACGAGGGCATCATGACAGAAGTCATTCTACATCTGAGCGCTGGCAAGGGGCCAGAGGAATGCCGATGGGTGCTGGCCCAACTTGTTAAGGCTTTCATATCCGAAGGCGCCCAGCAAGGCGTCACTTGCGAAGTCCTTGAGGCTGCGGAAGCGCTTCCGGCATCCCTGCTCCTTAGTATTAAAGGCGACGAGGCATCTGGTTTTGCGCGCGAAAGAATTGGAACCATCCTTTGGGTCGGCAGAAGTTCATTTCGACCCCTACACAAGCGCAGGAACTGGTTCGTCAGCGTGAACGCAGCACCCTTAATCGAAAGCGTACCTGAATTGCATGACGCAGACATTGAGTTTCAGACAATGCGGGCAAGCGGCCCTGGGGGGCAACATGTGAACAAGACCGACAGCGCGGTGCGTGCAACGCATCGTCCAACTGGACTAGTTACCACGGCTCAAGAACAGCGATCCCAGCAAGCAAATCGCAAACTTGCAAAGCTGAAACTAGCCATGATGCTGGAAGCTCGCTACTTGGATGCCAAAGGAGAAGCTCGGCATGATCACTGGTCAGACCACCAGAATTTGGAACGTGGCAATCCCGTAAGGACCTACGAAGGGATGCACTTTAAGCTGAAAGTTGCCAAATAATGCAGATGGCAGTCTCTTGTTGAAGAGTTTCAGCGCCTTCTGTTGAGAACAGATTGACCGGCCCCCTCGTATTCTTTGGCCACCAGAAGTTAGAATTTAGTGTTGCGATCAATGGCAGCTTTCGCCCCAAATACCCCCAAAGCAGACCATCTCCTTTCGGCCATTATTGCCAAAACCTGTGGTTAATTATGTACCAGAAAAATTGTTTGAGGCAGCACAAACGGCAAGACTGACAATCGAAATCATGATTGGTTGCAATCGTGTGCGGATTTGTGCTGATCCGACGAGAATTATAGAGTTGCCGATTGGCTTCGATTTTTTTGCAATAAACATTGACGAGCTACCTCGCAAATCAGCAAAACTGGATAGAAACATGAAAGTACAGCTTGTCATTTTGTCACTCTTCCTAAGCGGATGTTCGGCCCAACCAGAGCCAACCTGGACTGCTTTTGCTTATCCGAATGGAACCATGTACCAGCCAACTATAATTCTCGAGGGCTTCGACACGCTAAAAAAACTGTCAAGCCGCGACTAGAATTGTTCTAGATTTGTCCGGTAACCGCGAGGGAGCGTCATCGGAATGCGGGTTCAAATGCAAGCCTTACCTTAATGGCGTGCAGATGTGTAAGGAAACTGTTGATTAATCCTTCAATCAATTGATAGACTCATCAAGGAGCCGATCATTTCCGAATTAGAGCGCTAGTGCATTCCCAGTTAGTGGTCGAATTAAACGAAGGAACGCAAATCATGCTTAGAAATAGTGTAGTCGGAATTGCGACCTTGGCCTTTGTAGTGTTGCCCTCTTTGGCCCTTAGCCAAGGGACGCAAAGTGAAAGCGTTTATCTCGTTTGCGAACAGCCTTCTGGAAGTAGCACTTATCTTCCCGGCGGTCATGTCCCGGTCGATCGCATGGGAACGGTACCTGATACATTCAGTGGCCTCCTCAATCTCACCTTGACAGCTGGTCCAGCTACTAAACTGGTTGATGCGACTTGGATTCGGGAAGGCAGCGTAATTAGCTCAAGCGACCCTTCGGAGGGTGGATCGGTTCGCGTGGGATATGCCGATGAGGAAATCAAACGGTTTGATATCGACTGGCAAAAGGGAAGCTCATCAACAATTCTTCTCAAGGGCCATGGATCAGGTGTTGCTGTCGTAGCATATACAGATATTAAGGCCGGTTTTGGATTAGATAAGGTTAGTTCGTTCATTGTGGTTTGTTCGGAATTCACTACCAAAGCGGCTGCAGATGCCGAGACGCAGAATGCACTGGTAAGAGTGAAGGAGCAAAATGCTGCCCTTGAAGCTGCCGAGAGGGAAGCTGCTGCTGCGGTTGATCAAGCTGCCTCGTCCACAAAACCTTCACCCAGACCAAAATCTAAACGCAATCCACAATAACCGCAGAATAGTAGAATAAGTTCCCTGAGTTTTGCCACAGGGGACAAAGAAATTCTACTCAGCCACCTTAGCAACCAATGCGTCGATTAATCGAAACGTAATTATACCGCTTTCTGGCAGGCCCGCGCTTTGTTGAAACTGAAGTACGGCTTTTGTGGTTTTCTCATCTAATATTCCGTCAGCCTCGTCGACATCGTAGCCGAGCCGAAAGAGAAGCTTCTCCGCCAGTTCAATTTTGTCTTTCAGATCCATCGACCTTGAACTTGATGACTCTAATGATCCGGAATCACGAGAAGGATTTTCATACACTTGCGACGGTCTTGGTCGGGTGGGTTCCGGATTGCTATTCCCGCGATGGCAATGATACCCACCCTTTTTTCGGTCATTGTGGCAACCATTCGCATCAAGTCCGCCACCGTGCGACCAAGCAGGTACTGTAGGCAGCACAATTAATGCGAAAATTGTTGTTATCAAAATGCCTGCGACAGTTCTCATTATTAACTCCAAAGGTCGCCCCTTAAAAGCTGAGGTCAACCTCAGTTAGTTTTTGTGATTTACTATGCCATCAAGAACTCCTGATCGTATTCAGCGTAAATTAGCCCCAACATTTCCGCCATTTTGGAAAGATTTGTTTAAATCTGCAGTGATCTCGTTTCAAGCAAAGGATCGAGCACGCCTTAGGTCACTCATCCATTCCTCGAACCGGAAACGCTTCACACTGGCACTTCAGGTCGGCCGCTGCTCTGGCCAAATGGGGCCCAAGCGGAATGTCAAACCCTATTCTGTGATCAAGGTCGTAGCCATCGACCCAAGGTGGGGCAGCCTCGAGCGCGAAGGATACTCTGATATGAGATCTTGCAACGAGCGCAAATTCCAAACTTGGTTCGATAAATTCAATCTCACCGACCTCTTCGCCGTTGGCAACTTTGTGCAACCAATCCGCTAGAGCGCCTACCTCTACCGTACTGAGGCACGGTGACTCAAACCGCCATCTTCGACCGTCAATATGAGCCTCACCAAAAACAACTAGCCAATTTGAGTCCCACTTATCATCTTTAATTTCGGGAAACTCATAGCGGAGCAACCTGAGCCGCAATGACCCATTCGTCCCTTCCAAGAACATGTCGGGAAATTCGCTCATCTTCTTGTGCCCCTCAATTAGTCATGGATAAAGTTCAGTTGGTCCGGCAGCTTATAATTGAATTTACCGACGGACTAAATGAGCTACAGGTCGTAAGCAGTTCAATTCGTTGCAAACTGGCATTGCGCGAGCACTCAGCGTTGGGTAAGTTCGGATCAACAACACCCCTCGAGCCTATGGCCCAAAGGTTACGCTCAACGCCGAGGGGTTACTTTTTTTGAGGCCCTTCCGTTTTCGCGGAGGGGCCTTTTTCGTTGATTGTAATGCCAGAACAGAAATGCAAAGCCTACCACAATCATGGACCGGCACTATTGTGCTTCGTTCCCCACGTTCCCATTCCCCTCGATTTTGGCGAGAAAGGCCAAGACACCGTCGCGGAGTTCAAGCCAAGCGGGTGTTTCTGCTGGCATGTGGCTGCCATTGGATAATTCCTGAAACTGCTTGGGCGATGATACCTGGTCAAAGACTTGCAGGCTGATCCGCGTTGGCGTCCATTCATCAGCGCCGGGGTGGAGGAGAAGGAGTGGGCACGGTAGCGCCAAATCAGGCCGGGGCGGGACATATTGATGAAGGCTCCTGAAGAACCGGCCCTTCACCCATCGCGCACCGATGAGTGGATCGCGCTTGAACCATGTCTGTAACTCAGGATCGCTTGTCATCGCGTCGAGCGGCGTGACCAGTGCCAGAGGCATTGGCATAACGTCCATCAACCAGGGGGCAAATTTCATCGCGTTAAGCGATAATGCCCCCAGCCAAGGCCAACGGGCCGCAGCCTTAAAGGTGGCCGGATCACTCATGTCCAACAAATTGGTTGCAATGACTCCGCCAAGACTTGGCAGCATTTGGGCCGCCCGAAATGCGGTCATCCCGCCCACCGACATACCAAGCAGCACCACGGGGCCTTTTTCTTCGGTCGCAAGGTCTGCTACCAATTCAGGCCATTCTTGATAATCGGTTTGCCACTTGGGTCGCGTAATCGTCAGGCCATAGCCCGGCAGATCTGGGGCCAGCACCTTCCAGCCATGTTCTGCCGCAACTGCGCCAAGGGGGGTCAGGAGCCGCCCATGCCCGCCCGCCCCATGCACGAGAATGAGCGTGCCTTTGGGGGTGCCTTCTGGCGACAGACTATCCAGATGGATCTGGTGCCCCCGCCACTCAAACCAGCTTTCTTCAGGCTCAAGTTCAATGACATGGCCAAAGCGGTTCTCCATCAGCGCTCTGAACTTGGTCCAGCTCGCGCTGCCCTTATAACTGGGCCTATCGTGTTTAGTCTTGGGCATGGGGCGTCTTTACAAGCTAGACTTGAGAATGCCCACGCCTTTTTTGCCCAGCACCCTGGTCGAACAAAACCATTGTCACCACGGGAATTTCAGCTCTTTAACTGATTTTTGTCGGGAAAAGACGCTCTCTAACTGTTTCCTAGGACGAGCTTTAAGTTTGACGGTCGCCAAACCCTATAAAATATGGGAAGTGCAAAGTCGCGGCTTAGGTGGCGCGCACAGTGCCCCCGCGCTGTAGGGTGCTTTCCGTAAAGAATGCACCATGGCCTAGCAACTTCAAAAGATCGCCAGTGTTGGGCGTTGGTGCAACGCTATGGAAAGTTTTTGCCTCGGCAAAGCCCGCGGCAATGGCGTTGTCAAGCGAACAGCCAATCAGCGCGACCACCGCCCAAGTGAAGGTGCATTCCTGTCGGAATGGCACTCAAAGTTACCCTGTAGCTTTGCACTGGAAAAATGGGCTAACGCCTTGAAATAAATACTCTAAAAGGTCGCGGTGACATCGCGGAGTCCATCTTCAGCACGACACTCTCTTTCTCTCGCGATAGGACCGTAAAACCTGCTCCCAACATTTCTAGGGAAGCTGGAAACACGGACAAAGGGGTGTAACTATTATCCGAAAAACAATCAGTTATCTCGGCATTCCCGAAGCAGACTTGGAAACCCAGATAATTGTAGAATGCAGGTATTCCGGCATTTCGTATCCCGACAAAGTAAGGTGTCGTAATTTCAGTTGGGCTTATGCGGCTATAGCGGGCGGGCGGAATTCGCTGCGCATCCTTGGGAAATTTTCCAGTGTAATCGGGCAAACCTCCGCCTATCGATGTACCTTGTAGAGGAAATACGCCGTCAAAGGTCCCGTCCCTTTCATAATCTATGAGACAATTACGTCTTGTGTTTAGCAAAATTTGCTTTCTTCCAACAGCATCACACGCAACAAGTGGCCCTTCTGCATCAAGTTCAATGAATTGCGCCCCGGCAATCAACAAAGGTGCCTCTTCAAGGTCAACATTACTTTCCAATCTAAACAGGCCTTTTGGTAGCAAAGTTTGTTTGATAACCCATTCGCCTTTGTTGACTGTTTGGGCCTCTGGAGGAGCAACGGCTGGCTGGACGTGCCAAGTAGTTGATATGGAACGAGACTGTGCAAAGGACGTCCCCGAAAGGGCAAAACCCAAAGTGGCCACCCCAATCGATAAAGTAAAAACAAAGGGTTTCAAGACAAATCAACTCCAAAATGAGGTGCTTCGTGATTTTAGGGGGCCATTCCAACCTTGAAACCAACCGACGTCAAGTAATTCCCAAGATCGTTTGAGTTGGGCCGTTGCCAACGCATAGTTGGCGGTAAGGGCTGTCTATGTGAGTGAGACATGTTACCAACCGATCATGGATCCAAACACAAAGCTCAGTCCCACACCCTTCACAGATCACGAGGCCTTCTTCAACGCGGCTTCGCCTGACGTGAGAACTCGATTAGAGGCCATTCAGGAAAGGGTCGAGCAGCGGGTGCCGGGTGCGGAACGCTGTGTGAGTTATCGTATGCCCGCCTTTCGATTGGGCAGCGTGTTCCTTTATTTCGCGGCTTTTAAGACGCATATCGGGATCTATCCGCCCCTCAAAGAACCTCCTGAATTGATCGAAGAACTTGCAGCCTTTCGGGGGGCAAAGGGCAATTTGAGTTTTCCGCACCGCGAGCCCCTGCCCTTAGACCTGATTGGCCGTGTCGCAGAGGCCCTAGCCAAGGAATATGGCCGAAAAGCCTGATGGTCAGGGTAAATTGAGGCACCGTTCTCAAATATTGTATAATTATTAGAAGACTTCCGATTAAGGAAATCACCTATAAACATTTATCCTATATTCTATTTTGTATGAAACAGAATTGGGCCGTTTCCTTTTTACAGAAACAAAGAGGTAATGTCGCCGTCATCACTGGCCTTGCGATGGTCCCCATCTTGGCTGGCATCTCGATTGCTGTAGAGATGACTGGGATCAGTGCCGAGCGTGCGCGTCTGCAAGCAGCGGTGGATGCGGCAGCGCTTGCTGGTTCCAATGAGATGCAGATCCCGACCCGGTCGCTTGGCGGAATTGAGGCCACCGCGAAAGTTTTTGCGCAAAACGTCTATTCGCAAACCACGAATCTCACACCTGTCTCTTTCACCGCCAAGGCGGACCGGATGACAGGTAGCGTGACGGTGACGGGTTCGGGAACCCGCACCTCAGGCCTGAACATCCTCGGCAAAAAAGGGACCCGGATTGAAGCTAAGGCCACGGCCGAGCTTTTGGGCTCGATGCCGCTTTGTGTGCTGCAAACCAATTACCAACCCTCCAAAGGACGGGCTAGGCTGTTGGCCAAACGCGGCATCAGTCAGGTTTCGGGTTTCACGCTGCAAGATCAAGCCATCATCAAGGCACCGGGCTGTATGGTCCAATCCAATGACACGATCATCGCCAGAAACGCATCGACCATCGAAGCCGCTCAAGTTGCAGCAGTAAAGTCTGCCACAGGCACCATCAGCCCTGAGCCCAATGTTGGCGCTTTGCCGATAGCCGATCCCTTTGTGCGCTTAAACATGAACCCCAAAGTAAGGCCGACCTGCGTACCGTCTATAACGACGGTGGCGGCAGGCGAAATCCTGAACTTGCCCGCAGGGACCCATTGTGAAAAGTTCGTCGTTGAAGGCAATGGCGTCTTAAGGCTGGGGCCCGGTGAGCATTATTTTTATGACAATATCATCCTCAGCCAAGATTCCGCGCTTGAGGGCCGCGATGTCGTCTTGTTTTTCAATAGCGACAATAGGTTTGATTTTGGCGGTAATGCGCGGGTAGAGCTCTCAGCGCGTACAACAGGTCGCTTCGCAGGCTTTTTGATCGTCACCCACATCAATAATTATCAGTCCTTCACGATCTCATCGAATAATGTGCGCGAATTATTGGGCACAATCTATATCCCGCGCGCGGAACTCATTATCAGCTCGACCGGCGATGTGGCCCAAGAATCGGCTTGGAGCGTAATTGTCGCGCGCGCCATTACATTGTCGAAATCGCCAGTCCTCTTCATCAATTCAAGCTATGTTGGTTCCGGAGTGCCTGTACCCCGAGGCATGGGGCCTGGCACCAATTCGCCGCGTCTGCGCAACTAAAACGCCGCGCCTTTTCAATGACCCGGCACGTCGGTTATTGAAAATTGGAGGGTGCGCCGCGCTGTCGCATGTATTCAGACCTAGGTGCACCGAGGTGAAGCCATACTTAGATGCAGCCTATGCCATGGCATAGCCGGGGGCGCAGGCGTTCAAAGAATGGGCAATCCGGTACATGGGCGGCAGTGAAAGGGGTGCAAGCCCGCAAGACTTGCACCCCTTTTCGGGAAAAATAGGCGCTTAGCTGTGCCTGTGCTGAGGCAAAGCTTCGACTTGGGCCTTGGTCCATGTGGTTGTTGCGTGGACATGGCCATGTTCATCCCGCATGAAATCCAACTGGTTGATCTTCAAGGATACGGGCTTCGTGCCCAGACCCAAGAAGCCACCTACATCGACGATGACATCGCCTGTCATGCCCATGCCATGAACATGGGAGACTTTGCCAATCTTGGCTTCGTTCGCGCCATACACGGTTGCATCATCCAGTGTTGCGGCGTTGAGTTCGGATTCGATGAGGCGGATATGCTTACTATGGTCCATGCGAGAAATTCCTTGCGTTGATGGAGGAGCTATCTTGCTCGCTTCATCAACGCCCAGAGCGGTGGGCTGTTCCGCACATACTCGAGCTAGGCGCATTGGGTATGAACGGGTGGCTCATCTTTACAGGTTATTGTGCTTGGGTCTCTGCTTTTGGAAAGACTTGATCTTTCAAATAAATCCACGGCTGAAACAAGACCTGAGTATAGGGTTGGTTCTGAGTGTTAAGCGCATCAAGGTCGCCCCAGCGGGATAGGCCATGTGCACAACCAACCCACATAATTGTCCAATAGACCCAGTAAACGGTTAAGTACTTCGCTAAGTTGCGAGCTTGCTCTCGCTGCATCACCGTAAGACCAAAAACAACGACCGGGAGAAAGTTCGATGCAACTGCAATCCAAATGTAGAAAAATATGGGAATTACGGCCGCCGCACCAAAAAAGCTTACAATATGGATCGAAAGAAGACCTCCAACGACAATGGCACCAATTAAGTTTTTGGACGTTAATTCTACGGGCTTAATCATTACAATCCCCAGTACTCATATTCAAATAGAATATCGAAGTTACATTAAAGATTGGTATTCTCTATGCTTCACCTTTGGTGCTACCTTCTGCGCTACAATTGAAGCTTGCAGCTCTCCCTGCCATTAAAACCAAACAACCACCCGCGTTGACACCTTGAGAGCGCTCCCTAAGCTGTAATCGCCCAAGGAGGCCAAAATGGCGCTTTTCCCACCCAGTACGAATGATGGCTATCGCGGCGCGAAAGTCTCCGCTTGGTTTTTGATGTTTGTGGCCGTGACGGAGTTTATTCCCGGCTGCATCCATTATTTCCTGCCCGATGGTGGGGCTGGGGTGATTGCGGGTATCGATCTTTCGGTTCGAGGGGCCACCATCATCGCGGTATTTGCTTGGTTTGGGGCGATCCAAATCCCATTCGCGCTCCTCTTATTTATTGTTGGGCTGCGCTACCGCACCTTGGTCCCCGTGGCGCTGATGGCCGTGATCTTAGCGCGGGCCTTGGCGGCCATTGATGGTTGGTTCTTGAAAGGGGCTGCCTCAGGACATCACCCGCCAGAACATTATGCAAGCCCGCTGACGGTGGTGTTGGGGCTCATCTTCTTATTTCTGGCGGTGCGGGAGCAGGCACGGGGCTAAAGCGATGGGCGCACGTATCAACAAGGCGTGAGACGGCAAAAAAACAAGCGGTGATTGCGAAGCCATATGAACCAATCATGCTATGGGTCGTACAAGGGGTGCTTGTCCCCGCTCCTCTGATTCCGATTTGGCCCGTAATATGACCCCTTTCCCGCGCGCTGGCGCGCCCCTTACCCTCTTTCTGGCACTTCTGACTTTGACCGCTTGCGCGACCAAACCGCCGACCCAAACAGGCTTTTTGGCCAATCAAGCCGGGATGGAGAAAGTGTCTGGCACGGTACGCGCGCAAATTGAGCGTCAGCGGGATCCAGATGCCTTGCGCGGGGTGCAGAAGCTTGTCCTCTTGCCAGCCAAGTTACAGGAAGGTGGCGATATCCCAGACACCATCACGCCAGAATCTCGCGCTTTGGTGTTGGGGGAGCTTGATCGCCAACTTTGCTTCCGACTTTCGCGCCGATTTGACCTAGTTACCTCTGAGGACCCTTCTGCTGCCCGCGTGCAGGCAGTCATTACGCGCCTTCAAGAAACCAACGCGGCTGCATCGGCAGCTTCTGCAGCTGTCAGCCGGCTTCTACCCGGTGGCTCGGTACGTTTGCCGGTGGGCCGGGGTGGTCTTAGCATTGAGGCACGACTTGATACTTCCGATGGGCGTCAAGCCGCCGCTATGGCCTGGTCACGCGGTGCGGGAGTTGTGATGGATCAAGGCTCGCTTTCCGAAGTGGGTGATGCCCACCGATTTACGTCGAACTTTGCCGAAGATTTTGCAGAGTTTCTGGTAGAGCCTGGCACGCCAAAACGCGCTTTGCCTCCGAAAGATCCTTGTGAGAAGTTTGGAGAGAGGCTGGATTTGGGCCGAATGGCCGCTGGGCGGGTAATTGGCTTGCATGTGCCGCGACCAAGTAAGCCAAATGAACAAGACAACTAAAAGTCAAAAGAAACGTAGAATTTTGTCAGATTTTATCAAAATAAAGCGCAAATTTGGTCATAAAGCTAACCGAAAATAAAGCTCCCATGTTTAGTCTTTAGCTAGACGAGGGATAAAGGCGTGCACCAGTCATATCTAGAATTGCTTCACCGATTGCGCGACGACCTTCCTAGTCGGACGTTAGCGGCTGCAGGCTTCACGGGTCTGTTGCTCTGGGGCATTGACGGGCTTGCCGCGATGATCTGGTTCACCGCCTTTGTTATCAATGAAGGCCTAGAGCTACTCATCGGTATGAAGTCGAGCAAGGACCCCGTTAAAAGTGCGTTTCTGCGCAAACTCTTCTGCTCGAATATGGTATTTGGTTCGACGGTCTGGGTGGCAGGCGCGTTAGCTTTAGTCAAAACCGGTGAGATCGGTCCCCTGATCATTGGCTTGGCCATTTTGGTTGGTGCGCTGACCCATGTGATCTCCACCAGCCTGAGCTATGTCAGCGCCTTTTTGGCAGCAGCCCTTCCCCTCGTCATGGGGATTATCTCGGTCCCGGCGGTGATGATTGTCAGCAAAGCCTATCCCGACAGCGCGGTGTTCCAAGCCAGCGTCGCGATGGTGTTTCTTCTGACTTATAGTTTGAGCGCCGCGTATCAAAGCTGGCAGCGGGAAACCAAACTCGCCAAAACTTTAGAACAAGTCAGCCTAGCCAGTGACGCCAAGTCGCAGTTTTTGGCGACCATGAGCCACGAGATCCGCACGCCGCTCAATGGCATTGTCGGCCTCGCTGAAGTCTTAAACAATACCAAACTGACCCCTTCGCAACAAGAAATGGTCAATCTGGTTCGCACTTCTGGCGAAACCTTAGAGCGCTTGGTTTCAGATGTTCTAGACAGCGCTAAGATTGAAGCCGACAAACTGGAACTCTCGATCGCGCCATTTGACCTGCGCGAGACAGTTGAAACGGCCGCCCACACCTTCCGTACCCGCGCGGAAGAAAAGGCTGTGGCGTTCAATCTTGTAATCCACCCCGATGCGGAAGGTTGCTATCTTGGCGATGCCGTGCGGATTCGGCAGATTATCTCGAACCTGACCTCGAACGCCGTCAAATTCACCGACAAAGGCCGCGTGGATATTCAGGTTGATGCACTGGAGATTGATGGCGAGAGTGTGGAGTTGCGCATTCAAGTATCCGATACAGGCATTGGCTTTGATCATAAGGCAAGCCAGCATTTGTTCAGCCGCTTTGAGCAAGCCGACAGCAGCATCAGCCGCCGCTTTGGTGGAACGGGCCTAGGCTTGTCGATCTGCAAATCCTTGTGCGAATTGATGGACGGGAGCATTTCGGCCACGTCGCAATTGGGCTCGGGCAGCCGCTTTGAAGTCCGCATTCAAGTCAAATCGGCCGAACCTTTGAAGGCAGGCGCGCGCGCTCCATCGAGCCTTTCATTGGAAGACGCTTTGGCCTTGAATGATGAATCAGTTGGGCCAACCGGTCTGCGGGTTCTGGTAGCTGAAGATAATCCAATCAATCAAAAGGTGATCACCTTTATGTTGGAACCCATGGGCATGACGCCGGTGATGGCCGCCAATGGGCGCGAGGCTTTGGCCTTTTACAAGATCGACAGCTTTGACCTCATCCTGATGGATATGATGATGCCGGAAATGGATGGCCTTGCCGCCACCCAAGCGATCCGGGCGTGGGAAAAGCAAAACAATCTGCCCCGCACGCCGATTGCCATGTTGAGCGCAAACGCGATGAGCGAGCATGTGAAAGCCGCCCTTGCTGCTGGTTGCGATGTCCATATCGCCAAGCCTGTCACCCCTGCCTCCCTCGTCACCGGCATGACAGAGGCCTTGTTCATGGAACATGATGAAAATGGCGAACCCGATGCCGACCTTCAAAGCCGCTTGATCGGCTAAACGCGCCCTAATAGGTTAGTGGTGGGTCGTGATAGACTGAGAGGCTTTTCAGATTGGCGGCCAGTTTCGGTTCGCAGAAGCCTAGGTCGGCGAAGACTTCATCATACATGGCGGTGAAGTCATATGGGCCTTGATAAGGGTCACTCACCTTAGTGCCTAAGACCTTACCATTGCGGTCAAAAGCGGTCAGTTTTAGCTGGCCATTCGCCTCTATAATTTCGATTTTCTGGCCTGCCTTGAGTGACCAAAAAACCCCCTTTGGGATCATTGCATCATTCGAGAAGGCGACCTCCGCGTCGGTTCCTTCCAATTCAAACGTCCAAGTTTCTGAATTACCCCGATGCCAATGGCCTTTGAGAGCGCCCTTTTTTAGAGGCGTATTCATGGAAACATTCAAGACACTTTTGGGCAATTGCGGCGCGATCGAAATCTTCGTCCCGCCGTCTCGAATGCTAACCCCTAATATTTCGTCGTGCCAAACCCGCAAGTGCTCGGCATTGGACCAAGCCTGCAGGAAAGTGCCCGTGCGGCGCGCCCAAGTGGCACCGGGCAGAGGGAGTGCGTCGGCGCATTCGGCTAGGCTGCCAACGGCGCCTTCGCGCAGGGCTTGCCGGTTCATGTTTTCAAACAACTGCCACGGCTCTTTTTGGACTCCATAACGCAACATAGTAGTCATTGCGAGGCCATTCAGCCATGGCCAGACCGTGCCATTATGATAGGCGGCATCCTTGTGGTAATAATGCCAATGCTCATGATAGGGATGAAATTCCGGATCATCCTGGCTCAAAGTCGCCACGCCCCAGGGATAGACGAGCCCCTTCCAAAGGTCGCGTGCCCAGAGCAATTTCTGCTTTATATGTGAAGCAAGATCAAACCCGTCCCGAAAAGTGGCCTTTGAAATTGCCTCTAAAGCAAAGATGGCATTCGGCCTAAGCGCCAAATCGGGGCTACCGTCAGGCTTTAGGTGGTCGACAAGCTTACCTGTCGCCTTGTCGACAAACTTGTCTCCAAGGCCTTTGCTAATAGACCCCATGGCGTCCAGCGCCCGGGTCATCAAAACTGGATCGGTTGTCGCAAGACCGGTGGAATTGAGTGCTACTTCAATCGCTTCCAGCCACAACGCTTGAATATCAATCGCCCGATTGCCGCGGGGCGAAAAAGCCCGTACGCCCTTTTCCTTGGCGTCCATCCAGGTGTCGGCATCGCCATGGGTGACTAGGCCGCTTTCGTCTAAGTCATGGTCCAACATGCCTTCAATGGCCCGCATGACGGTGGGCAACATTTCTCTGCCTAAGGCAAAATTTCCTGTCCGCTTAACCAGGTCAGCCAAAGTAATGATAAACCTCGGGGTGCCGTCGGCGGTATTGTATTGCACGCCATCGGGTCGGGCTCGATTGGGAATGCGGCCATAGGTTTTGGACTTGGGGTCCCTATCTTGTAAGGCCGCAAAACTGCGGAACACGTCGGCGGCCACCTCATATTGGCCGGTGACAAACAAGGTTCCGGTGATGGAGATAAAGGTGTCGCGGCCCCAATAATCATTGAACCACGGCAGGCCGGCGTAAATGCCGGTGCCCATCTGCTTCATCACCAATTGATCAGCCGTCAGGCGCATCCAGAGTAGCGCTTTGGTGCGGTCTGGGTCGCCTGCGTCGAGGGCCCTTGAGCCTGAGACCAAAGCCTCCATCCGCGCCATACGGGCAATGGTCAGGCTTTGATGGGTTCGGCGCAGCTGGCTTAGTGAACGACGCACCTCGGCCTTGGATGGGCCGAGTAGGATGAAAAAGCCCGCCGAAGGCGTTTGGATGGCCAAAATCTCATTGACGGCAAAAGCGTGACTAGATGGCTCAACGGGTGCGACGAGCATCCAAGACGTGGGTGCCTCTTTGGGCTGAAACCAAATCCCGTCTTTATCCGCTGCACCCGAGCCTTGAATATCGCCCTCAAAGTCAAACACCAACGTGCCGGGAAGCGCCGTCTCAATGTCTACATGTAGCGCCGTCAGACCATCAAACAGCCGAAGCGTTTCTTGGACCTGCCCATAATCACGCGTGATCGCATGCGGGCTGACCACCACCTTCGCGTCGGCGCGCTGGAGAGGCTTGCCATTATGAATGAGGCGATAGTCCTGAAAAATCCGCTTGGTGGCCACGTTCCAACCATAGAACCAATCATCGGCCTTTTCCTGATGGGTCCGCCCATAAAAATAGCCCGAAGCCTTGTCGGTAAAGCTATATTGCCGGTTCTCTGCCACACACACCGGCATGGCGAGACTTTCAAGCACGGGGAAGGATCGGGGGGCGCTTTTGGCTGCGGCCGAAGGTTTGGGCAGAACACTTAGCGCGCCTGTCGTAGCAGCGGCGACCAGCAAAGAACGTCTGCGCATGAAGAATCCCCAATCCAAACGAGAGCCAACAGCCTAATCAAGGTGTAAACCACTTGCTAGACTCTCCCATAGGCGTTAACAGCTACCGCCTTCCAAGGCCCTCCCAGCGTGCTATCCGCTCGGGAGGGCTTTTTGCGACTGGCACCCTGAAACAAACTAGAGCCTCGAACGGACGCCCTTATGCCTAAACGCACAGACCTGAAATCCATTCTGATCATTGGGGCAGGCCCCATTGTGATTGGTCAGGCGTGTGAATTTGACTATTCGGGTGTGCAAGCTTGTAAGGCGCTGAAGGAAGAAGGCTACCGGGTCATTCTGGTCAATTCCAACCCTGCGACCATCATGACAGACCCCGATCTGGCCGACGCCACCTATGTCGAACCGATCACGCCAGAAGTGGTCGAACTCATCATTGCCAAAGAACGCCCTGACGCGGTCTTGCCCACCATGGGCGGACAGACGGCGCTCAATTGCGCTTTGACGCTGGAAAAAACCGGGGTGTTGGCGAAATATAATGTGGAGATGATTGGCGCGAAGGCCGATGTCATTGAAAAAGCCGAAGACCGTCTGAAATTCCGCGATGCTATGGACAAAATCGGCCTTGAAAGCCCCAAGTCCAAAATCGCACATACGGTTGAAGAAGCGATGGCCGCACTGCCCTTCGTCGGCCTGCCTGCCATCATTCGCCCGAGCTTCACTCTTGGTGGCACGGGCGGTGGCATTGCCTATAATGTCGATGAGTTTAAGCGCATCTGCGCCAATGGCATTGCAGCAAGCCCAGTCGGCGAAGTCTTGGTTGAAGAAAGCGTCTTGGGCTGGAAAGAATATGAGATGGAAGTGGTTCGCGACAAAGCGGACAATTGCATCATCATCTGCTCGATCGAGAACATTGACCCGATGGGCGTCCATACGGGCGATTCCATTACGGTGGCCCCCGCCCTCACGCTGACCGACAAAGAATATCAGCGCATGCGCGATGCCTCGATTGCCGTCTTGCGTGAGATTGGTGTCGAGACCGGTGGTTCTAACGTGCAATTTGCTCTCAATCCCGCCGATGGCCGGATGACGGTGATTGAGATGAACCCGCGCGTATCGCGTTCGTCTGCCTTGGCGTCCAAAGCCACCGGCTTCCCAATTGCTAAGGTCGCGGCCAAGCTTGCGATTGGCTATACGCTCGATGAAATCGCCAATGACATCACAGGCGGCGCGACCCCAGCCTCGTTTGAGCCCTCGATCGACTATGTCGTCACCAAAATTCCCCGCTTTGCCTTCGAGAAATACAAGGGTGCTGACACGACTTTGACCACTTCGATGAAATCGGTGGGCGAAGCCATGGCGATTGGCCGGACGTTCCAGGAAAGCTTCCAAAAGGCCCTGCGGTCACTCGAAACCGGCCTCGATGGCTTTGATCCATTCTTGGAGATTGGCAATGACAAGGAAGCGCTGCACCAAGCGCTGACCATCCCAACCCCGACGCGTATCTTGGTGGTTGGCCAAGCCCTGCGCATGGGCATGAGCGTGGAAGAAGTTCATGCCGCCAGCAAGATTGACCCCTGGTTCCTCGACCAATTTGCTGACTTGATCGCAACGGAGAAAAAGCTGGAGACCCGTGGTCTTCCCCAAGCCCCCGCCGATTGGCGTTATGTGAAGGCGCAAGGCTTCTCGGATAAGCGCTTGGCCAAGATTGCTGGCAAGAGCGAGCTTGATGTGCGCGCCGCGCGGCGTGCGGCTGGCGTGCGCCCTGCCTATAAGCGCATCGACACCTGTGCCGCCGAATTCGCCTCGCCCACGCCCTATATGTATTCGACCTATGAAAGCGAATGCGAGGCAGCACCCAGTTCGGCCAAGAAAATCATCATTCTGGGTGGCGGTCCAAACCGCATCGGCCAAGGCATTGAGTTTGACTATTGCTGCTGCCATGCGGCCTTTGCCTGCGAAGAGCTGGGCATTGAAAGCATCATGGTCAATTGCAATCCAGAGACTGTTTCGACCGACTATGACACCTCTGACCGGCTGTATTTTGAGCCTTTGACCGCTGAAGACGTGCTGGAAATCATCGAGACCGAAAAGCAAAGCGGAACCCTGCTCGGCGTCATCGTGCAGTTTGGCGGTCAAACCCCGCTGAAGCTTGCCCATCCGCTCGAGCAAGCCGGTGTCCCCATCCTGGGCACCAGTGTGGACGCCATTGATGTTGCCGAAGACCGAGAGCGCTTTAAGGCGCTTCTCAATGAGCTCAACATGCTGCAGCCGCGCAATGCAATTGCCCGCACCGAAGCAGAAGCGATTCTGGGTGCACAGGCGGTTGGTTATCCCGTTGTCTTGCGCCCTTCTTATGTTTTGGGCGGTCGGGGCATGGAAATCGTCTATGATCAGCCAAGCCTAGAGCGTTATGTGCGCGAGGCGGTGATTGTGTCGGGTGATAACCCAGTCTTGATCGACCAATATCTCCGCGATGCGATCGAAGTTGATGTCGATGCTTTGTCTGACGGCAAGGACGTATTTGTCGCAGGCATCATGGAACACATCGAAGAAGCCGGTATTCACTCTGGCGACAGCGCTTGTGCGCTACCGCCCTACACCTTATCTGCTGAGATCATCGCCAAGATCGAAGCCCAAACGATTGCGATGGCTAAGGGCCTCAATGTGGTAGGCCTGATCAATATCCAATATGCCATTAAGGACGACACGATTTATGTGTTGGAAGCCAACCCGCGCGCCTCGCGAACGGCCCCCTTTGTGGCGAAAGCGGTTGGCATTCCAGTCGCCCGAATTGCGGCCAAGCTGCAGGCAGGTGAAAGCCTTGCTAGCTTTGGATTGAAGCAGAAGAAACTCAACCATGTCGCTGTCAAAGAAGCGGTTTTCCCCTTTGCTCGCTTTGCCGGTGTGGACCCCATCTTGGGCCCCGAAATGCGCTCTACCGGCGAATGCATGGGCATTGATGCTGACTTTGGCCACGCATTCTTAAAGTCGCAATTGGGGGCTGGCATGCGCTTGCCTTCAGGCGGTACCGCCTTCTTGTCGGTGAAAGATAGCCATAAGCCAGCCCTTGCCGAACTCGGTCGCAACTTTGTGCGCTTAGGCTTCAAACTGGTCGCGACAGAAGGCTGTGCGAAAGTCCTGCGCGACGCTGGTGTGCCGGTTGAGCGTGTCAATAAGGTGATGGAAGGCCGTCCCCATATCGTGGACGCGATGATCAATGGCGACATCCAATTGGTCGTCAACACTACTGAGGGAGCACAATCGCTCGCCGATAGTTACTCCATCCGGCGCACTGCATTGGTGTCCAATATTTCCTATTACACCACCATTGCTGGAGCACGCGCTGCTGCCACGGCCATTGAAGCGGCCGAGGGAGAAACCATGCAAGTTAAGCCACTGCAAGCATACGCTTGACGAAAGACGTTCCAAACACCACTCTATAAGCCCCTTTTTGTGGAATCCCCCCAATGGAAAAGATCCCAATGACTGCAGAGGGCCATGCGGCGCTCGATGCAGAACTAAAACGTTTGAAGACTGACGAGCGCCCATCGGTGATTGGCGCGATCTCAGAAGCACGCTCGCATGGCGACCTGTCTGAGAATGCGGAATATCATGCAGCCAAAGAGCGGCAGTCCTATATTGAGGGCCGCATCGCGGAGTTGGAAGACAAATTGGCACGCGCCCAAGTGATCGACGTGTCGAAGCTCTCGGGCACAAACGTCAAGTTTGGTGCCACGGTGACCGTCATTGACGAAGACACCGACCATAAGGCGGTTTACAAAATCGTGGGTGAAGATGAAGCCGATGTGAAACTCGGCAAAATCTCCATCACCTCCCCCATCGCGCGCGCCATGATTGGCAAAGAAGAAGGCGATGTTGTGGAAGTGGCAGCGCCCGGCGGCTCCAAAAGCTATGAGATCGTGGCAGTCACCTGGGCCTAAGCCCGCCCGACTTCACGTTAGACAAAATAGAACGGGCCCCTGAATCAGGGGCCCGCTTTATGTGCTAGAGGCGCACGTCAAAGGTCGCCTCGGTTTTGGCTTTGACCTCTTCTAGGGTCACGCCTGTTGCCAGTTCAATCAGGGCCATGCCCCCTGCCCGGCGGTCAATGGAAAAGACCGCCAGATCGGTGATCACCAGATCGACAACCTTCAGACCTGTTAGCGGCAGATGGCAGCTGTGCAGCAGCTTTGGCGCGCCGTCCTTCGACGTATGCTCCATCACGACGACGCAGCGACGAACGCCCGCGACCAAATCCATCGCCCCGCCCATGCCTTTGACCATTTTGCCCGGCACCATCCAATTGGCGAGGTCGCCGGTTTCAGAGACTTCCATCGCTCCCAAAATCGACAAGTCGATATGGCCGCCCCGGATCATGGCAAAGCTGTCGGCTGAGGAGAAGAATGAGGTTTGGGGCAATTCGGTGATTGTTTGCTTGCCGGCATTGATCAAGTCAGCATCTTCCTCGCCCTCAAACGGGAAAGGCCCCATGCCCAGCATGCCATTCTCGCTCTGCAGCGTGACCGTCATACCGTCGGGAATATGATTGGCAACAAGGGTTGGGATGCCAATGCCAAGGTTGACATAAAAGCCATCGCGCAATTCTTTGGCAGCGCGGGCGGCGAGATCATCGCGGGTCCAGGGCATCAGACGGCCTCTCTTTTGGTCACGGTGCGCTGTTCAATGCGCTTTTCGAAGCTGCCTTTTACCAAGCGCTTCACATAAATACCGGGCGTGTGGATATGGTCGGGATCGAGGCTGCCCACAGGCACAATTTCTTCAACTTCCGCGACGCAGATTTTGCCAGCCGTGGCCATCATCGGGTTAAAATTGCGAGCGGTTTTGCGGTAGATCAGATTGCCCGCCGTATCGGCCTTCCAAGCTTTCACCAGCGACAAATCAGCCTTCAAGCCTGTTTCAAGAATATAAGTCTCGCCATCGAAATCCTTATGCTCTTTGCCCTCGGCAATCTTCGTGCCGACGCCGGTTTTGGTGTAAAAGCCGGGGATCCCAGCCCCGCCGGCACGAATACGTTCTGCTAGCGTGCCTTGCGGATTGAACTCCAACTGGAGCTCGCCCGACAAATATTGCCGCTCAAACTCTTTGTTCTCGCCGACATAGGATGAGATCATTTTGGCGATTTGCTTGGTTTCCAGCAAAAGGCCTAAGCCAAAGCCGTCGACACCAGCATTGTTGGAGATGACGCTGATTCCTCTCACACCTCTGTCACGCAACGCGAGGATCAGGTTTTCGGGAATGCCGCACAAGCCAAAGCCGCCGGACATTACGGTCATGCCGTCGAAGGTGAGACCTTCAAGTGCGGCTGCCGCATTGGGATAAATGGTGGTCACTGTCACGCCCTTCGGGTTTCGTAGCCCGTGTTTAGCAAGGCCTGAAGCTTTGTCGAGCACTAAGCGACAGAAGGGGTGGCAATTCTTGTGTAGGGCCTAAATCACAGGCCGCGGCAGGCGCTTAGTGGCCCGAGCGCTTGCGCACAGCCGTGATCGACTTGGTAAAGCCTGCGACTTTTTCCAGCACCAATTCGGCATCTGGGAAGAAGCCCGCCATGTCTGCAGCATTCAGCAAGCGCCAATCTGGCTGGACATTAGAGACCCAAAACTTCCCGATCATCCTCATTAAGCTACGCTGCAAGGGGCGCGGCAGATAGATAATCGGCTGGGGCAGCATGGAATGTTGTTCGAGCGGGAAATCGACATTGGGGGTTTGCACGAAATAGCCATCGGTGATGCGGCGCAGCTCATCGGCAAAGCGCTGTTGGTGCACAATGGCCGTGGCTTCAAACGCTTTGTTGTCATCCATATCCAACATGGCCTGCTTTGGCCCGGTCACATGCTCAATTACCGACGAACAAAACACGATGTCAAAGGCGCGATCTTCAAATGGCAAAGCCTCTTTCGACCCATCCAGCAACATGGTCTCATAGCCATAATTGGCTTTGGCTTGCTCAAGATCTGGTGCCCAATGATCTGCGATCAAAACGTTTTTATGATTGGGTGCGATACTGTGAAAGTGGCTACCATTGCCGCCGCCGAGATCCAGCACGCGATGATGCGGCTCCACCCCCATCATCGTCAGAAATTGCTCCCCGCGACGTGCACGAGCTTTGGCGGAGATGGAATGCAAGAACGACTTGATCAAGGTCTTTATCCAAATGAAGGCGCGCTTTGTCCTCCAATCAGCCCATTCGAATGGGACCCAAGATCGAAGCTATGGCCGCGCAGGATTGAACCTTGTGTGTAGCGAGCCTTTGTAAAAGAACACATAACATGGGTGCTTTTGACCCTTATGAATATAAATCGGCCAGAACTTGGTCGGCGCAGGATTAGTCTGGCATTTTTGAGCAAAGCAACCACACAAATACAGAAGTATTTTGAGAAACTTCTCTCGAAAAATGTGTATCCCGGTGAAGCGGCACAGGCTTTGCACCAGCGCTCGCGACCTATGAGGAAGGCCAAACATGGAACGCTTACGATCATTCTGCCGTAAATCTGGTCTGGTTTGTGCTTTGGGGACGGTTTTGATCGGCTCTGGTGTTGGCGTAGCTGTCGCCCAAGGGGTTTGGCAGGCGACCCAGGACCCGACGCGGACACAAATGTCGGCACCTCTGGCCCGAGCGCCTTTCCCGGTGGAGCGCTGCATCAATGTAGCTGGGGCCCTCGAAGCGCCGAATGAAGGCGACTGGGGCTATAAAATTCGCGAGCGCGACTTTAGAACGATCCGGGCCGCAGGTTTTGACACCATTCGCGTACCTATCAAGTTTTCAGCCCATGCGATGGAACAAGCCCCCTATACGTTGGATCCTGCCTTTATGGCGCGCATCGACGAAATCGTACGTTGGGCCATTCGAAACGATCTGACCATCATCTTAAACCTATGCCACTATACGGAACTGTTTGAGAATCCGGACCTGCATGAGCCTCGTCTCGTGGCACTTTGGGCCCAAATTGCGGCGCGCTATCAAAAGACTCCGGCCAAAGTGATGTTTGAAATCATCAATGAACCGCAAGAGGCGTTTTCAGGTCCACGGGTCAACAAAGTACAGGCCGACGTCCTGCGCATTATCCGCAAGACCAACCCAACACGCACCGTGATTTTTGCGGGTGACAATTGGGGCAATATCAACGGCATGGACAATTTAGAATTGCCCAACGACCCCTATGTCGTCGGCACCGTGCATTATTATCAGCCTTTTGAATTCACCCATTCCGGGGCGAGTTGGATGGAAAATCCACCTCCCGCGGGGCGTATCTGGCCAAGACCGGGCGAGACGCGCGAACTTCAAAAAGATTTGGCACAAATCGCCGCTTTCCGTGACCGAATTCAGGCGCCGGTCCTATTGGGCGAATATGGTGTGGGTGTGGAAGTGCCGATGCGCCTGCGGGCGGATTGGACGCGCGCCATGACCCGCGCCTTTAAGGAAATCAACATGCCTGCCTGCTATTTCAATTTTACGGCAGGGTTTGACACCTATGACCGGTCCGTCGAGCAGTGGCATGCCCCCTTGCTCGAAGCACTGCAATTGAGGCCCAAGTGAGCGATACCCAATCCAGTCCGCAAGAGCGCAGTTTTACCGGGGCCATCCCGTTCAAAGCAGATGGCGGTTATATGCCAGGTTTGGACGGCTTGCGGGCGATCTCAATTATCATTGTGGTCATCGCCCATGTGGGCTTTGAAAATCTGATCCCGGGCGGTCTGGGCGTCACGGTTTTCTTTTTTGTGTCGGGCTTTCTGATCACCCGGATTTTGGTCTCTGAACAGAGCCAAAATAGCGGCGCGATTGATCTACCGGGCTTTTATCTGCGCCGCTTTTTGCGCCTTGCACCTGCACTGTTGGTGTTTCTCTTGGGCTCGTGGATGATGCTGGCCCCGTTTGGCGTCCACGTAGACGCTGGCCATGTTGCAGCGGCGGTTTTCTACTTTATCAATTATTATGACGTGGCGCGCGAATGGTTTGGCTGGTCAGAGCGCACAATTCCTTGGGGCCATTTGTGGTCCTTAGCGGTGGAAGAACATTTTTATCTCCTCTTCCCGGCGGCCCTTGCCCTTTTTGGGAAGACTCATCAGGCGCGCGTCCGCCTCATCGTCACCAGCATTGTCGTCTGCGCCCTCTGGCGCGCCTATGCCGTGCTAGGCCTAGGCCTGCCCCATGAGCACACTTATTACACCACCGATAGCCGGCTTGAAAATATCGCTTGGGGCTGTTTGCTCGCCATCCTGCTCGATGGCGCACCGCGTACCAAAGCCCGTCTGGCTTGGCTGGTGGGCTGGCACTGGGTCGTTGTGGCTTTGGGCGCAATTCTTGCGACTTTGGTGTATCGCGACGAGGTTTTCCGCGAGACCTTGCGCTATTCAATCCAAGGTTCTGCCCTCTTCCTTTTGGTCTTAAACCTTTATGCGCTACGCAGCCTTCGTTTCTCCATCGACGTCCTGGAATTGAAGCCGATGCGCTGGATCGGCCGTCTCTCCTACTCGCTCTATCTGTGGCATGTGCCGATCATTTGGATCGTGCGCGAAGTCATGCTGGGCGATGCCAATAGCTTGGAACGATTACCGCCCTTGGGCATGGTCGGTGCGGTGACACTTAGCTTTGCCTGCGCATGCGCGAGCTATTATGCGGTCGAGCGGCCTTTATTCGGCCTGCGTAAGCGCTTTGGCGGCAAGCCGGTTGAGACTTTAGCGACCGCGTAAAGCCTATCGACTTCAAACAGGAAATAGCCCCAATAGATTGCTCTATTGGGGCCGAAGGAAGTGCTCCGTGTGAAGCAATGGCTCACGTCAGACGCGAGGGACGGGATGGTCTGCCGTGCGCCACGACCCTGTTTTAAGGGCCCCTCATTGAACGTAAGCTGAACGGGATACGGTGCCTGAGGCAGATCACAAAAATTCCTCTTGGGTGAAGATATTCCGCTCGCCATCATGGACAACTTGGCCCTTGCGGCCGACGCTCTCGCGACTTTCTAGATCGGCCATAATGGCTGTATCGCCCTTAGGTGTATTAGCGACAAACCGACGACCAGCCTCGTCGCGGCCAATCACAATCCCCATGCGCATGCCCTCGCGGGCGTGGATCACCGTATAGGTTTCGATCGTTGCCCCTCCGGACGGAGTCTCGGTTACTTCCGGTGACGCCATCGCGTCGATTTCGCCTTGATAGGCTTTTTTCGATGGCCTCGCCCAAGCGCCCTCAGTCGGCCTATTGGAATAAATGCCAAAGGCATGCTTGGTGAGGAACCAGCCATTGGCATTCAAGAAGCCGTAAGCCTCGGGTTCCTTCCGGCAACGATGGATCATCTCAACAATGCCATGCATGGAGTAATTATTTCCGGGCCCACCAAAATAGGGCAAGCCGCCCGTCAAAGTCAGCCCGCGCGGATCATCGGTCGCAAGGCCCATTTCTTGGGCCGCAATTTCAACCGCCACTGGGAAGCAGGAATAGAGGTCAAAGTAGGCCATATCTGCAATCGACTTACCCGCCATCGCGAAAGCCTCGCGCACGCCCACCCGCATGGCGGGGCTGGAATGGTAATTGACGCGGTCGAGCACATTCCATTTCTCAATCGTATCTGCACAGCCGTGCAAGAACACCATATGCGCTTCGGGCACGCCCAGCGCCTTTGCGTGCCCATAGCTTGCCATCAATACCGCAGCCGACTGGTCGACTTGGATGATGGCATTAAGGCGCTTCGGGTATGGAAAACCCACCATGCGGTTACTCGCGCTTGGGGTCACCAAGGCTTCCGCTGTCTGGGCTTGGGGGAACCAAGCATAGGGATTTTTTGCCGCGACTTCCGTGAAGGGCGCAAAGAGTGCACCCATGGCGGCTGCGTGTTCTTCCAAGCTGCGGCCAAGCTTTGCCCGATAGGCATTTTCAAACATTGGATAGACATTGGTTGGAAACTCAAGACCGTGCCGCGCCTCATAAGCTGAACAACCATCGCGCCCATCGCCGAACATGGCCGGGGATTCCTCATCATCGACCTGATAGGCCGCAAGCGGGCCAAAATTGCCCGCCTGAACCAGCTTCATCATGGAGCCTAAAAACTCAGCGCCTGCCAAGAGAACCAGTTTATTCTCCCCGTTTGCAATGCGCTCGGCAGCTTCATTGACCAAGGCTTGCGGCGTATTGCCGCCAACATGGGTATAGGTTTGCCATGCAGGCGCGGCACCCAGCGCGTTTGCCAGTGCCTTTGGCGGGTTTTTGGCCTTGGGAATGGGCATCCGGCTGAGATTACCGCCTGCGTCAATCGTAAAGCCAACCACGGCCAATCCATCAATTTGGCTCAAAATCTCTTGGTTTAGGCCAGAATCTGTAACCGCAGCCTCTGCCGCGCGCGCACAAAGACCAATCGGTGGCAGGCAAGCTTCCGGGGTGCCACGATAAGTGAATTGGCCCCCGCCAATTAGGACAGGCGTGTTTGGATCGATCAACTTAAGCTCCCTGCATCTCTTCTTGTTTGTTCGTGTTGACCACGCAGATAAGACCATTTTGCCGCCAAGTCGAGGCGCCCAAAAAAGCATCAAAGTGTGCCTAGAGTCTAGGCAATGTGTGGCAAGCAGCCTATAGCGGCAGGTGCCGAGGTCGCGCCCATCCATCGAAGGGACTATGCCCAACGCAGAACTCACGCACGGGTCCTTTTTGCCTTCCCCAAGGCGCTCGCGGCACCACACTAGCAGGCGGATTTTATGAAAAAGATCGAAGCGATTATCAAGCCGTTCAAGCTCGACGAAGTTAAAGAAGCGCTGCAGGACTTGGGTCTTCAAGGCATGACTGTGGTTGAAGCCAAAGGCTTTGGCCGCCAAAAGGGCCATACAGAACTCTATCGTGGCGCCGAATATGTCGTCGATTTTTTGCCCAAGCTGAAACTCGAAGTTGTCGTGGGTGACGATCAAGTTGACGCAGCGGTTGAGGCGATTACCAATGCCGCGCGCACTGGTCGTATCGGCGACGGAAAAATCTTTGTGTCCGACATCAGTCATGTCGTACGCATTCGAACCGGGGAATCGGGGATCAACGCTGTTTAGGCGTCTGATTTCTGAAACTCTATTGACTGAACATACAACCTAACTGGCTTTTCAGGAGAGAACCGATGTCGAAGTTTGACAAGGTCATGCAGCAGATCAAGGACGATGAAGTCCAATATGTAGATTTTCGGTTCACCGATCCACGCGGCAAGATGCAGCACGTGACTTTCGATGTCGACATGGTGGATATCGACCTGTTGGAAGAAGGCGTTGCCTTTGACGGCTCCTCGATCGCCGGCTGGAAAGCCATCAATGATTCCGACATGATCATGCTGCCAGACCCAGACAGCGTGACCTTAGACCCCTTCTATCAGCAAACCACCCTCGCCATCGTTTGCGACGTGGTCGTGCCCGGTACGTTGAAGTCCTATAACCGCTGCCCACGCGGCATCGGTAAGCGCGCTGAATCCTATTTGAAGTCGAGCGGCGTCGGCGACACCGCCTATTTCGGCCCAGAAGCTGAATTCTTCGTCTTTGACGACGTGCGCTGGAACACCGACCCCAACAACACCGGCTATAGCTTTGACTCCACCGAACTGCCTTACAATACGGGCAAGGTCTATGAAGGCGGCAATATGGGCCACCGTCCCGGTCCAAAGGGCGGCTATTTCCCCGTTGGTCCAATCGATTCCGCACAAGACCTGCGCGGCGAAATGCTGCAAGTGATGAAAGAATTGGGTCTGGAGCCTGAGAAGCATCACCACGAAGTGGCCCCGGCTCAACACGAGCTTGGTTTGAAGTTCCAAACTTTGACCAAAATGGCTGATTACATGAACCTCTATAAATATGTGATCCAGAATGTGGCCGCTGCTTATGGCAAGTCAGCCACCTTCATGCCCAAGCCCTATTTCAAGGACAATGGCAGCGGGATGCACGTCCACCAGTCGATCTGGAAAGGTGGCAAGCCTCTGTTTGCTGGCGACCAATATGCCGATCTGTCTGAAAATTGCTTGTATTACATCGGCGGCATCATCAAGCATGCCCGTGCGATCAATGCCTTCTCCAACTCTTCGACCAATTCCTACAAGCGTCTGGTCCCAGGCTATGAAGCCCCCGTCATGCTGGCCTATTCGGCCCGCAACCGCTCGGCTTCGATCCGCATTCCTTACACCACCTCGCCAAAGGCCAAGCGCTTGGAAGCCCGCTTCCCAGACCCAATTGGCAACATGTATCTGACATTCGCAGCCCTTTTGATGGCAGGCCTTGATGGGATTGAAAACAAAATCCATCCCGGCGACCCATTCGACAAGGACCTCTATTCCTTGCCACCAGAAGAGCTGGAAGGCGTGCCAACCGTGGCCAAGTCCTTGGACGAAGCTCTCGACTCCTTGAGCGCTGACCGCGACTTCTTGAAAAAGGGCGGTGTGTTCGATGACGACATGATCGACGCTTATATCGAACTGAAGCGTGAAGAGTGTGAGCGCTTGAATATGCACCCACACCCTGTCGAGTTCGACATGTATTACAAAATGTAAGCTGACCTTCAGCTTAAGCGAAAAGCCCGGCACTGCCGGGCTTTTTTGTTCTGCTTACACGCCTAACCTTGATCTTGGGTCACCAAAATCAATCTTAATGCAGGGTTACCCACGTTTATTCAATTTTAATCTAAATGCGATTGAGTAGTGCCAACGTTATCCGGTGTTTGGGATAACGGTTCCACCGCCTTCTGAAGTGAAGATCAGCCCTATTGGTAATCGCTGATCTTCGCTTCTTTTTTGGGCCGCGCCCTATTTTCGGTTTTGTAACCAGTTTCTGCCATCCTACCCGCGGTAGCCCTAGGGCATTCGGGAGGGATTAGAATGAAAAGCCGCATTCTCATTGCCTGCGCCGCTTTGGTATTAGCGGGCTGTGCCTCACCTACACCACCTTCAAACATATCCGATGCCTGCGCCATTCTCGATGAAAAGAGCCGTTGGGAGGATCATGTGTTTGATGCCGCCCGCGACTGGCAGGTATCGCCCGGCATCATTCTCGCCTTCATCCGTCAAGAAAGCAGTTTCCGCCGCGATGCGCGCCCCAAGGACCGCAACGGCCGCCTGCTCTCCACCGCTTACGGCTATTCGCAGGCCTTGGATGGAACTTGGGCAGATTATGAAAAGGCGCGCGGGGGGGGCAAACGCAAGAATTTCGGCGATTCAGCCGATTTCATTGGCTGGTATCTGGACCAGATTTCACGGCGAACCGGAACATCGAAATCGGATGCGCGCAATCTCTACCTCGCCTATCACGAAGGCCCCACAGGCTTTCAGCGTCGAACCTATGCATCCAAGCCTTGGCTGGGCGAGGTCGCAAGCCGGGTGGCAAGCCAAGCTGCGATTTATGATGGCCAGCTTCGCCGCTGCGAGTCCCGTCAAATGCAAAAGCTAGCTAGCAACTAAGCCAAGTTCAAATTTTACAGCCCTTGCCCTTAGGCAAGTACCTTCCCTCTGCCGCAGTTCCAGACTAGGGTTTGGCCGAAAGCTGCCACAGAACAGCCGAAGCTTAGGGAGATGACCATGTTTGAGGGTACAAAAGTCCTTTATGAACGCGATGGCGATGTTGCCATCCTGACGCTCAACGACCCTGCCACCATGAATGCTTGCGGCCTGGATATGGCCCAAGACATGACGCGCGCGTTTGAGCGGGCTGCTGGCGAGGCGCGGGCGATTATTCTGACCGGTGCTGGCCGAGGTTTCTGTTCAGGGGCCAATCTGGGCTCTACAGCGTCGAATATGAATGGCAACCCAGATCCCGAGCAAATGGACGCCGGTGCGGCACTTGAGAGCATTTACAATCCGTTGGTGACGACCATACGTGACTTGCCCGTGCCGGTGGTTACGGCCGTCAATGGCGCGGCCGCAGGGATTGGCTGTTCGTTTGCGCTGTTGGGCGACATCATTTTGGCGTCAGAAAATGCCTATTTTTTGCAAGCCTTCCGACGCATTGGCCTCGTCCCCGATGGCGGCTCAACCTATATGTTGGCGCGCGCGGTGGGTCGCGCCCGCGCGATGGAAATGATGTTGCTGGGCGAGAAGATTCCTGCCGCTCAAGCACTCAACTGGGGCTTAATCAACCGCCTCACATCCGCCGAGACCTTGTTGGATGAAGCCAAGAGCTTGGCGCATAGCCTTGCCAGCGGTCCAACGAAGACGCTGTCGATGATCCGCAAAGCGGCTTGGGCCAGCCTGGATAATGACTGGAATTCGCAATTGGCCTTAGAGCGCGATTTGCAGCGTGATGCGGGTCGCACCAAGGATTTCCGTATTGGCGTCATGGCCTTCTTGTCCAAGCAAGTGGCGCAATTCACGGGCCGATAAACTAGCGCCCGCAGCGGGCCAGCAAATAAAAGGACCGCGTGTGGACGTTCTGTGGATCACTTTGCCTATTTTTGGCCTCATCGGGCTGGGATGGGCAGGGGCAAAGGCCGGGCTTTTTGATGCTACCACCGCCTCGGGCCTGTCACGCTTTGTGTTCTGGCTGGCCTTCCCATCCCTTTTGCTGACTTCTATGGCTAAGGCTCCAGCACCCACGTTGACCGAGGGGTCAGTCCTAGCTGTGTGGGTGGCTGTATTGCTGGCCGGACATGTTTTGGCCAGAGCCGGTGCCATCCTCCTCCGCCTGCCCGCCACCAGCCAAGCCGGTGTAGGCTTTGCGGCTTCCAGCGGCAATACCGCCTTTTTGGGCACGGCCATTGTCGCAAGCCTGTTCGGGCCAGAGGTCCTTGCCATGGCTGCAGCCTTTGTCGCGCTAGAAAATATCCTGATTGTAGGCTTGGGCGTCGCGGGGCTTTATCTGGCCAAGCCTGCGCCAGACCCGAAGGCGGCGCGCCGCGCAATGCTGGGTGGGCTTACCAATCCCGTCAGCATGGGCGCCCTTATTGGCTTTCTGATCGCTCTGACGGGCTTGCAGCTGCCGCCTGCCCTCATGCGGCCATTAGATATGCTTGGGGCTGCGGCTAGCCCCGCAGGGCTCGTCGCTCTCGGCATTGTCATGGCAACCAGCTTAAAAAGTGCACAAAACCAATCGAGGCGCGATCTGGGCCTTGTCGTCGCGGTTAAATGCATCGCGCTGCCCGTCATGATGGCAGGCGGCATGGCCGTGATTGGCGCGCCACGTGACCTTGCCCTCGCCGCGACAATCCTTGCCGCCTGCCCCAGCGCGGTGAATGTGTTTATCCAAGCCCAACAGGCAGAGGTGTGGGGGGACACGGCTGCACGCGCTGTCTTTCTGACCACTTGCATATCGATCATCACGCTGAGCCTTGCAGCCAGCCTAGCCGTCTAAGCCGGAACAATCATCCATTCGGGTGGATCTAGCTTTATCGTTTGTTCTCCCGCGCGCAATTCATGGCCTTCGGCCATGGCCTTTTGCGCGCGATCAAAGCGGATCAAGGCAAGACCCAGGCCTTGGCTGGCACTGCGCATCCGCCCAACCTCCCAGCCATCCGCTAAGATTGGGGTCTCAAATTCGGGGGCTGCCCCATCAAAACGTACCCGACAGAGTTTTGTCTTAACCGTGGTGCGCCGCTTCATCCGGCTGGTCATTTCTTGGCCGACATAGCAGCCCTTATGAAAATCCACCCCGCCCATTTCGTCCATCAGACCTTCCAGAATGAAGTCCTTCTCAACCAATAGGTCTGCAGCAAGGTCAGGCACGCCAAGGCCTAAGCGCTCTTGCTCATAGGTCGCTGAGGCGGCTGGCTCAGACTGAGAGGCGAAGTCAGCGCGCGGGACTATGAAGCGATGTGGCAAATCAGCGTTGCGAGGGTCTGGATAGAATAAGGCGCTTGTTGGCAAAGCACTTGTTTGCCATGCCGCGCCCACCAAAAAGGCCTCGCTCTTGTCCTCAATCGTCACGTTTGAGCGCAAACGATAAAGACTCAAACGCTTGGCAAAGCTTGCGGGCTCAGACACATCGATCCAATAGGTCCCTGCCTCAGGCGCGGTGATGAAGAGCTCAAACAAGAACTTGCCCTGCGGCGTGAGCATCGCCGCATAGATGCAAGTCTCTGGCCCCGCCCCGTCGACATTGTGGGTCAAAAGCCCGTCCAGCAGGGTCGCTGCATCTGGGCCAGCTACACAGACTAGTCCGCGCTTTGGAAAGGAAACAAAATCAACCATGCCCTTCACTTAGGACTGATTGCGGCTTTGTTCAAACCCGACAGCTAAATCATCGGTATAGCGCACCAATGCATCGACGATACCGGGCTCAAGGCTCGCATGGCCCGCATCGCCAATGATTTCCAACTGGGCATGGGGTACGACCTTTTTCAACGCCCAAGCAGAGGAAAGAGGCGTCAAAACGTCATAGCGCCCATGAACGATCTGGATCGGGATCGATTTCAACACCGACGCATGGTCTAATAACCAGCGATCGGTTTCAAAGAAGCCCTTATGGATGAAATAGTGGTTTTCAATCCGGGCGAAGGCTTCAACAAACCGGTCTTCCTCAAAGCGCCCGGGGCGCGCATCCGGCCCCTTCATCGACAAGCAATCCCCTTCCCAGCGGGCCCAAGCGCGGGCGGCCAAGATACGGGTATCACGATCCTCACTAAACAAACGCTTATGAAAGGCACCCACAATATCGTGCCGCTCTACTTCTGGAATCACGCTGACATAGCGGTCAAACGCATCTGGGAACAAATTGCTGGCCCCATATTGATAAAACCAAGCGATCTCGGCTTGGCTAATCAGGAAAATGCCACGCAAGGTCAGGCTTAAGACCCGATCTGGATGCTTGATCGCATAAGCTAAGGCCAAGGTTGAACCCCACGAGCCGCCAAATACGGCCCAAGCCTCAATCCCCAGATGCACCCGAAGTTTTTCGATATCTTCCACCAAATCCCAGGTCGTATTCTCGCGGGTTTCGGCGTGAGGGGTGGAATTCCCGCAGCCGCGCTGGTCAAAGCCAATGATGTGCCATTTCTTGGGATGAAAGAAGCGCCGCATATCAGGGCTCATGCCGCCGCCGGGTCCACCATGCAGGCAGATAACTGGGGTGCCATCAGGCGTGCCGACTTGCTCAAAATATATCGTGTGCAAGTCACTGACGGCCAGCCGCCCTGTCTGAAAAGGTTCAATCTGGGGATAAAGCGCGCGGCGAATTGAAGCAGAATCGGGCATTTGGATCTTTCTTGTACGAACATCGCTTAGAACGCGTCGCACAGGCGTTCAAGGTAGGTAACAGTGGGCCGTTCACGACGCGCGCAAGCTGCCAAAGCGGGTGTGCATCCAGTCGGCAATGGCTTTATTGGTCTCTTCTGGCTTTTCTTGCTGGGTCCAATGGCCACAGCCTTTAATCAGCACACGGTCGAGGTCTGGCACATATTTTTCCATTCCATCTGCCGCAGAGGGCGGCAAGACCACGTCATTTTCGGCCATGATCATCAGGCTGGGCTGGACGACAAGATCTGCAATATCGGCACTATCGAGCCAATTGCGGGTGAAGTTGCGATACCAATTAATCCCACCACGAAAGCCTGTACGGGTGAAGGTATCGACATAAACCTGATGCTCGGCCGCGTTTAGCAAGGGGTGGGTCGCTTTGCTTTTGTCAAAGCTTTGTAAGGCCAGTTGAAAAGCGTGATTACGCTTGCCTTCTGGGCGGGCGTCAAATTCCAGCGGCGTGACCGCAGAGCGGCGCATATAGAAGCGGAAGGTCTTGTCGATATCCTCTTCCAAAATCGCTTCCATTGCACTAGGCTTTTGGAAGAAGATGATGTAATGATCCGGGCCAAAGCGCTGCTCATATAGGGCAATCGGGTCAATGGATGGCCGCTTCGTATAGGGCGTATTGACGCCGATCACACCAGCTACTCGGTCAGGTCTACGGGTCGCCATGGCCCAGACGATCAGCCCGCCCCAATCGTGCCCGCAAAAGACGGCCTTTTCGATCCCTTTGGCATCCAAGAGTGCGGCAAGATCGCCGGTCAACGTGTCGAGATCATAGGCTTCGACAGCATCAGGTGCCGAGGTTAGGCCATAGCCGCGTAGGTCCGGGGCGATCGCGCGAATGCCCGCTTGGGGCAGACCCACCACTTGATGCCGCCAAGAAAACGCAAGTTCTGGATAGCCATGGCACAAAACCACGGGCGGCATCGCTGATGCAGTACCCGTATCCCAAACCGCCATCTCGATACCATTGACGGGCAGGATCTCTGGGGCAAACAAGCCAAACTGGGCCCAATCAATCGGGTTCATGTCAGGTTTCCTTTCGGCTGAGACAGGCCCAAACAAGGCAAGCCCATGCTGCAAGCAAGCTGAGGCCGCCCAAAGGTGCGGCCATTGCGACCGCGCGTGGGGCACCAAGGGCCAAAGCATAGAGTGACCCCGCAAATAAGCAGATGCCAAGGGCGAACAGTGGCACAGCAAAGCGCGCCTTGGGATAGCCTTGCGTTTGGAGCCACACACAGACAAACAGCACCAAAGTGTGGGCCATATGTTGGCCAGACCCCGTCTCGACCCAAGCCTTGGCCTGCGGGCTTGTCAGGCCGTGGGCCCCAAACGCCCCGATCGCTACCGCCAAAAAGCCGGACACACAGATCAGGCCCAACAAGTTATTTTGCTTCATAGCGCGCCCTTCTTTGGGGGGATGGCATAGGTAATGACGGCATGAGCGACCAAATCAGTTTCGCCGTCAGACCTGATGCCCGCATCCATCACTGCCATCGTCTTGCCCAGCTTCATCATGCGCACCTCGGCAATCAAATCCTTAGGTTTAGGCTTGCGCATGAATTGGATCGACAAATTGGTGGTCACGGCCAAAGGCTCAAACCCAATGGCTGAAAGTACCAAAGCATAGGCCGCCGTATCAGCAAGGGCCATCATGGTTGGTCCAGACAAAGTACCCCCCGGCCGGATCTGATTGGGACTAAAAGCGATGCGACAGCGCGCCGTCTGGCCGTCTGCTGCTTCGACCAAGGGCGGGGCTCCACCGCTAAACGCTTGGGCCAAGAATTGGTTGATCTCGTCTGGTGTCATGGGTTCACGCTAAAGGCTCACCCCAATCAGGTCCAGCCACTTCGCCCAGTGCAATCGCCTTACCCCTCGTGGGGGGGGCCTAAAGCCCTGTGATCCCCGATGGCGTCAGCCAATCGGGGACCTCGTGCCGCAAAATCCCATGGGGTCCCCGCTCTGCGCTTCGCTACGGCGGGGATGACAGGGTTGGCTAGTGTAAGTTTCAATAATTACTGTCATCCCCGATGGCGCAGCCAATCGGGGACCTCCTCTCGCAAAGTCCTATGGGGTCCCCACTCTCCACGTCGCTCCGGCGGGAATAACAAGCTTGGAGCGGCCCCCAGATGCAAAACTTCATTCGCTCCACAAAGAAAAAAGCACCGGATGCTGTATTTTATTTTCGTCCTAACGTCTCGTTTACCAACGCGATTCACACTGAGGCTAGAAATTAGGAGACGCTTGTGGCGCGTGCGGAAGAAAAACAATTAATTGAATCTGAAAGCCAAATGGCACAGCGGCGTGCACAACGCGCCTCTTGGGCCTTGTTGCAGCGTGTCCATACGACCTTAGACCTGTCGTGCGCCCATGTGATCGAAGTCATGGCAACCGATGCCGGTGCGCATGTTGCCCTTTTGGCCCGCCAATTCCCCGGCGTGCACTTTGAATTGAGCCATGAGGCGACCCGTTGCGAAGACTCTATTCGCATCTTGTGGGCACCTGATGGGGTAACCACGTCTTTGTCAAAAGACCAATTGGCCAGCTATGACGCCGCCATTGTCACCCATGAGCCAGAGGCATTGCAGGATATTTTCGTGACCTTCGCAGGCTTTGCCCGTGTCGCTGGCGTGCGTGATTTTGCGGGAGGCCAAGCCCTCGCGATTTTTGGAAAAGGGCTTGCGCGCGATCTCTTCCGAGCCAAAGTGCGCGATATCGCGGCTTAAGCGAAACCAACAGAAACCTTACCGACACAATTGTGCGATTGTTTTGCCCGCGTAATGCAGGCAACATGCCTGCCTGTGACGATACCCAACCCAAACACTATCGAGCACATCGAAGAAGAAGAGGCTCGCACGGCAGCTTGGCGCACGATGCTGGGTGCTGTTTGGGGTCGCGCGAGGGGTAGCCTGACCCATCCACTGCTAACGGCCGCTATCAGCCTTGGCGTCTTCATGGTTGCGCTGGTTTTCATCAATGAGGAGATGACGCGCCATAGTCTTCAGGATTTGAAGGTCGCTTTTGAAGCGGTTAATCCATGGAGCCTCTTGGGTGCCATCGCCTGTGTTGGCCTAGCCTATACGGCCCTGACCTTCAATGACCGATTTGCCTTGACGATGTTGGGCAAGAGCCTGCCACGCGCCCGCACGGCACGCGCCAGCATTGCGGCTTATGCTTTGGCCAATAGTCTTGGCTATTCGTGGGTGACAGCGGGTACCGCGCGCCTGCGACTTTATCGTAAATGGGGCTTACAGCCTGCTGAAATTGGTACCCTGTCATTTCTGACAGGGTCTGCGGTGCAATTGGGTGGCCTGACAGCTGCTGCCCTTGGCCTTCTTTATGCCGCACCAGAGATTGCGCTGCATGGCCCGTTTCACGCGCTCGTTTGGTATCTTCTTGGGCTTCTCTTGTTGGTTCCAGGTGCCTTGTGGCTGGTCTATGCGCGCTTTGGGGCGGGCCAAGCCCGCATTGGTGAGGCGGTGATCCACCGGCCAGAATTTGGCAAGGCGTTCACCCAACTCGCGATCACGGTGGTAGAATGGATGTGTGCAGCGGGTGTGCTTTATTTCCTGCTGCCCGACCATGGCGGCTGGTCTTACCCCGCTTTCTTGGCCGTCTATGTGCTGGCAGGACTATTGGGTGCTTTATCGGGTACGCCCGGCGGCTTTGGGATTTTCGAAGCCGCGATTTTGACTTTGGCGCCAGTGACCCAAGATACGCCGGGGGCCGCTGTGGCACTTGTCGTCTACCGCTTGATCTATACCTTCATTCCGCTGGTGATTGGCACCATCATTTTAGGCCTTGACCATGCAGCCCCAGCGGCACGACCGGCTGCGAAAGCCGCGCGGACCATGGGCAATAGTCTTGGGGCCCGCCTCAGCGCGCGGCTTGGCATGACATTGGGTGAAGCCACGTTAGAGCTTTCGCCGCGCATTCTCTCAACCTTGGTCTTTATGGCGGGCCTGATCCTAATAAGTTCGGTGGCAACGCCCGCGCTTTCTGCCCGTATGCAAGCCATTGACGCTTGGGATTTGCGGGCGATTTCAGACCTCTCCCACTTTGCCGCCTCGATCGTCGGCGTACTGCTCTTACTGATCGCCGCTGGGCTGTGGCGCAAAGTGGCTGCTGCCTGGGGTGGGGCGATTATACTCTTAAGCGTTGGGATCATTTTTTCCCTCGCCAAAGGCCTTGATTGGGAAGAGGCCACCATCCTCGCTATTGTGCTAGCCTTGACCCTGCCTTGTGGGGCGGCCTTTACCCGCAAATCCGCCCTTGGCCCCAATCACTTGTCCCCTGCGTGGATCGCAGCCCTGGCAGGCGCTGTCGCCGCAGCGGGATGGCTCAGCCTATTTGCCTATCAGAATGTGGAATTCCGGGCTGAGCTGTGGTGGGACTTTGTGCGCGATAAGGATGCCGCGCGTAGCCTACGTGCCTTGACGGCAGCATGCATTATGACCCTGTTCATCGCCATTTGGGCCTTGCTCACACCGTGGCGCGCAAACCTAAAGCGCGCATCAGACCCCGCCGATATGGCCCGCGCGCAAGCCATTCTGGAGCACGCGGAGAACCCACGTGCGGACGCCAATCTCGCCTTTCTGGGCGATAAGTTATTCCGGTTTTCAGAAAGCGGCGAGAGCTTTGTGATGTACCGCGCGCGCGGCAATCGCTGGATCATTTACGGCGATCCGGTGGGCCCTGCGGGTGAGCGACAAACCCTGCTCCGCCACGTGCGTGAAGCGGCCGAGCAAGTCGGTGCGCGGCCAATTTATTACGCCGTCTCGCGCGAATTGGTGCCTGATTTTGCCGAAAGCGGCTATGTCGTGCGCAAAATTGGCGAGACCGCTATTGTCGACCTTGAAACCTTCACCCTAACTGGCAAAGACGCGCAAAACCTACGCACCTCGCGCAATAGAATGGCGCGCGAAGATGTACGCTTTTTCTATAGCCCGGCTTCAGAGACTGCGGGCCTGTTAGACGAAATGGAACCCATTTCGCGGGCGTGGCTGCGCGCCCATCATGGCGGGGAGAAAACCTTCTCACTCGGCACCTTTGACCGCAGCTATCTCAGCCGCTTCCCAACAGCCTATGTGCGCGACAAAGCGGGCGCCATGATCGCCTTTGCAAGCCTGTGGACCACACCCGATGGTGAAGAAATCGCGATTGATTTGATGCGCCATAGCCCCAGCGCGCCGCATGGGGTGATGGACTATTTATTCGTCGAAATAGCGCTCTGGGCCAAAGAACAAAACTATCGCCGCTTTGATTTAGCCATGGCCCCTCTTTCTGGCCTCTCTGACCTTAAAGGCGCGCCTTTCCTTGTCCGGCTTGGCGCGATTGTGTTTGAAGAGGGCGAGGAAGTTTATGGCTTCCGGGGGCTTCGCCGCTTTAAGGACAAGTTCAATCCAACTTGGAAACCGCTCTATCTCTGCGCGCCACCTGATGTGATGTTACCGGCGGCCCTTCTCGATGTGGCCGCCCTTACCAGCGGCGGCCTGCGGGCGATGTTAAAAGGCGGTGGCTAAACCGCCTCGCCTGCTGCCACCCCACTCGACCACGCCCATTGGAAATTATAGCCGCCGAGCCAGCCCGTGACGTCAACCGCCTCGCCGATGAAATAAAGACCCGGAACGGCTTTGACTTCCATGGTTTTTTGATTGAGCGCGGCGGTATCAATCCCGCCCTTTGTCACTTCAGCCTTGGCATAGCCCTCATCGCCGACGGGCGTCAGGTCCCAATGGTGTAAGGTCTCCGACAAGCTTCGCAGCTGGGCATCTTTCAAGTCTGCCATAGGCCGATCTAGGCCCGCCTTCTCGGCGAAGGCATGGGCTAAGCGCTGGGGTAGACGCTCAGACAGGATCGTGGCGGCTTGCGCACGCGGACGGGCGGTCTTGGCCTCGATCAGCCACTGATCAGCTTTGATATCTGGCAGGAGGTCGAGATAGATGCTCTCGCCCTTATTCCAATAAGAACTAATCTGCAGGATGGCAGGACCTGATAGGCCACGATGGGTAAAGACCATGCCTTCGCGAAAAGCTGTCTTGCCCTTGGCCGCAATTCCTTCAAGCGATACGCCTGCCAAAGGCCGCATCAACTCAATGTCCTTGATGCCAAACACCAAAGGCACCAAAGCAGGCTTGGGCTCAATCAAGGCCACGTTAAATTGGCGGGCAATCTCATAGGCAAAGCCCGTTGCGCCTAACTTTGGGATCGAGGGGCCGCCTGTGGCGATGATCAGGCTCGGCGCGATTGCTCGACCCACTTGGGTGGTGACGCGATAGCCTTCGCCCGTGCGCGCCACGTCAAGGACTTGCACATCGGTCGCAATGGTGACGCCACCCTTGGTGCATTCGGCCTGCAACATATCAACGATCAGGCGCGCTGCCCCTGCCCCTTCGCAGAATAATTGCCCCAAGGTCTTTTCATAAAAGGGAATATGATAGGCTTGCACCAGCTCGATAAAATCATATTGGGTGTAGCGGGCAAGTGCTGAGCGGGCAAAATGGGGATTGGCCGAGATAAAGCGGTCGGGCTTAATCTCCATATTGGTGAAATTACACCGCCCACCGCCTGAGATCAGAATTTTTGCGCCGACAGTATCAGTATGCTCCAGCAACAAGACCTTGCGGCCACGCTGGCCCGCGCGCGCAGCCGCCATCAAGCCTGCCGCCCCTGCTCCAAGGATGATTACATCATAGGTGTCACTCATGGTGCGCACTTAAGCCGAACTTCAATTTAGAGATAGCCAAGGACGCAGCAGCGGGTGTAGCCTCAAGCCAACCAAATCAAAAAATCTTGGGAGCACGCGATGAAATATAAGACTTTGGGTCGGACAGGCCTTGTTGTTTCTGAAATCTGCCTCGGCACCATGACCTTTGGCGGGGATGGATTTTGGACGGTGATTGGCGGCCAAGATCAGGATGTTGCCAGCAGCCTCGTGCGCCAAGCTTTTGATGCCGGTGTGAATTTTTTCGATACCGCTGACGTCTATGCCAATGGCCTGTCAGAGCAGATGTTGGGCCATGCCATTCGCGATAAGGGATTGCGGCGCGACGAAATTGTGATCGCCACCAAAGCCCATGGCCGCGTGCAGGACCTGCTACCACCCGACGCCAGCCCCCATGCGCAGGCCGAAGCGACCCGCCGCCAGACAGCTCGCAATATCTCGGGCCTGTCACGCAAGCATTTGTTTAACGCCATTGATGCGAGTTTGAAGCGCCTCAATATGGATCATGTCGATCTCTATCAAATCCACGGCTATGACCCCCTCACCTCGCTCGACGAAGTGTTGGATACGTTGAATGACATCGTGCGTTCAGGCCGGGTGCGCTATGTCGGCCTGTGTAACCGCGCTGCGTGGGAAACCGCCAAGGCCAATGGCATTGCCGAGCGTAAGAATTACGCCCGCTTTGAATCCATGCAGATGTATTACACCTTGGCCTCGCGCGATCTTGAACGCGAAGTTGTGCCACTGGCGCAAAGCGAAGGCCTCGCCATTCTGCCGTGGAGCCCGCTCGCTGGGGGCCTGTTGTCTGGCAAGTTTAAGCGCGATCAAGCAGGGCCAAACAATGCCCGCCGCGCCAGCTTTGACTTCCCCCCGGTCAATAAGGACCGGGTTTATGATTGCGTGGAAGCGATGGAGCCGATTGCCGCCGCACACGGGGTCAGCGTCGCCCAAATTGCCCTCGCTTGGCTCTTGCACCGCCCTTGGGTGACGAGTGTCATTATCGGGGCCAAAACCGATGATCAATTGACCGATAATCTCAAAGCTGTGGACGTGAAACTGACTGCTGAAGACCTTGCGGTTCTGGACAAAGTCTCTGCCTTGCCATCAGAATATCCCGGCTGGATGTTTCCCGTTCAAGGCCGCGACAGAGCGGGGTCTGTGGGGTAGGGTCAAAAACTTGAATGTCATCCCGGACGGCGTCAGCCGATCCGGGACCTCCTGCCGTAACTTCACCAAGGTCCCCGCTCTCCGCTTCGCTTCGGCGGGGATGACAGTCATTCTAAAAGGAAATTTCTTCCCACAAGTCTCACCACTCGGGGTTGCTCTTTTCCACTAATTGGATTTTCCATTCTCGACGCCAGCGCTTGATCAATTTTTCCCGCCGAATTGCAACATTTACATCGCGGTATTGTTCGACCCAAACCAGCCGCTCTAGATTGTACCTATCTGTGAAACTTCGTTTGAGTTGATGGGTTCGATGTTGCCAAACCCGCTTCACGAGATCGCTTGTAATCCCGACATAGAGAACACCTCGTGGGCGATTGGTCACGAGGTAAACGAAAATTCTGTCCTCTGGCTCAGATGCATCCATCTTTCTATATCAAACCGGAAATCAGAATAATTACCTTAAATATAAAATAATAAATGTCTATCCATAAATTGATGTCATGCCTGACGGCGTCAGCCGGTCCGAGACCTCCTGCCGTAACTTCACCAAGGTCCTCGCTCTCCGCTTCGCTTCGGCGGGGATGACACAGTTAACGGGAAGGCCCCTAGACAACCCCCCGCCAGACCGTTAAGCCCAGCGCCCCCATGGCCCATATACCTACCCTTGGTCTCGATTTCGGGACAACCAATAGCGTTGCGACCTTGCCCGATGGGCAGGGCAAAAGTCGTGCGATCCAGTTTGCGCATGAACAGGACTTGGTCCAAGCCTGTCGTTCAGTCTTGTGCTTTTGGCATGAGGAGGATGACCACCGCGCCAAGGCGATGATGGAGGTGGGCCCTTGGGCGATTGACCGCTTCTTAGAGCTCGGCGGGGATTGTCGTTTCATCCAATCTTTCAAGACCTTTGCTGCCAGCCCTTTATTCACCAGTACGGTTATCCAGAATAAAGCTTGGCGGTTTGAGGATTTGTTGGCGGCTTTCCTGCGTCGCTTGAGTGAGCGCGCCAACCAACCCTTCCCCAAGCGCGTGCTGGTAGGCCGCCCCGTTCGTTTTGCCGGTAGCCGCTCTGACGAGGATTTGGCCCGCACCCGCTATCAAGCAGCCCTGACCAAAGCAGGTTTTGAAGACATCGCCCATGTCTATGAACCCGTGGCGGCGGCCTTCTTCTTTGCCCAGCGCCTCACCCAAGACGCCACGATTTTGGTGGCCGATTTTGGCGGTGGCACCAGCGACTTTTCCATCATCCGCTTTCGACGCGGGCAAACGACTAAGTCAGCCGAAGCGCTCGCCCATCGCGGTGTGGGCATCGCGGGCGATAGTTTCGACCAGCGCATCATTGATCATCTGGTCTCGCCGCTCTTTGGCAAAGGCTTTCACTATGCCAGTGACGGTAAGGTCTTGCCGGTACCTTTGGCCTATTACGGGCGGTTTTCCCAGTGGAACCAATTGTCGATCATGCGCCATACGCGCGACTATCAGGACTTACAAAAGCTCGCCAAACAGGCGCTGCAGCCGAAAAAAATCCAAGCCTTTTTGGACTTCTTAGATGCTGAAGCCAGCTACCACCTTTATCGCGCGATTGCCGCGGTGAAGACGACTTTGAGCCACGAGGAAGAAGCGACCTTCCGCTTGTCCTTTGGCGGCACTGATATGGTCAAATCGCTGACACGAGCCGATTTTGAATCCTGGATCGCAGACGACCTAAGCCAGATTGATGGCTGCGTGACCGACGCGCTTGCCGCTGCGGGCCTGGATGAAGGCGGGATTGATCGGGTGTTTTTGACCGGCGGTTCCAGCTTTGTACCCGCCGTCAAAGCCCAGTTCGAGACCCGCTTTGGCACCCAAAAAGTGGAGACGGGCGACCAATTTGTTTCAATCGCCCACGGCCTATCCCTCATCGCCCAAGAAGACGATCCAAGCCCCTGGTTGGCCTAAAGCGGCTTAAATCAGCCCAATTCCACCATGATTTCGTCGGCGGCCACGGCTGCCCCAGCGCCGACATGGACCTTAGTCACTTTGCCATCGCGCTCAGCCCGAATGATGTTCTGCATCTTCATGGCTTCGACAATGGCGATCGCCTCGCCCGACTTAATCTCTTGGCCTTCAACGACCTCGATGGACACAACAAGGCCCGGCATGGGCGAGATGATCATGCGGGACGTGTCGGCAGCGACCTTTTCCGGCAGCTTGGCGTGCAGTTCTGCATCGCGTGGGGTAGCCACAATCACAACGGCTTTTGCGCCGCGATATTGGAACTCATAGCCCTGCGTGCGGTCTTTGAACTTGACGGCAAAGCCCTCATTCTCAAACACGCCTGCTGCATGGGCGACGCCGGTGATCAAGCGGTCGCCCGGCTTAAAGCCGCTAGAAATGTCGATCGTGTCACCACTTTCAAAGCGGATATGCGCGCCGCCCTCTGTAATCTCGACATGGAGGGGGTGATAGGTGCCCTCAATGCGCACCACCCAATCACTCCGGATCGGCTTATGCGGGGTCATGCGGCCGCTGATTTGGGCGTCGCGCGCCAGCTTGCGCATATGGACCAAGGCCCCAACGCCCGCCATCAGGCGCAAAATCTTGTCGGTTAAGGGCGCACCCTTAAAGCCTTCGGGGAATTCATCCTTGATATAAGCGGTGGTGATATCGCCAGAGCGGAAGCGGGCTTCCTCCATCACGGCGGCCAAGAAGGGGATATTGTCCTGAATGCCTTCGATGGCAAAGGTATCAAGGGCTGCGGCTTGCGCATCAATCGCGGCCAAACGGGTTGGGGCCCAAGTCACAAGCTTGGAGATCATCGGATCATAGAACATCGAGATCTCATCGCCTTCACGAACGCCAGCATCATTGCGCACTTTATGGGTGCCAAAATCGCCTTCAACCGGTGGCAAATAGCGCTTAAGGCGACCAATGGAGGGCAAGAAGTTGCGATAAGGATCTTCGGCATAAATCCGACTCTCAATCGCCCAGCCGTTGATCGCAAGGTCGGACTGCTTAAAGGACAAGGCCTCGCCCGACGCCACGCGCAACATTTGCTCGACGAGGTCAAGGCCGGTGATGGCCTCTGACACCGGGTGTTCCACCTGTAGGCGGGTGTTCATTTCAAGGAAATAGAAGCTCTTATCTTTGCCGGAGGCAACAAATTCCACCGTACCCGCACTATCATAGCCTACGGCCTTGGCCAAAGCGACGGCTTGTGCACCCATGGCGGCGCGGGTCTCTTCATCCAGAAGCGGGCTTGGTGCTTCTTCAATGACTTTTTGGTTGCGGCGCTGGATGGAGCATTCCCGCTCAAACAAATGCACCACATTGCCGTGTTTGTCGCCCAAGACTTGGATTTCGATATGGCGCGGGGCCAGAATGAATTTCTCGATGAAGATACGGTCATCGCCAAAGGCGTTCTTGGCTTCGGCACGTACGGCGGGGAAGCCCTCTTCCACATCCTTGCGGTCGTAAGCAACGCGGATGCCTTTACCGCCACCGCCGGCTGAGGCCTTAATCATGACCGGATAGCCAATTTCTTCCGAAATCGCGACCGCATGGGCGGTGTCGGCAATCTCGCCAATATGGCCGGGCACGCAGGAAACACCCGCAGCCGCTGCGGTCTTCTTACTTTCGATCTTGTCGCCCATGGCGTGAATGGCGTGTGGGTTTGGACCGATAAAGACGATCCCCTCATCGGCACAGCGCTGGGCAAACTCAACCTTTTCCGACAAGAAGCCAAAGCCTGGGTGGACGGCTTGGGCCCCTGTTTCTTTGACGGCGGCAATAATCTTATCGATCACCAGATAGGATTCAGACGCCGGTGCCGGACCGATAAAGACCTTTTCGTCAGCCATCTCAACCGCCATGGAATCGCGGTCGGCTTCGGAAAACACGATGACGGTTTTCACGCCCATACGCCGACAGGTCTTGATGATGCGGACTGCAACTTCGCCGCGATTGGCAATCAGAATCTTATCAAACATCTTGGTCCGTATGCCCCTAGAGCTGTCCGTCGTATTACCGACTTATTATGTCGGGAACTGGTTAGAGGGCAATCGCGCGCGATGCAACTTTGCAGGGTCCGGTAAGGTGCAAGAAATCGCAAATGTCAGCTTGACCTGACATTTCGCGGATGTTAGGTATACCTGACATTCAGGAGGCAATTGCCATGGAACAAACACCGCAAGCCAAGACCTATATCACCCGTACGATGCTTTTTATGGGGCTCTATGTTCTCATCAATGCTGGGGCGATTGCGGGCTTGATGGACGGCCTGCCCATCCCTGCCCGCTGGGGTTTGACTGCTTTAGTCAGTCTGCCAATAGCGGGACAAATTTGGGCAACCTTGGTGATGATCCGCGACAGCGACGAATTCATCGGCGCCTTTTTGGCGCGGCAATTCATTCTCGCTTCGGGTATCGCGATGGCGCTCTTTTCAGCTTGGGGCTTTGCCGAAAGCTATGCGGGGGCTGCCCATGTGCCGGGCTGGATGATTTACCCGCTGTTTTGGGCCTGCTTTGCCCTTGTGGCCCCCTTTGCCCGTAAGGCGACAAAATGATCAATCATGTGCGTGCCTTACGCGCCGCCAAAGGCCTGACCCAAGCCGATCTTGGGCAGGCCTTAGGGGTTTCGCGACAAGCCATTATTGCAATAGAAGCCGACCAGCACGACCCGTCGCTGGATCTGGCGTTCAAAATGGCGGCTTTGTTTGAGACCGAGGTTGAGGCGATCTTTGTGAACCCACATCGAAAGGACTAAAGCCCCCTTTTCTTGTCCTGATGCGGGTCCAGCCATTCATGCTCAAGCGCGCGCAGACGGCCGATCACGGTGATCAAAAACGCCGTCGACCAGCCGAGCAAGATCACGCCATTGGCCGCCTCAAT
>JAIXQA010000002.1 GCA_027485915.1 Alphaproteobacteria bacterium | reverse complement strand
GTTTGCGTCGTATTCCGGGCCAGTCCGTTAATCTGGCCCACTCTATTTGGCGCGGACCACGCGCCCCGGCCCCTCTGCTTGCTCTAGCCAAGCACAAGGCACACCCCCGGTGGTTTTCCGCGCGGGGCTATGGGTGTTGGTGGCTCCATTTGTTGGGCTTTCTATCTGGATGCAGTTTTGGTGATCCTTCTGTCTCACCAAACCGCTTTGAATCGCCCGCGAACAATCGAAGTTGGCCTTTAGGGCAGGCAAAGCCTGCACCAAAGCCCTCTAGACGGAAAAAACTATGCTCAGCGATGTCATCCCGAACAGCGCCGCCGCGTCCCAGGCCTTGTGCCACAAAGTCCCATGAGGTCCCCGCGCGCCACTTCGTTTCGGCGAGGAAGACATGGTGGGGGGCTGGTTGTTAGGCGACGGCGACGTCTTCGGCGGGCAAGAATTTCTTGCCACGAATGTGGTCGGAGATTTTCTCGGCAATCATCATGGTAGGGGCATTGGTATTGCCACCAATCAGGGTCGGCATCACGGACGCATCGACAACCCGAAGGTTCTTCACGCCGCGAACTTTGCAATCCTTGTCCACAACCGAGGCCTTATCTGTGCCCATGCGGCAGGTGCCGATGGGGTGATAAATCGTTTCCGCTGTGGCCTTGATGTAAGCATCAATCTCGTCATCGGTTTGCACATGGGCACCGGGCTTAAACTCCTCACCCCGATAGGGCGACAGGGCAGGTTGGCTTAAAACCTGACGGCCAATTTTCAAGCCTTCGCGCAAAGCGCGCCTGTCTTCTTCGGTGGCCAGATAATTGGGATCGATTTTGGGGGCCGAAAAAGGATTGGCGCTGGCCAAGCTGATCTCACCCCGGCTTTCGGGACGCAACTGGCAGACATGCAGCGAAAAGCCATCTTGCGTCGCGGCCACATTGCCATGGTCTTGCACCAAAGCATTGACGAAATGGAATTGCAGGTCCGGCCTATCGAGGCCCTCGCGGGATTTGGCAAAGCCTCCCGATTCCAAGAAATTTTCACGACCTAAGCCTTCCTTGCGGAACAAATAGGTCAAGGCAGTCAGATATTGTTTCAGGCCGCGATTAAGCGAGAAGGCGGTGATGGGTTGGGTGCAATTCTGCAAAAGTAGCACGTCCAAATGGTCCTGCAGATTTTGACCAACATCCGGGCTGTCAACCAGCACATCGACACCGACGCGTTTTAAGGATTCAGCGGGACCAATGCCTGACACCATCAGAATTTGTGGCGATTGCACGGCCCCGGCACAGACCAAAACTTCCTTGGTGGCATAAACCCGTGAGCGGGGGGACTTTTCATCATGGGCATATTCAACGCCGATACAGACCTTGTCCTCAAACAGAAGCTTTGTGGTGTGGGCGTGACTTCGCACCGCAAGATTAGGGCGGGAAAGGGCAGGCTTGAGATAGGCAAACGACGCAGACCAACGCTCCCCATCCTTGACGGTCAATTGGTAAGCGCCAAAGCCTTCTTGGTCATAGCCATTGAAGTCGTCCGACTTCTTATGGCCGGCTTGGACCGCAGATTCCACCAGTGCATGATAGAGCGGGTTAGATGATTTGCCCCACGAGACATGCAAAGGCCCGGTTGAGCCGTGAAAGGCATCGCCGCCAGTTTCCAAAGTTTCAGAGCGCTTGAAATAAGGCAGGACTTCAGAAAAGCTCCATCCCTTCAACCCCATTTGTGCCCATTGGTCATAGTCGCGGGCATGACCGCGAATATAGATCATGCCGTTAATAGAGCTCGACCCACCCCAGCCTTTTCCGCGCGGCCAGTAGAGGGGGCGGCTGTTCAGATTGGTTTGAGGCTCGGTTGTGAATGCCCAATTATGGGCGTTCTTGCCCTTGATCAGGGTGCCAACCCCAGCGGGCATGCGGACGAGGAAAGAATTGTCCCGCCCGCCGGCCTCCAGCACCAAAACACGCACCGAAGGGTCTTCGCTCAATCGATTGGCAAGCACACAGCCAGCGCTGCCTGCGCCAATAATGATATAGTCAAACCGGTCTTCAGCTGCCGCTGTGGCCATTTAAGAACTCCCCGTCGCAAGATTTACACTTGGTTTGCCCTTTGTTTGGCGCGAAGCCGCAGGCTGGGCAAGTGAAAATAGCGTTCAGCCTGTCCATTGTGGCTTGCGCTTTTGTGCAAACGCCATCGGCCCTTCGATCAAATTAGGGGACTTAAACATGGCATTGATCTCGCCATATTTGGTTTGGCCTCGGTAAGCGGCTTCAAGTGTAGGCTCATCAAGGCCGCGATAGACGGCCTCCTTTGATGCGCGGATAGACGTGGGCGAGCATTCGACAATCATATCCGCCCACGCGTGGGCCCGTGCTAAAAGGTCACCGGGGGCTGACACTTCATTGACGAAGCCCAGAGTCCGGCCTTCTTCAGCACTTACCCGGCGGCCCGTTAAAATCATGCCCATAGCTTGTTTCTGCCCAATCTGGCGCGGCAATCGATGCAAACCTCCCGCCAAAGCGGCTAGCCCGACTTTTGGTTCTGGCAAGGCAAAAACTGCATTTTCAGAGGCGATGATCAAGTCGCAGGCCAGCGCGATTTCAAACCCGCCCCCCATTGCAATGCCGTTTACTGCCGCGATCACGGGCTTTGTCAGATCAAATCGACTTGTCAGACCGGCAAAGCCACTTTCGGGCACATACATTTTACCACCCGAGGCTTGGTATTTCAGGTCATTGCCCGCACTAAAGGCGCGGTCACCGGCACCAGTGATAATCGCAACCCAAAGATCAGGATTGGCGGCAAACCCGTCGAACACCTCTGCCAGTTCGGCGTTGGCGGGCGGATGCAGGGCATTCATGGATTCGGGGCGGTTGATGGTCACGACTAAGACCCGGCCTGCCACTTCTGTGTTACAAAATTCATATGACATGTTTCTCTCCCTGATTTTTCCCCATGACCTAGCACGCAAACGCTGGCAAGGGAGAGCATAAAGCACCTTTTTGTCGTGCAGTGCATGGACGCGCGTTGACATGCTTTCGCCGCGTTCTTACCTCACGGACCAAACGAGTTGCTTTGGCGCGGCTTTCGCGCCCCTTGCAGATCTGATGCATCAGATCTGCAAGGCTCCATTATTGCCGGAGCTTCCGGCGCAGGTCAGGCCGGAAATTCATGTTGAATATCGTCAAGAAGCTGTTTGGTTCCTCAAACGAGCGCCGCGTGAAGTCTTTGATCCAGCGGGTTGAGCAGCGGATCAATCCGTTGGAGGCTGGCATCAAAGCGCTCAGCGACGACGCGCTGCGCGGCAAGACGGACGAGTTCAAGGCCAAGCTAGCATCCGGTGCGACCCTTGATGATATTTTGGATGAGGCTTTTGCGGTTGTCCGGGAGGCCGCCTTCCGTGCGATTGGTCAACGTCATTATGATGTGCAGCTTGTGGGTGGAATGGTCCTAAACTCAGGGGCGATTGCAGAAATGCGCACCGGTGAAGGCAAGACCTTGGTGGCAACCGCGCCTGTCTATCTCAATGCCTTGCAAGGCAAAGGCGCACATGTTGTGACAGTCAACGACTATTTGGCCAAGCGCGACGCCGAATGGATGGGCCGCATCTACGGCTTTCTCGGCATGGAAACGGGCGTGATCGTGCCAGGCCTAGATGACCGCGAGCGCCGGATCAATTACGCCAAAGACATCACCTATGGCACCAATAACGAGTTTGGCTTTGATTATTTGCGCGATAATCTGAAATACGCACTCGATGAAATGGTTCAACGCGATCACCATTTCGCAATTGTGGACGAAGTCGATTCCATTCTGATCGATGAAGCGCGCACGCCTTTGATCATTTCCGGACCAACCGATGATCGCTCTGATTTCTATCGCGCGATGGATGAACTCATCTATCTGCTCGACAAAGACGATTATGAGCATGATGAGAAGCAACGTTCAGCCGTCTATACCGAAAAGGGCTCAGAGCGTATCGAAGATTTGCTGCGCGAACGTGGTCTCTTGGAAGGCGCGCTCTATGAAGCCGTCAATACAACAACTGTACACCATGCTAACCAAGCGCTCCGCGCCCATGTGCTCTACACGCGCGACAAAGACTATATCGTCAAAGACGATGAAGTGGTTCTGATCGACGAATTCACCGGACGGATGATGACCGGACGGCGCTTATCCGAAGGGCTGCATCAGGCCATCGAAGCGAAAGAACAAGTGCCGGTGCAACCAGAGAACCAAACCTTGGCCTCTATCACCTTCCAAAACTATTTCCGCCTCTATGAGAAGCTTGGCGGCATGACCGGTACGGCCCAGACCGAAGCGGCCGAATTTGAAGACATCTATAATCTCCAAGTGGTGGAAATCCCAACCAATCGCCCGGTTGCCCGGATTGATGAGAACGACGTCGTCTATCAGAATGAAGCCGGTAAGCACAAAGCCATTATGCGCGATATTCGCGAATGCTATGAACGCGGCCAGCCCATCCTTGTGGGCACGGCCTCGATTGAAAAGTCTGAAACAATTTCTGCCTTGCTGACAGCAGAAAACATTCCCCACTCGGTGTTGAACGCACACAAGCATGCTGAAGAAGCTGAAATCGTTGCAGAGGCTGGGGTGCCCGGCGCTGTGACGATCGCGACCAATATGGCTGGTCGCGGGACCGATATTCAGCTGGGGGGCAATCCAGAAATGCGCCTTGAGAAGGAGCGTCGCACCCGTGAAGCTGCTTGGGGCAGGGCGATGACGGAAGCTGAGCTCAAAAGCCTGCATGATGAAATCATGGCCGATATCGCCGTCAAAAAAGCGAAAGCGATGGAATTGGGCGGGCTCTATGTGTTGGGGACTGAGCGGCATGAAAGCCGCCGCATCGACAACCAGCTGCGCGGTCGGACTGGTCGCCAAGGTGACCCTGGCAAGAGCCGCTTCTACATTTCCTGCGATGATGACCTTTTGCGCATTTTTGGCGGTGAGCGTATGGCTGGCATCCTGCGTGTTCTAAAGGTGGACGAGGATGAGCCCATTGAAGAGCGCATGATGAATAAGGCGATGGAAATCAGCCAGAAGCGCGTGGAAGCCCGCAACTTCGAAATCCGCAAAAATTTGCTCAAATATGATGACGTTATCAATGATCAGCGCAAGCAGATCTTTGAAGAGCGCAAGGAATTTATGCGCACCGAAGATGTCGAAGAAACCGTGCAACATATGCGTCACGAAGTGATCGATACGCTGTGTGAATATTATATGCCAGCAAAGCTCTTGCCCGAGCAATGGGATACCGAGGGACTCGAGGCAGAGGTGAAGGACATTTTGGGCTTGGAGATTCCTGCCAAGGAAATGGCCGCTCAAGAAGGCGTTGATGATAATGATATCCGCCAAGCCATTATCGACGCTTCAGATAAGTCTTGGGCAGAAAAAGTCGCGCTGATGGGCGAAGAGCAATCGCGCTACATCGAAAAGCAAGTGCTGCTGCAAACCATCGACCTCAAATGGCGCGAACATTTGGGCCAGGTTGATCATTTGCGTTCGGTTATCCATTTGCGCGGCTATGGTCAGCGCGACCCGCTCATCGAATATAAGACCGATGCTTTCTCCATGTTTGAGAAGATGCGTACCGATTTGCGTACCGACGTCACACGCTTCTTGATGAATGTGCAATTGGTCCAACCAGATCAACCTATATTGCCACCGGATTTCGATCCAACCCGAGCCACGATTGATGGCGGATTTGGCGCTGGGATTGGGGATGGCCTAGGTTTGAATCCCAATTGGCTGTCGAGCCATCCCTTGCCTGATACCGGCTTGGATGAAATGGGTGCTGCGGCAGATGATTTGGTGCCATCGCCCTTGGGCGACATGCCGCGCGCTTGGCTCGAAACGCCGCGTAACGCCCCGTGTCCTTGTGGATCGGGCAAACGCTTCAAGGCTTGCCACGGCGCGATCTAAGGCTTGCCGGCCTTTGGATTCCAGAGTCATTCAAGCGCTTGATTTAGGTCAGGCGCTTGATTTTTTTTGAAGTTAGTGTGGCAGCCCGATGGCGGCTTTGATGTCATCCCAAGCCACAAGTTTGAAGTTTTGAGCTCCGCCCGCTTGCATGCCATCTTGCGCAATAAACAGACCGCCGGCATAGGCTGGGCCAAAATCGCCGACAATTAACTCAATCCCGTCGGTCTCCTCGGTAGCGCCAAAGGTGCCAGCTTTGATCCTAAATCGGCCAACATAGCTCTCATCGCTGGCCCGAAAGATCGTATAAGCATTGTCGCCTTGGCTGGAAACGAGGATGTAGCGCGCATCTCCCGGGCCCTCGGCTAGAGCCACACCTTCGGCATCGGCGACGATATTCTTGCCATCGGCGGCTGCAATCTTTGTGGCGATCGTAGAGCCTGTTGGACGGGCGTCAAAGCGCCACAGGCCGATGTCCTCTTCCGCGACATATAGGCGTTGGGTTTGCTCATCGACCACGCAGCCTTCCGATTGAGTCGCAAGCTTCATCGTACGCACGATCTGGCCTGTGGGAGAGGGGCCCGCCAAATCCAAGGCGATTTGGTGAATGGTGCCATCCTTCAAAACCATAAAGGCATAGAGTGTGGTTTCGTTGCGGCTTAGGCAAATACCATAGGCTTCACCTGCACCAGCAGGAATAGTGCCCATTGGGGTTAGTTTGGCGCTGTCAGGGTCTAGGGTGAATAGTGCGATTTTGGCTTGCATAAGGTCGTTGCGGTCACTCGCTGCAACCAAAAGGCGGGTCGTGCCATGAACGGCGACTTCGCCCCGTAAATCTACGTTATTAACCCGACCCGCGTCATAGAAGTCGCGGATCTTGCCCTCTAAATCATAGACATAAAGCCCAGCCTTCTTGTCGGTCCCCACAATCAAGCTGGCTTGGGGACGCGACGGGTTGCGCCAGATCGCAGGATCATCGGCCGCATCTTGATTGGCTGAACCAACGGGCACAGTCTCACCACGCGCCACAACATTTACAGCGGGCGTTGCCCGGGCAATGCGCTCGGCAATCGGCATCTCCGTTGCGCAACCAGCCAAAAACAGACCTAAACAGGCCGGCGCAAAAACATATTTAGCGGCACGCATCACGCTTCCCTCCAGTGGGCCAATAATAATCTGGGGGATAGCCGAGTTTTATTCCAACCATGTGACGCTATGGCTTAGGATGCAGGAACTGGCTTCAAGCTTGCGTGAAATCGTTTCCAATTCTCGACATAATGCATGGCAGAACCGGTTAGGAATTGGGCTTGTTCGGGACGGACTTCGCGAATCACTTTGCCCGGCGCACCCATGACGAGCGAGTTGTCGGGAATCACTTTGCCTTCTGGGATGAGCGCCTTGGCACCAATGATACAATTTTTGCCAATCACTGCCCGATTTAGCACCACCGCCCCGATGCCGATTAAACTGTTATCGCCGATCTCGCACCCATGGAGCATGGCCAAATGGCCCACGGTGACATTCTTTCCAATGGTGAGCGGAATGCCAAGGTCGGTGTGAAGGATGGCACCATCTTGAATATTGGAGTTTTCACCAATAGTGATCGGGTCGTTATCGCCGCGCAAAACAGCGTTAAACCAGACACTTGAATTGTGATGGAGGATACAATTGCCAATCACTATCGCATTGGGCGCGATCCAGTAATCGCCCGGCGCGGGCAGTGTGGGGGTCGCATCGCCCAAAGAATAGGCACCTGGAATAAAGCGCATGGAATATTTCCTTTCGATAAGAATTTGTGACGTTAACAACTCATTTACTCTGCTAGGATGACATCGCAACAGAGATTCGCGGCAAGGTCGGGGAGGTCTTCGACGCTTACGCGATATGGGGGTTCAGTGATCGCACGCGCGACCATTCTTGATCCAGACCCTGCCAACCTATGGGTTGGCTCTCTGAGCGTCTTGTTGAAAATCAACAATTCTATGCGCGCCGCAGCCTCCAGGTCTGCGGCGTTTTTTGTTTCCATGAAGCAAGTCCTGAAGGAGCATGTCTATGGCTAAACGCCCAGCAGTTCGTCGCACCCGTGATCAAGCAGAGCAGTCGCGTCAATCGCACAGCTTAGGGGGCTCGAAACATGGCTCTTACACGCAGGAAGAATCGAATGTACGCGCGCTGTTTGGCTGGAACCCAACGGCGCAAGATGATGGGCTGGACCGGGATCAAAGCTTCTTGAAAAAGGTAAAGCCACGTACGGCAGGCCAAGAAAGATTGTTAGACGCGATTGATTCTAACCCGCTGGTGGTCGCGATTGGCCCAGCCGGTACAGGTAAGACCTATCTGGCGATCTCAAAGGCTGTTGAAGCCCTTGAAGCAGGCCGGGTGTCGCGCATTGTTTTGTCGCGACCTGCGGTCGAAGCAGGCGAATCCATTGGTTTCTTGCCGGGCCATATGGAGGAAAAGCTCGCCCCTTATTTGCGGCCACTGATGGATGCGCTCTCAGATCGATTGAGCCCCAAGCGCCTGAAAACCATGATGGTTGAAGGGCTAATCGAAATTGCCCCCATTGGCTTTATGCGCGGTCGAACCCTCAACAATGCCTTTGTGGTAATTGATGAGGCGCAAAACTGCACCTATGGCCAACTCAAAATGCTGCTCACCCGCTTGGGTTGGCATTCAACCATGGTGGTGACTGGCGACCCTGCCCAGACTGACTTGCTGCCAGAGCTTTCTGGGCTTGGCCAAATTGCGGATGCTTTGGATCGGCTGGACGATGTAGCGGTGGTGCGGTTAGCTGATGTCGACATCGTGCGCCACCCCTTGGTCGCCAGCATGTTGAGTGTCCTGTAAACGCGGCAAAGAAAAGCCCGCCGCAGCGTGTCTGGGGCGGGCGTCTTCCACTCTTTCGTTCGGGAAGGGTTTTAGTCTTCCAGATCAATATCCAGAATGGCCATTTCAAAGATGTACGAGGTCTCACCTTCATCTTCGTCGATATAAACAGTACCTAGGAATTCAGGACCCAAATATACTTCCATGGAATCCTTCACTCCGGCGCGTGGCTTTAAGATCACGTCCTTTGTACGGAAGACCCGGTTCATATGCGCTTCAACACGCTTCCACTCAGGATTTGCCATCACTCGTCTCCAACAATTTGACCACGGGTTTAGGGGGAAGTGGCTGAACAAGAAAGAGGGCTAAACCCGCAATTGCCCGTCGAGTACAGTCACAGCCGTGCCGCGCAAGAGCACGCGGTCACCCACAACTTCACATGTCATCGCGCCGCCGCGACCTGGATAGGCTTGGAAATATGCGATTTTCGCCTTGCCCAATTTGTCGGAGAACAAGGGTGCAATGATACAATGGGCAGAGCCAGTCACGGGGTCTTCGGCAATGCCGGAGCCCGGCGCAAAAAAGCGGCTGACGACTTCGTAGTCGGCACCCGGATCGGCGAGGGTAGATACCACAAGATTGCCCCGCTCTCGGATCAGATCCTCGGTGCAAATCCGTTCGATCTCAGCATGGTTTGGCTTAAGCCCGCGTAGCACAGTCTCATTGTTAACAATGGTAACGGCATAATTGCCGACCCAAGTTTCGGCGATTTCGGCACCCACGGCTTCTGCTAAACCTGCGGGAGTCTCAATTTGGACAGGGCGATTGGCAGGAAGATTCATCTCAAGCTGGCCGTCGTCAAGCGCCCGCACCATCAACGGACCGCTCATGGTGTCAAAGGTCAGGACGGGAAGCTGAACGCCCATCTCCCGCAACAAAATGTGCGCTGCAGCCAAGGTTGCGTGGCCGCACAGTGGGACTTCAACCGCAGGGGTAAACCAGCGCAGGCCAAAGCGGGCTGGGTCGTCTGTCTTGAGGAGAAAGGCTGTCTCCGCCTGATTATTCTCCATCGCCAATGCCTGCATCCAAGGCGCATCTGGCCAGACATCAAACGGCTCTACCACACAGGCCGGATTTCCGGTGAAGGGCTTTGCTGCAAAGGCATCGACGAGAAATTGGCGCATATCAGACTTCTTTAAATTGAACTTCCGGCCAGCGGGCTTGAATGCCCGCCACTTTGGCTTTGGTATTGCCGGTCGCCCCACGTTTCGGGTTTGGCCGCAAGTGCATAGCAAACAAATCTTCCAGCCCAAAGGGCGCTGCAAGGCTGATGCTGTCATCGGCTTCAAGCCGCACGGCTACCGCATCACTGAAACACAAATAGCGTTCAAGCGATTCGTCCGTACAGCTCAAAGGCGCATAGGGACTGCCAAAGCGTTGCTCGAACCACAAATGGACGCGGGCTTGGTTGCGCACTTCGACCAGAGGCTTCAAAGTTTCCGGCAAAAGCTGATCTACGGCCTTGATGATGCGGTCTTCCGCGTCCCACGAGGTGTCAGGATCAAAGTAGCAAATGTCATAGTCTTTGATGCCATAGTCGGCGGGCCTTCCCGTCAAGCCATTCCAGACCGTGCCATAGATGGAGCCAGCAACGAGGCGCCAATCCGGCAGATTGGCACCCCGCACAAGGGTCAGCACTTCCATCACTTTTGGGCTAGCACGCACCATATCGATGACGCGGGTCTCTAAGGTGTCACTCATTTCTGGACGGGCCAAGCATGGTTAAGGGGGCCGTGGCCTTTGCCAAAGCCAGGCGCGCGCTTGATCGCCTCAACCAAATAAGCGCGGGCGCGCTCCACCGCTTCTTCAAGCTCGACGCCTTGCGCGAGCAACGCGGAAATAGCACTGGCCAAGGTACAGCCAGTGCCATGGGTCGAACGGGTATCAATCCGCTCTGCTTCAAAGAAGACTTCGCCCTTTTGTGTCGCCAAAAGGTCGGTGAAGCGAGCACCTGGAATATGGCCACCTTTGACCAGAACAGCAGTCGCACCCAAACGCAATAAGCGTTCAGCCGCCCGGCGCTGGCCATTGATGCCGTCAACCGATACATCGGCAAGGCGCTCTGCTTCTGGGGCATTGGGAGTTAGCAGGCCTGCCAGTGGGATCATCAAGCTTTTGACGGCCGCGACCGCCTTATCCTCCAACAGGGGATGCCCGCCCTTGGCCACCATAACGGGATCTATCACACGGGGTACTGAGTCCGTGTATGCTTCCAGCGCTTCGGCAACCGTTTCGACGGTCTCAATACTACCCAGCATTCCGGTTTTAACGGCATCGACGCCCAAATCACTTGCCACACAGGAAATTTGATCGCGGATTACTTTGAGGGGAATCGGATGCACGTCAAATACGCCCATCGTATTCTGCACGGTGATGGCGGTAACAGCTGTCATCGCAAAGCCGCCCAGTGCGGTGACAGCCTTAATGTCGGCCTGAATGCCGGCACCGCCACCACTATCGCTACCAGCCACGATCAAAACACGGCCTTTTGGATCAGTCGTCATGTATTCGCCTCTTGGTGCATCGATTGGATGAATTTCATTCCCAGCCCCTGGCCTTATGTGTTGAGCAGGGCGGCTTGGATCGTTAGAGCTTGGCGTGTTTCAACCACATCATGCACCCGCAGAACTTTGGCGCCACGCTGGGCAGCAAAAAGAGCTGCTGCAACAGAACCTCCCAACCGATCGCCCACCTCCGCGCCTTGGTCGAGCGCAGCGATAAAGCGCTTGCGCGAAGCGCCAACCAATACCGGGCGACCCAATGCGACAACACGCGGTAAGTCCCGCAATAAAGTCAGATTGTGTTCTAGGGTTTTGCCAAAACCAATGCCTGGATCGACAATGATGTTGGAGAGCTTCAAGCCGGCTTGGATCGCGTGCCCAATACGCCCAACTAGAAAGTTCAAGACTTCGCCCGTTACGTCTCGATACTGGGGGTCTTGCTGCATAGTCTTGGGATCGCCTTGGGCGTGCATCAGCACAATTGGCACATCCAGTTCCACAGCGGTCGCAAGGCTCTCTGGGGCAAAGGTCAATGCTGAAACATCGTTCCAACAAGTGGCCCCTGCGGCAACAGCGGCGCGGGCAACCTCGGGCTTACGTGTGTCTATGGATATCGCAATCGAACTTTCGCGCCGGATCGCTTCTAAGATCGGCAAGACTCGCGCAAGCTCTTCTCCGGTATCGACAGGATCAGAGCCTGGCCGTGTACTTTCCCCGCCTATGTCAAGAATGTCTGCCCCTTGCGCAATCAACTTGCGTGCTTGCTCGAGGGCAGCCTTGGGGCACATAAACTGGCCGCCATCGGAAAAACTATCGGGTGTGGCATTGATTACGCCCATCACCAAGGGTCGGCTTGGGTGGGCGAGGGCTTCTAAGAATGAATTCATGATGCACAAACTAGGCAAGTTTGCCGCGCAAGGACAGGGTTTGGTGTGCGAAAGGCCTTTCCTTCACAGCGCTGTGAGGCCAAACTAGTGTCATGACACAGCTTGCGACTCCCCCCGCACCGCGCGCCTATGGCGCTTTGAATTGGATCGGCCTGCAAACCCTCTATTTGCGCGAGGTGCGCCGTTTCTGGAAAGTCGCGGTACAAACGATTTTTGGTCCCGTTGTTTCAACTTGGCTGTTGATGGTGGTTTTTGTCATGGCTTTTGGTGCGGACAAACGGATGATGAGCGGTATCCCGTTTGCCGATTTCTTGGCCCCTGGCCTAATCATGCTGTCGATCATTCAAAACGCCTTTGCCAATTCGTCATCGTCTTTGATTGTGGCGAAGGTTCAAGGCACGACCGTCGACTTCTTGATGCCACCTTTATCGGCGGGTGAGCTGACCGCTGGCTTCATCGCAGGGGCAACAACACGCGGACTCTTGGTGGCGCTGGCGATGGCGGTATCCATCACAATCTTTGCCAATGTGATCCCGAAACATATCGGCTGGACGCTTTATTTCGGCTTGACTGGGGCGATCATGTTTGGAGCGTTTGGTGTCTTGGGCGGCATCTGGGCTGACAAGTTCGATAATCTGGCCTTTGTCACCAGCTTCTTAATCACGCCTTTGACCTTCTTGTCGGGTACTTTTTATTCCATCAAAGTGCTGCCAGAACCCTTCCATACTTTGTCTTTGTGGAACCCCGTGTTTCATCTGATTGATGGCTTCCGTTATGGTTTCACCGGCCATGCCGATGCTGACTTGATGACGAGCGCGATCTCTACAGGGCTGATTAGCCTTATTCTGATCTTTACCTGTTGGCGTGTGTTCAAGACGGGGTGGCGCATGCGCGCATAAGGCTGTAAAAGGCTCTTGTCCGACTTGGTTTCGAACGAGGGACCTAGCAGCTGCTAGGCCCTTTTTCGTTTGCTCTCTTCGGACAAAATCATAATTTGGAGACTGATCCGTGAGCGCTGCCCCGTTAATGCCCGTCTATTCCCCCGCTCCAGCCGATTTCGTGCAAGGGCGAGGCGTTGAAGTCTTTACGGCTGAGGGCAAGCGCTATCTCGATTTTATCGCAGGGATTGCGACCAATAGCCTTGGACATTGCCATCCTAAATTAGTGGCTGCCTTGACGGAGCAGGCGAATAAAATCTGGCACATGTCCAATATGTACCAGACAGAGCTGCAGCGTTCCTTGGCCCAAAAATATACCGACGCGACGTTTGCGGACGTGGTGTTTTTCGCCAATTCCGGTACCGAGGCGATTGAAGCCTGTTTAAAGCTAACCCGCAAATATCATTCGGCGAAGGGTAACCCTGAGCGGATCGAGATTCTGGGCTTTGAGGGCGCTTTCCATGGCCGCTCCTATGGCGCGATCAATGCTGCGGCCAACCCAAATTATCTGGCCGGCTTTGGCCCGCCACTGCCGGGCTATCGCCAATTGCCATTTGGCGATCATGAAGCCCTAAAGGCCGCGATTGGCCCAACAACTGCCGGCATTATTCTAGAGCCGGTTCAAGGCGAGGGCGGCGTGCGCGCGGTGCCAGATGCGTGCTTAAAGGGGCTGCGCGATTTGTGCGACGAGCATGGTATTTTGTTGATTTTTGACGAAGTACAATCTGGTGCTGGCCGGACAGGTAAGTTGTTTGCCCACGAATGGGCTGGCATCACGCCAGATGTGATGGCGGTTGCGAAGGGCATGGGCGGCGGCTTCCCGATGGGGGCTTGCTTGGCTACAACAGAAGCGGCCAGCGGTATGGTTCGCGGCGTGCATGGATCGACCTTTGGCGGCAACCCCTTGGCCATGGCTGTTGGACACGCAACCTTTGACGAAATCAGCCAGCCTGAATTCCTTGAGCATGTGCGGGATATTTCGAATCATCTTCACCAGTCTCTAGCTGGCCTGAAAGATCGCTATCCAGACCTCGTGGTGGATGTGCGTGGTAAGGGTCTGTTGGCTGGCTTGAAGCTGACGATTGACCCACTCAAAGTGCGTCAATCGTGCTTTGAACGCGGGATGCTGGTTGGCACCGCAGGCCAAAATGTGTTGCGGATGGCCCCACCCTTGATCGTGTCGCCAGACGATGTTTCTGAAGCCATCTCCATTCTGGACGCAGCCTTGGCTGCTGCCCAGGCAGAGGTCAAAGCTGCCGCTTAAGTCGGCCTGACTGGACATTTCGCCATGCGTCACTTTCTCGATATTGACAGCCTCGCCGCAGAGGAGGTCAGGGCTATTCTCGATGAAGCCCATGCGCGTAAACAGGCGCGTCAAGGTTGGCCGAAGGGCAAAGTTGACGCCGATGCCCCGCTTGCTGGCCATGTGCTCGCCGCCATCTTTGAAAAGAACTCTACCCGTACCCGCGTTTCGTTTGACGCAGCAATGCGCCAACTAGGCGGGCAGACTTTGGTGATGGATGCTGCCACCAGCCAATTGGGCCGGGGTGAATCAATCGCCGATACCGCGCGTGTCCTGTCGCGCATGGTGGACGTCATTGCCTTACGGGCAAATAGTCATGCAAGCCTTTTAGAACTGGCCGAATATGCCACTGTGCCGGTCATCAATGCTTTGACAGATTTCTCGCATCCATGCCAAATCTTGGCCGATCTTATGACATTGGAAGAAGCTGGCATCACGTTAAAGGGGGCGAAAGTCGCCTGGGCGGGTGATGGCAATAATGTACTGACCAGCTTCATCCATGCCGCCCCAAAACTGGGCTTCCATGTAGCTGCGGCCTGCCCGGCTGGGTTCCGTCCTTCGGAAGCTGTTTTGGCTGCTGGGCGCGCCGCGGGGGCAAGCGTGGAGGTATATGACGACCCAGCTGAAGCAATAGCCGGTGCTGACTGCGTGGTGACCGATACATGGGTTTCGATGGGAGACACCAATGTGGGTGAGCGGATGCAGGCGCTCGGACCCTATCAAGTGAATGAGGCTTTGATGGCACAGGCCAAGCCTCGGGCAATTTTCTTACATTGCCTACCCGCGCATCGCGGCGAAGAAGTGACCAATGCGGTTATGGACGGGCCACAGAGTCGCATTTTTGACGAGGCCGAAAACCGAATCCATGCACAAAAGGCTGTTCTGACATGGTGCTTGGCAAAAGGGGTGAGCCAATGACATTTGAAGTCAATCCTCCTGATCCTGATGCAGACCTCATGGCTGCTGCTGACGACATAGTCGCCGCCTTTCAAATCGACGGTGAGCCCGTGCGTGGTCGAATTGTCCGTCTTGGGCCTGCGACCGTCGATGAAATCCTGCAGCGCCACAACTATCCCGATTGTGTGGCCCGGCTTTTAGGCGAAATGCTGACCTTGGCTGCCTTAGTCGGCGCTTCGCTCAAATTTGATGGCAAGCTGATCATTCAGGTCCAGGGTGAAAATGGGCTTGAAGGGCCGATCCGCTTTATCGTCGCTGAATATCGCACGAATGGTGCCCTTCGCGGCTATGCCAATGTTGATGGCGTTGCCTTGGCCAAGCTTTTGGCTGAATCAGCCAATCCTAGTTTGCCAGAATTAATTGGCCCCGGTTTGTTTGCCATGACCGTCGATCAAGGTGACGATATGGACCGCTACCAAGGCACTGTAGCGCTTGAAGGTGACACTTTGGCCGAAGCCGCAGCACTGTATTTCGCGCAGTCAGAACAAATTCCCACCCGTATCCGCATCGCAAGCGCGGAGATGCAGGGGCCAACTGGACGGTCGCAATGGCGGGCTGGTGGGGCTTTGATCCAACAAGTCGCTGGCGATAGTGCGCGCGGCGATACTGCCATGGCGTGGGAGCATGCCTCGATCCTGTTTGAGACCTTGGAAGACCGTGAACTGGTCAATGCCGAATTGTCGGCTGGTGACTTGCTCTTTCGGTTATTCCACGAAGATGGCGTGCGCTTATTTGAAGCAAAACCGATTGAAACAGCTTGTACCTGTTCGAGTGACCGCATTTTGGCATTGTTGAAGCAATTTGGGGCAGAGGCCGCAGCGGAAATGATTGAAGCTGACGGCTTCATTCGGGTGCGCTGCGAGTATTGCAACAAGAGCTTTGATGTCCGACCTGAGGAATTGCTCTAGGTCGTGAGGATATCAGAACGCAAAAAAGGCGGCCTTGAGGGCCGCCTCTTTCGTATCTCGTTGCGAGAGGTTTAGTTGCCGCTGCGTTGAGCCACGAAGGTTGCGCTATTGCCAATGGCTGATGCGCTTGCCGAGATCATGCCCATATTTCCACCGTTGAAGTTCGTGGTAGCAGAGATGTTGCCATTGTTGGTTTGAGTGGTGCGGCCTTCGACTAGGACGCTTTCATTGCCGCACGAAGCGCAGGAATAAGCGGTAATGGCGTTACCAACTGCTGAGGATGTCGCTTGGCCCACGCCACCATTAGCCGAGGCACCCGAGAAGGTGGTGGTTGCCGAGACATTGCCGCTGTTGTTTTGGTCCATGAACATCGAAACGTCCGAACCTAGGTTTGACAATAGAGCCGAGTTGCCAACCGAATTGGAACCGGTCATCGCAAAGCCTTCGAAATTATCCAAATTGACAACTGAGCTTGAAGAAACATTGCCGCTATTTTCCTGCGAGCCAGCCATTTGAGCATAGCCCCACTTGTTTTGGATTTCGGCCAAGTTCCCAGCAGCCGAAGCACCGCTCGAAACATTGGTTGCGCTCTTCACGTCAACTGTCGAACTCGTGGCAACGTCGCCTGTATTTTTTTGGTCAACTTCAGCGAAAATCGTGGCCGATTCACCTTCCCAGCGGGCGGAGTTTGCAGCGCCAATGGCATTGGAAGAAATTGCGCCATTGTTGCAGCAGGCGGTGACTTTCGAAGAAGCATCAACCTTTGCTGCGCTTGTTTGGGTCACTTTGCCTTGGGTATAGCCATTTTTGGTGAAGCTGCCGAAGCTGTTGGAGGTCGCTTGAGCGCCAGAGACAATGTAGTCCGCCGAACCTACATTGATGGTCGATTTGGCGGTGATCTTTGTGCCGGCTTGCGCGGTTTGGGTCGAGTTAATGCCGATGGTCGCGCAGCAACCTTCAACTTGAGCGGCATTGCCATGGGCGACCGCGGTGCTTTGGGTCACGCCGCGTGCATTTTGGCCCGTAACAGTATTGGTGGCTGAGACAGTGCCACGCAGCATTTGAGTGTTGGTGACATTCATGCTTTGCTCAACAGCCTTAGCTGACATGGTGTTGCCGGCAGAAAGATTGTTGGCGGCGGTGCCTTGGGCGGTTTGAAACTCAACGTTTAAGGTAGCAACAGCGTCGCCCATTTGAACTTGACCATTCAGGACTTCGTAAGGCGCATGCTGCGCGCTGGCCATTGCTGGGATGAATGCCAAAGCGGCTGCAGTTGCGATAAGATACTTTGCCTGTGCCATGTTCTACTCCACGATCTTGAGATCTGTCTCTTTCCGGCACACTCGGCCGGTGTTGGGAGTAGGATTGCGGGTTTCGTGCCAACCAAGGGAGTTTGGCCTTAAGAATTCTCCAAATGCGGGAAAGCTGCAGGCTCGTCAGTCCATGTCGAGCGACTGGCGTAGGCGATCTTTAATTTTTGCGAGGCTATCGGGGGTGATTGGACCAAAAACCCCGCGCGCCACTTCAGGAATATGGGCCATGGGGTCTTCATCCGTCTGGAAGATATAATGATCAAAGACTGCCTTCCAAGCTTGTTTTTCGGCTTTGGGCAAATCCCGCAAGGTGAGTAGGGCATGCAGCAGGGTTAGGCTGGGGGTCACCAAGTGTTCCGGTCCATCCCGCCACCAGAAATTTACCAGCATGCCAATAGGAGTCAGGGAGGTCACATGATGGATCCACAGGCTCGGCATATAAAGAACGTCGCCCGGTGACAACTCCGCAATCCGGGCCGCTTTTATGGCTTTGGCAAAGCGCGGGTAGGTCAAGAGATCGGGACTGTCGAAATCAACCAGAGAAATGGGTTGGCCTGCCAATGTATGGTCAAGTGGGCCAATATAAAGGTTCTTCAATTGCTCAATCGGGAATAAAGTAAAGCGTCGTTTACCGGCCACGACACACGCTAAATTCTGAGGTAAGTCCCAATGCGCAGCGGTTCGCGTTTGATTGCCGATCCAAAGGGAGACCTTGGTCGTTACCTCTGGCCCCAAAAGGGGCATTGGGCAGTCAATGGAAAGTGCAGGGAAAAATTGTTGCAAGGGCAGGGCCCCAGCATACATGCTGGGCGGGTTCTCCACGTCCTTTAAGCGCAAGAGGATCGTCAAAAGTGTCTCGATAGGCGCAGAGCGAACATCAAAGTTGAATTGTTGAAGGTCCGGCCCATAACTAAAGCGGCCTTTGACTTCGGGTGGCGCGAAGAAACAATTGGCCGGTGCGTCGGTCGCGTGGCGGGCAACATAGGCACACACGTCTTCATCTGATTTCAGGCCAGCTTGGACAATCGGCCAGTCGCGCGCAAAGCCGCGCAAGATTGCAGGCTGGTGAGCGGGTTGGATCGTGCGCTTGAAAAGGGTCAGGTCGACATCGTCATAGGCCTTGACCGACTTACAGAGCGACCAATCCACGGTCATGGTGCGATTCCCCAACTGCTTCGCTTAAAACTGAAAAGAGCGGCCGAGTTGGGCCGCTCTTAGTCATGATGGAGAGTGGGTGATGGTGTCAATGACCTGAGTGATGGCGGTATTAGTTTCTGGTGCCGCGGAGGGATCGTGAGATG